>NZ_JAVKPR010000026.1:0-38518 GCF_040980905.1 Kocuria sp. CPCC 205235
GCCCGACGCACCGCGGTGGCGGTCTGGGTCAATCACTACAATTACCACCGACCCCATACCGCCTGCGGCGAGCAGCCCCCGGCCTCACACACCCCAGCCCGTGTCAACAACGTCACGCCCTCTTACAACTAGGCCGCCCGCATGGCCGTCACGCCACTCATCATGAGGCCACGTCAATCCGCCGGGAACTCGCACGGGTCCACCAATGCGCGGAAGGCTGGCCTCAGCGACCCGATGCCGCGTCGGCAAGATCGGTACTTTCGGCACCCGCTGGCACGAACGGCGTCGACCTTGAGGCATTGCCAGCCGCTCTCGCGTGGGAGATCGCCGTCTGCTGGAAACCAGAACCTTCATATGCTCGCGAGTTGGCGGAACAGATGCTCGCAGGCAAGGGAAGTCGCATGCTCTAAGGGTGCGTAGTCACATCCTCAATGTCGCCTCGACGTAGTCACGAATCGTGGGCAGGTCAAAGACCAAGGTGTCCCAAATAGCTCCATAATCGGTGCCTTCGCAATGATGTGCTAAGCAATCACGCATGCGCTTGATCAACAACCACGGCACGCTCGGGTGCGCCTGTCCGGTCGTCAGTCAGACGCACCAAGGTGGCCCAGACGTCACAACATATACTTCGTTGATGGGCAAATTCCTCGCGATTCTCCACGGTGGCGCCGACCCCGACAAGGACCAACTCACGGATGAGCAGCAGAGCGAGTTCATGACTGCGTGGGCCACCTGGGCACAGGCGCACGAGGAGGCTCTCCTTGATCCAGGCTCGCCGCTCTATCGAAAGAAACGAGTCACCTCGACCTACGTTGAGGATTTCGAGGACTCCAAGATTGCCTACGCCCTCGTAGACGCACCGTCCCACGATGCCGCCGCCCAAATGTTCAAGGACCATCCTCATGTGGGCCTGCACGATGGCAACTCAATCGAAGTCATCGAGTGCCCAGTGATCCCCAGTTGAATGTGTGTAGATGTCATGACTGATGTAATGCGAGCGGTGAAAGGGCGCACAACCCGATGGGCTCTAATCCGGCGAGATCACCGAGACCTGGGTTCGTGACATGGACGCACTGACCATTGCCCCCGGTCCCGGAATCCCCAGCGGCCTAACCATCCCCGCTGCGGACCTCACAGAGCAATTCGCTCGTTCATCCGGCCCCGGTGGGCAAGGGGTCAACACGACCGATAGCAAAGTGCAGTTGTCCGTCGACCTCGCGCGTGTAAGCGTTTTCAGCGAATCGCAACGGCAACGCGCGATTCAGAACCTCGAGCACCGGCTCTCCGGCACCGTCCTCATGGTCGAGGCCTCCGAGCAGCGTGCTCAGTTCCGAAATCGGACCCTCGCCCGGCAACGACTAGCAAACCTCATTCGGGAGGCGCTGGCACCTCCCCCGCCCGCCCGACGGGCCACCCGGCGCACCCGCGGATCAGTGCGCCGTCGGCTCGCGACCAAGCAACGCCGCTCCGAGATCAAGGCGACCCGGCGGCGTCCGAGGGGCGATTGACTGGTTCCGGGAGCTTCTACGGTAGGCCCGCCATCGGGCCGTTTGCAGTGGAGCAATACCCTCGAGTCGCTATCGAAGAGCACGCCGCTCAAGCCTCAGCTCGTACTGGCTTTGCAAGTTCATCCATAATTCAGCGAACGTCCCGAAGTACTTGGCCAACCGCACCGCCGTATCCGGGGTGCTGCCGCGCTTACGTTGCACGTTACAACCCGCACCCTTGACGTGCTGCGAATGCCAGATTCGTTGAGTGGCATGACTGCAGAACGATCTGATCAATTGGTCATGCAAAGGGGCATCGCGCCAATAGGGCTAGGCGTCAACCCGAAACCTCACTTGGAGGTTCTCGTTGGGCCACAGAGATCCGGCGGCATGGCCCATCAGGAGTTTCGGGTAGTAGGTCCATGCAAACCAAGGTGCTACGGGCGACCTCCCAAGTGATCCGTCGAGACATAGACCTCCGGCTGCCAGCGCCACTCCAAGAACTCTTCGTTGCGAAGGGCACGATCGGATGGCTGCAGTAGATAGAACCATGTAGCTGTAGTGCGCCGCGGCCCACACAACCCCTGGACGTACACCACGGAAACTTCGATCCGCCCAACCCACCACACCCGGATGTACATGCAAGGCAGCAAATGTCAGATGTTCCATAGTTCCCTGGCCCGCGCGCTCGTACCATCGGACGCAGGCACGAGTGTTGTTGACATATGTTCCGCCAACCAGATCAGCTGCCATTACGGCCATGATCATTGCAATTTTTCCGTTTGCCCCACGTCGCTTAGCCCGCAGCCCGGCTCCGATCAGTCCAATGACAGCGGAGCCAATGGCAATGCAGTTATCCACACGTGTCGCCTCAGGGCCCACAAAATTACCCCAAGCACGTTTGATCGATCTGAATAACTCGCTCATTTCGGGCCTCCAGCGGTCACCCCGTTATACCTCAACCCAATACCCCACCAACTTCCCTAGTCAAGCAACATCTGGATGACAAAACATGACCACTGAACCGTCCTGGGTATTGTTCCGGTCCGTTATTGAGAGGATTGGACCCATGCCCCAGAAGTATTTCGAGCCGTTTCGTGCCCGTGCGGTGCGGATGGGCCTTGATCGGTTGGAACACGATGATGCTCCTAGTCGGTACGTGGTGATCAAAGAGACCGCCCCAAGGCTGAACATTGCGGTAGAGACGCTGCGACGGTGGGTAGAACAAGCAGAGATTGACGCCGGTAAATGCCCGGGGGTCTCCAGCGACGCCCAGGCCGAGATCCGCCGACTCAAACGTGAGAACTCGCCAACTGTGGCGGCCAACGAGATTCTGAAGTCGGCCTCAGCTTAACTCGGACGCCGAGTCCTCCCGACCCACGACGAGATGATCGCGTTCATTGATCTGTATCGCGATCAGTTCGGGCTCACACCAATCTGTCGCACCCTGGGTGCCACAGAGTGTGGGTTCATCACTTCCCGCGGCTACCTTGCCGCTAAAACGCGGCCGGCCAGCGACCGGGCCATTCGTGATACGCAGCTGATCGAAGTCATTGCCCGGATCCACCAGGACTATTACTTGCGTCTACGGAGCCCGGAAGATCTGGCATGCGATGGCCCGGGAAGGCTGGCAGATCGGAGGTGACCAGTGCGCACGCTTGATGCGTAAGGCCGGGTTGGTCGGTGTGGTTCGAGGTCGCTGCCCACGAACCACCGTCGTCTCGAAGGCCGCCGATGCACGCGGGGGATCTGGTCAATCGGTGTTTTACCGCCACCGGGCCGAACCGGTTGTGGGTTGCTGACATCACCTATGTGCGCACTACCAGTGGGTTTTGCTACACCGCTTTCATCACCGACGTGTTCTCCGTCGCAGATTGTGGGATGGGCGACCAGGGCCACGTGCGCACCGAAGCGCTGCTCTTGGAAGCATTGGAACACGCCCTGAGCACGGCACAGGATCGGGCGCTGGATCAGTTGGTGCACCACAGCGATCGGGGCAGCCAATACGTCTCGATTCGCTACACCGAACACCTGGGCGAAGCCGGTGTGCAAGCCAGTGTGGGCTCCGTCGGAGACAGTTACGACTGTCAGTCTCTTTCTACCCGGTTCCGCAAGGATTGGGGAGTCCCGGCCGACGCGGTCTGACCCTTGCTTACGATTGGCCCGCAGGGTGCCTTTGCGTTGATCTGTCGACCGTCCGGCCGGGCACGCAGCAAGCGATGCCGCCGGATCGGGCGTGACCTAATAGGAGCCTGGAGCAGCATGTAGAGAGCGTCCCCGTGACAGTCCTGTCCACCCGCCGGCGACAGCGTGAGACCACGCTAACCGTCAAGGGAGACAGGCACGATGAGCACACTCGAAACCATCCACTCCGGGCACGTCGTCATCGGCGTCGATACCCACAAGCACATCCACGTCGCCGCGGTGCTCGACACCATCGGCGGCATCCTCGCTACCCTCACCGTTCCCACCGATACCGGCGGTTTCAAACAGCTTCTCACCTGGGCGGACTCGTTCGGGAAGATCGTCGCGTTCGGCATCGAGGGCACCGGCTCCTACGGCGCCACCCTCACTTCCTTCCTGCGCCGACACGGACACAAGGTCGTCGAAGCAGGACGCCCTGACCGCCGCCAGCGGCGCATGAACGGGAAGTCAGACACCCTCGACGCGGAAAACGCCGCCCGATCCGTGCTCGCGGGCTTCGCGACGGTCATCCCGAAGACCGCGGACAGCAGCGTCGAGATGATCAGGCAGCTTAAAATCGCGCACGATTCGGCGGTGATCGATCGGTCCGCCGCGATGATCTCGATGAAGGCGTTGCTCGTCCACGCCGACGACACACTGCGCCGGGAGACGAACCGGATGACGCCGATCAAGCTCGCTCGCCACCTCGCAGCACTGCGCCCTCGGAACCTCGAGACGCCCTCAGACTCTCTCCGCCATGCGCTGCGCTCCCTGGCCCGCCGATGGCAGCACCTGGACAGCGAAGCCAAGGAACTCCGGGCGTCGATCGAGGCGCTCGTCAATCGCACCGCACCGCAACTGCTGGAGCAGTTCGGCATCGGCGTCGATACCGCAGCCGAGGTCCTGATCGTCGCCGGCGACAATCCCGAGCGGATCCACTCCGAAGCCGCATTCGCGAAGCTCGCCGGTATCAGCCCCGTCCCGACCGGGTCCGGGATGACCAGCGGTCGACATCGCATCAACCATGGTGGGCACCGGCAGCTGAACGCCGCGATCTACCGCACCGTGATCGTCCGGATGAGGTTCCATGAGCCGACCATCGCCTACGTCGCGCGTCGGACCGCTGAAGGCAAGAGCAAGCGAGACATCATCCGTTGCTTGAAGCGCTACGTCATTCGCGAGGTCTACCACCTCATTAAGGTCAACCCCCGCACCGGTGAAATCGCGAGTTGACAACTATAGGAGCGTCAACGCCCTCATGGAGACCATCAACGGGTTGTTCAAGACCGAGTGCATCCGAACCACGGTCTTCCACCCCGGTCCCTACCGGACTCTCGCAGACGTCGAGTACGCGACCGCTGGATGGGTCGAGTGGTACAACAACCGCCGCCTCCACGGCACCCTCGGGATGCTCACCCCGGTAGAGTTCGAAACGCTCCACTATCAGGCCCTCACCCGAGAGCCCGCACCCACAAAGCAGCGGCAGAGAACCCGGGCCGATTCGGAGAAGCCGATAGGAGCACGCGAACTGACAACGCGGAAGGAGTCGACTTTTGACGACTCACAAGAGTGAACCCATCGGGACGACGCAAAGCCCGACGGGGGAGGTAGTGGTCGGGGTGATGGCCGATCCGGTCGCCACCACCCTGACAGTCGCGAAGCATCTCGAACGGGAACTGCCTGGCCTACTCGCCGAGCAGCTCTCTGACGGTCACTGGAGAGTAGAGGTGCACCGAGAGAGGCTGCCTCCCAGTGACGAGAAGCAGTTTGAGATGATGGACCTGGCAGCCGAGCGTAAGCGGGAACATGGCTGGGACCTCGCGGTATGCGTGACCGACCTCCCACTGATGATCGACCGGCGCCCCGTCGTCGCTGACGCCGACCACAGTCGGAACGTGGCGGTGGTTTCACTGCCGGCCTTCGGGGCCATGAGCCTACGAAGGCGAGTGTCAGAAGTGGTGACACAGGTCATTGGGGACATGCGCGGCGGGACCATTCTGAAGGACGGGTCCCAGGCGCATCGGCGGTCGCGGGTCCCGGCTCTGGGCGGCGCCTTCGAGTGGACGACCCCAGACCAAGACGGGGTCGACGTCCGTATCTTCGCGAACCGCGGGCGCCTGCGGCTGCTCGTGGGAATGGTCCGGGATAATCGTCCGTGGCGGCTGGTCTCCGGTCTCCGAGGGGCGCTGGTGGGAGCGTTCGCGTTCAGCGCGTTCTATCTGTTGAACGCCACGCTGTGGGAACTCGCACTCACCATGGCAGCGTGGCAGCTGGTCGCCGTCGTCGTTGCCTCAATTACGGTGATGATCACTTGGCTCATCGTCTATCACCGACTCTGGGAACGAGCCAAAGATCTGCCGCCGCAGGAACGTGAACGAACGGTGCTGTTCAACGCGTCGACTGTCTTGACCCTCGCTATTGGGCTGACGTGCGGCTATGCGGGGCTGTTCGTCCTGAACCTGACTGCCGCGCTGATCGTTTTCACTCCGGAGGTGTTCAGCCAGTACGCCGGAGGCGAATACGGACTGGGCGAGTATCTCCTGGTGACCCTGTTCGCGACCGCCGCTGCGACGATCGCGGGTGCGATTGGGTCTGGCTTCGAAAGTGAAGAGTCGGTGCTCGAGGCCGCCTATAGCTACCGGGAGCGCAAACGGCGCGAGGCGCGGCGCCGCTCACGCAGCGCAGAGAACAATGACAGCGCGGTCCACGACGCGGCGCAGAACGACGACACATCTCGTGCAGAGGACTCCGATGCAGGCCCGGACCACTGAGGAGGCAATAGGTCGGCGGTGGATGGTGCGGCTGAAGTTCTTGGCGTACGTAAGCCCTGCCCGAATGAATGCCCGCTGAGGGATCCCTCAACGAGCTAATACTTTCGTTTTTCGTACGACATAGAAGCGATCACCATAGCCATAGTGAATCGGCCGGGATTCTCTGCCGCTCGCCGGAAGGACCTGCTAGTGTTCTCCGAGGCGATCGTGTCCCAACTCACGGGCACCACGACAAAGGAAGAGGAGACATCATGAGCGTGACCAAGGGATTGCTGGTCAGGTTTGACGCGTTGCCCGGCAAGGAGGACGACGTGAAGGAGTTCCTTGACAGCGGCCGTGCGCTTGTTGAGGAAGAGCCGGCGACCACCGCGTGGTTCGCGATCCGCCTCGGGCCCTCCTCCTTCGGGATCTTCGACGTGTTCCCCGATGACGCCGGACGTGACGCTCACCTGTCCGGCCCTGTGGCGGTAGCTCTCGGCGAGCAGACCGGTGCGTTGTTCTCCGAACCGACGATCGAGAAGCTCGACGTGTTGGGCTCCAAACTTCCCGCCTGACACCACAGACCGGGAGTACTAACCCCGACATGAGGAGTCGTTGCGCGCGGTGACTTCGGGCTGACACAGCCCGTTGACGTCGTGGCAGCGGCCCCTTACTTTTGAGGTCTATCTCACATCCCTAACAGATCGAGGAACCGCGATGACAGGAACTGACGACGTTGCCCCGACGCGTTCACCCGAGGTAGCAGTGATCGGGGGCGGGATCGTCGGTCTGTCGACGGCGTACGCGCTGCGGGAGCAGGGCGTGCCGGTGCGCTTGTACGAGGCCGGTCTGCCCGGAGCGGGTCAGTCCGCGGGCGAGTCGCGGATCTTCCGGCATGCCCACGACGACCCGCGACTCGTCGCTTTCGCGCGCGAAAGCCGCGGTGTATGGGATGAGTGGGCCGAACACTTCGACGTCGAGCTGGTCTCATCAGACGGTGTCGTGGCGATCGGCGACAGCGCCCTGGCGCGGCTGCGGGTGCTCGACGAGGTCGGCGGCGTGGAAGCGCACGAAATCGATGCAGCCGAGCTCGCCCAGCGAATGCCGCTGCTCGCTGGGTACTCGGGGCCAGCGGTGCTCGACGAGTCGGGCGGCGCGATCCGCACCCGCGCCGCGATCACGGCACTCGCGGGTGCTCTCGCAGATGCCGTCACCACCGCAGAGGTCATCTCCATCGATCCCCGCGGCGATGGGACGGTCGAGGTGCGCAGCGTCACCGACCGGGCTGTCTACTCCAAGGTGGTCGTGTGCGCCGGCCGCGAAACCGCCCGCCTGGCCCGCAGTGTCGGCCTGTCGCTGCCGGTTCGCCTTGCCGCACACGTCCGGCTGACCTTCGACGTGAAAGCCGCCGCCCCGGCACGAGTCGCGTGCCTGCAGGACAGCAGCGGCGTCTTCGGCGAAGTCGGCGTGTACGCGACGCCGCTACCGGGCAACAGCAGTTATTCGGTCGGACTCAGCGACACCGTCGGCGTCCGCGACGACGGAACGTTCATCGACCCTGCGGCGATTCGATCGCTGGACGAACGCGCGCGCGAATACGTGACACGGGCGCTGCCCGGTCTCCACCCAGAGCCGCGCGACTTTCTTCACTGCTGGGTGACCGACCTCCCATGGAGCGAGGACGGCGTGGCCGTGTGGGAGGCAGACTCTGTCATTTTTGTGGCCGGTCACAATCTGTTCAAGCAGGCACCTTCGCTGGGTCGCGCTCTTGCCCGGGCTGCGACCGGCGGCGGTCTCGCCGCCGACCTCACGCCCGCCGCTCGCCTCGGCGAAGCCCTGCGATAGTTCGCCTGCCCCCAGAACGGACGCACTCAATGGGTAAACGTCTCCTCGTCGAGGACAACGGCAGCCCGCCCTAGGTCAGCCCAAAAGCCGCGGCTGGACAGCAGCCACAGGCTCAACCACCTTGTCATGGGGTGTCTTCATCGTGAGGATCGGTACGCGGAGGTGCCGCAGCGGGATCCGTTGCTGCGGGATCCGCTCGCGGTGCGACCCGGCGCGGGATGATGAAACCGCGTCGCAGTGCGGGGTTCGGACCTAGCCGTCAGGTTGTGAATCGGCCCGGGTTTGATGCCGCTGCTGTTTGAGTCCGGAAGGATGGGCAGCATGCCGAAGGCGGTGCCGGTAATGGTCTGCGCTCCGTCCGGGTCGTCGGCCGCCGGCGAACCACGGAGGTCCAGGGCAGGCAGCGGGGTCGTTCCTGTGCCGGCATCGTAGCGCGGGCGCGCCGGGGTCAGCGCAACCAGAAATCGGTGCGGGCCTTTGGAAGCTAGCCCACGCCATCTACACATGCGGCAAGAAAAACGGGACTGCCGCACGATCAGGTCAAGATGCCACCTATCCATGCGGCAGTCCCGAAATGCGCCCGAAATCGATCGTGACTTGCAGCTTTACACGTTGAATCTAAACTCGACCACGTCGCCGCAGCTACCAACCTCAGCGGACACTGGTCCGCGAGTCGCTGGCCTGATCGCGGGATAACCAGCGGCGAAGCACGTCGATCCACTCGTCGAAGGCGTCGAGGTGCGCATCATGGCTGCCGCCGGAGAGATCGACTCTGACCGTCTCGGACCTGCGCCGGATCAGCTCGTCCTTGTCGGCATCGCTGAACATCCCGTGCTTGGCGAAAATCGCGAGCGTCGGAACCTGCAGAGCTTCCCACTCGTCCCAGCGCGGTTCATGCACAGCCTCGATCGTGCGTTGCATGACCGCGGAGTCGAAACGCGGGACGAGCCCATCATCCGTCGACTGGAGATCCGCCACCCAGGCATCAACGATCGCGTCATCACCGAGGAACTCGCGGGCAGCGGCCTCTCCCCGGAACGGAACCGGCCAGGACGCGAAGTACGCGCCGAGACCAGCAGCCTCGCGCGGATCGTCGCTCCCCGACACATGACCTTCGAGCATCACGAGCCCCTCGACCAGGTCTGGATGCGCTGCTGCTGCGAGAAAAGCAGTGTGGGCTCCCATCGACTGCCCGACGAGCGTCGCTCGACGTCCTGGGGCGAGCTCCTCGATCGCCGCCACGACGTCGCCGACGAAGGCGTCACGGGATAGATCATCGGGAAGCCGCGTGCTCGCACCGTGCCCTCGCTGGTCCACGATCAGGACCCGATGATCCTGCAAGGCTCGCGCCGTGCGCAGCAACTCCCTCGAACTCCCGGCAAGCCCGTGCAGCAGCACGACGACAGGGCCGTCGCCGCCGAGGTCGGTGACGGCGATACAGACGCCTCCGGGGCGCTGCACGACGCAGCTGGTCACGCGACCTGCAGCGGCGCGATCGCCGCGATCTGCTCACCTGCTGCGTCCTCGGCGCGGTCAAGCTCGTAATGGCTCTGCAGGTTGATCCAGAACTCGGCCGAGGTGCCGAAGTACTTCGCGAGCCGCAGCGCCGTGTCTGCGGTGATCCCTCGCTTGCCGTGCACGATCTCGTTGATCCGTCGCGGCGGAACGCCGATGGATACGGCGAGCTTGTTCTGCGTGATGCCGAAGCCCTCGATGAAGTCCTCCATGAGCACCTCGCCCGGGTGGATCGGCTCGATCTTGTCAGTGGTAGTCAACGATCTGCACCTCCTCTGGTCCGGCGGCGGTCCACACGAAGCAGATCCGCCACTGGTCGTTGATCCTGATGCTGTGCTGCCCGGCACGGTCGCCCTTGAGAGCTTCGAGGCGGTTGCCGGGTGGGACACGGAGGTCCTCGATGGACTCCGCGGACCCCACCTGACGAAGCTTGCGCAATGCGACTCGATGGATCCTCGGATCAATCGACCTCACGCGTTCACGACGCCACAGCCGTTCGGTCTCCTTGTCGCCGAACGATCTGATCACGGAACCAGTATATAACGGCGAGCGTCATTAACGCTATACGTTAAACCGGAACTCCACCACATCCCCATCAGCCATCACATAATCCTTACCCTCAATACGCACCTTGCCCGCAGCCTTGGCATCAGCCATGGAGCCTGCGGCAACCAGGTCGTCGAAGGACACGACTTCAGCCTTGATGAAGCCGCGCTCGAAGTCCGTGTGGATCACCCCGGCAGCCTTGGGTGCGGTGTCGCCCTTGTTGATGGTCCAGGCGCGGGATTCCTTGGGGCCGGCGGTGAGGTAGGTCTGCAGACCCAGAGTCTGGAAACCGGTGCGGGCCAGCTTGTCCAAGCCGGATTCGTCCTGTCCGGACATTTCCAGCATCTCGCGCGCTTCCTCATCGGAGAGCTCCACCAGGTCGGACTCGAGCTTCGCATCCAGGAACACCGCCTGCGCCGGCGCGACCAGATCAGACAGCTCCTGCTGCTTTTCGGGCGAGTCCAGCACGCCCTCATCGGCATTGAACACGTAAATGAACGGCTTAGCGGTCAACAGGTTCAGCTCGCGCAACTGATCGAGTTCGAGCTTCTCGGGGCCGGCAGCCTCGAAAATCGTGCGGCCTTCCTCGAGCACCTTCTGCGCGGCCTGGTAGGCGGCGAGCTGCTCGGGCGAACCCTTCTTGATCTTGACCTGCTTCTCCAGGCGCGGGATCGCGTTCTCCATGGTCTGCAGATCGGCCAGCACCAGCTCGGTGTTGATGGTCTCCATGTCGGAGGCGGGGTCGATCTTGCCGTCCACGTGGATCACGTCCGGGTCGTCGAACGCGCGCACCACCTGGGCGATCGCGTGCGCCTCACGGATGTTGGCGAGGAACTGGTTACCCAGACCCTCACCCTCGGACGCGCCCTTCACGATGCCCGCAATGTCCACGAAGGACACGGTCGCGGGCAGAATGCGCTCCGAGCCGAAGATCTCGGCGAGCGCGTTCAAGCGCGGGTCCGGCAGGTTCACCACACCAATGTTCGGCTCGATGGTCGCGAACGGATAGTTCGCGGCGAGCACCGTGTTCCGCGTGAGCGCGTTGAACAGCGTTGATTTACCGACGTTGGGAAGACCGACAATTCCAATAGTAAGAGCCACGGTAGGACAGTCTACCGCCGCCCACAGACACTCGCAGACCACCGGACACACGTGAATACTGGGTCATAACGACGCCGCTCCAAGCCTTGGCGGCGCCGCCCACCAATTGTTTGGAGGCACCTCGTGAACTTGGCAGAACTCATCACCGGAGTGACCCGCACCGTGACGACCCAGGGGTCCCATCACACCGTGCAACTGGAGCACATCTATGAAGCCTCCCCAGAGGAGATCTGGGACGCCATCACCCAGCCGCAACGCCTCGAAAAATGGTTCGAACCCACCGAGGGCGAACTCATCGAAGGCGGCCGCTACCAACTGACCGAGAGCGGCACCGAAGGCACCATCCAACGCTGCGACCGCCCACGATCGGTGAACATCACCTGGGAGTACGACGGCGACGAAAGCGCCGTTCAGGTCACCCTGCAACCACTGGAGGGCGGCACTCACCTGACCATTCGCCACACCATGGAAGAAAACGACCACTGGCGCACCTACGGTCCCGCCGCCACGGGAATCGGTTGGGAGAGCAGCCTCGTGTCACTCGCGCTGCATCTCAATGCCGCGTCCAGCGACATCCTCCAGGATCTGTGCAATTTCGCGGGCTCGACCGAGGGCCACACCTACACGGACGACGCCGCAGACGCCTGGAAAACCGCCTACGTCCAGTCCGGCGCGGACGAAAATCAGGCCCAGCAGCAGGCCATCAAAACCGCCGCCTTCTACAAAGGCACGGAGTAAGTCAGGCTTTCGGATCAATCGACCGATACATCAACGCCACCTATAGAGGCCCAACGGAGAGTACTCAACCCAGCTGATCCAACAACCGCTCCGCGACCGGGATCCACTGCGGCCTGAACGCGTACACGCACACCAGCCGCGCCCGAGTCGCCTCACCGTAAACCTCCATGCGGTGCGCATCGGCCCCCACCGCGCGCGCCGCCTCCGCAATCGCAACCCGCGCCACGTAGGCCATGTCCTCGCTGAGCAGCCCTTGCATCACCCGCAGGTCGACATGCACGTCCAGATTCGCCAAGTCCAGCTCACGATCGGCCAGTACAGCGGTGTCGAAATCGAGCAGTCCCATGCGTCGGTTACCGCAGTCGAACAGCATTTGCCCGTCGTGCAGATCGCGATGCGCCGGAACGAGCTCGCTTCGCGCACTCCCCCGGGAGGGTTCGTCCAAGGTCAGCAGCGCCTCCCGGATTCGCCCCTCGACCTCGGTCAAACGATCCGCATATCGATCGGCCAGCTCGCCCGGGTCGTGTTCGCGCACGTTCCCGAACCACGTAGCAACCACGTCGGCCTCCGCCGCGGCGTCGTGCACCTGCCACTCTTCGGACCCGCGGACGTCGCTCTGGGCCATTCGCGCCCACGCCGCCGACCACTCGTCCCACGCGAGTTCCCAGCAGTCCTGTTCCAGTTCCATCATGGGTTGGCCGGGCACCGTGCTCAGCGTCACCGAATGCTCGGTAGTCTCCAGTACCTCCGGCACCGAGAACCCCGCTGCCCCGGCGAGCGCGCCCATCGTGGTGGTGGCCGCGGCGACGTCGGCGGATTTACCGGCGCGCAAGTGCTTGACGAAACCCCGCGATGTCCGTTCAACGGCGCGTTTACCCGCCCGATGAACAATGAGATCGCCACCAGGCTGCAGCGACGGCAGTTTGCGGTCCTTGGCGTACGGCGCCAATTTCACACCGAACTCGGGGTCCTCCTTGACCGCGCGAATCCGCTGGAGCGAATCGCGACACTCATAAATCCGTTCCCCCTCTTTCCCCGGCCATGAGCGACGCACAATTAATCGTTCACCATTGATATCGAATTGCATTGGAGCTTGTGAGTGCTCCGCCCCCGGCGCCCGCTGGGGCGCTATCCCCGTCATGTCATTCCACCTTGCCCCGCAGCACGGCGTGCGCGAGATCAACGCGCTGCCGTGCGTGATTGACGCAATCCGGATCCAGATTGCGAAACGCTTCGGTCACTCGCAAAAGCACATGGAACGCCGTCCACGCGCGCACGGATTCGTCCGTGACCACCCCCGTGCCGGGTACACGACGATACGCCTCAGCCAGGGCCATCGCAGTAGATGAATCGCGACCACTCAATAGCTCCACGGCCGCGAAATCACCCAGGTCGTAACCAATGGGTGCCATCTTCATGCGGTCGAAATCGATGAGGAGCGGCGCGCCGTCTTCCCCGAGCACCACCTGATCTGCGGAAAGATCCCCGTGGGAGAGCACCGCGGCGCCAGGATTCTCGGCGATGGCCCGCAGTACGTCGTCGGCCACGGTCTCGAATCGACCCCGCAAATCTGCCAGGAAACATGTCAGCCCGTTGGCCGCACCCTGCAGGGCGGTCACAGGATTCACGCCCGGCACGGCCAGTTTTTGGCCGAGTGCCCCGGGCATGCCCGAGTGCAGCACCTCCTGCGTCATGGACACCAACGCAGCCGGGTCGATGTTGTGCAGCCGGGTGACCGCCTCAGCCACCGCCGGCAAGAGATCGCTTGGCGAGAGCGCTACCGTTGCCGCAGCACCGGTCGCCGAACCACCGGAGACCTTGTCGCCCGCTGCGCCTGAATCAGACGTCGTCACGCCCGACACCGCGCCGCCCGTCGCCGCAACATCTGCAGCCAGCCGTTCCGTGAAATCTCCCCCGGTGATCCACGGTTGCTCGATGCTGTGCTGGGTCATCCCCGTCACCGGCAGTACGGGCGCACCGAGCTGATGCAACGCCGACAGCAACGGCGCCGTGGCGGGAGGTTCCGCCCACACGCGCACCACGGAAGACTCGCCGGAATCGCCGGCGCGCTTGAACACCACACGACGCCACGGGTTGTAGCTGAGCACGGTCCCGTCAACCTGCCCACGCGGGTCCACGGCCTTGATCTCCGCAAGCGCCTTGAACAACATGCGGTCCAAGCCGATCGGCCCGCAGAACACGCTGGTACGCGGATCGTCCGGCAGCAGCGCGGTGAACAACGGGTACCCGGTCTGGTCAGCGCGCTTGAGCAGTTTGCCGGCCTTGTTCGTCTCGCTCGGGGCGTACGCGGCGAACCACCAAGGCTGGCTTGCGGCCCCGGAACGGTCGCGAGCGGCGTCGACAATCCGCGCCACCGCGGAGGTCTCCGGCTTGAAGCGAAGGTGCTCGATGACCGGCTGGGCCATGCCCGTGTTGGCGACCAGCGTGGCAAGGGAACGGGCATCCGATTCCGAGCCGGGCCGGGCATACAGAGCATTGAGGACGGGTGTTTTCAGTGCCTGGCTCATGAGACCTCCGTTGCGTTGCGCTGGGTCTTGACCCACGCGGCGAACCGGCCGGAGTGTTCCGTCATGAGTTCGGCGGGAGTACCGTCCAGTTCGATATTTCCGTTCTCGATCCACAAGACACGGTCCGCGTCCAGCGCCAGGTGCGCATCGTGGGTGATGGCCACGGTCGTGCGATCCACGGTCAGGTGATCGATTGCCTTGAGGACCGCCGACGTCGCCGCGGGGTCCAGTCCCGTCGTGGCCTCGTCCAGAACCACCACCGGCGAATCACGCAGCAGGGCACGAGCCACCGCAATGCGCTGACGCTGACCGCCGGACAGGGTGCCGCCGCGCTCGCCCACGTAGGTGTCGTAGGCCTCGGGCATCGCGCAGATGAAGTCATGTGCGTAGGCGCGACGAGCGGCCTCCTGCACTTCTTCGTCGGTGGCGTCCAAGCGGCCGTAGCGAATGTTGTCGTTGATGGTGCCGGAGAACAGCACGGTCTCCTGGGGCACCAGGGCAATGTGCGAGCGCAGGCTCTCCAGTGTGATGTCGCGGATATTGGTGCCATCCAGGCAGACCTTGCCCTGATCGGGATCGATCAGTCGAGGCAACAACTTGCTGATCGTGGACTTACCGGCACCCGAAGGACCGACCACGGCCACGCGCTGACCCGCCGGAATCTCCACGTCCACACCGCGCAGAATGGGATCGCCGGGGTTGTAGCCGAACCAGACGTCGCGCAGTGCCAGCTCGCCGCGAGCGTAGGCCAGCGGCTTGGCGTTCGGATCGTCACCGATGTCCACGGGCACGTCCAGGACATCGGCAATGCGTTCACCGGAGGCCGTGGCCCGGGCGATGCGGCCGGTGTACTTGGCCAGGTCGCGCAGGGGCTTCATTGCGGTCTTGAGGTAGGTCAGGAAGATCACCAGGTCACCGGGACTCATCCCGCCCTGCACCACGCGCCACCCGCCGCCGCCAAGCACGAGCGCGGTGGCCACACCCACGATCACGTCCGTGCGGCGCTCGAGTCCGGCGGCGAGCTTCTTGGCCTGCACGCCGTCTTTGAGGGTCTTCATGTTGGAGCCGGAGAAGTTCTTGCTGATCTCACCGTGCAGGCTGTAGGCGTGCACCACGCCGATCGCGCCCAAGGACTCCTGGGCGATGTTGGCCAACTGGCCCTCGCCCTTACGGGTCCGGCGAGACGCCTCGGTAATGCGCGTGGTTGAGCCCTGAGACGTCACCCAGTAGGCGATCGCAGCGAGCACCACCACGCAGGCCAGACGGGCATCCAGTACGAACATCACCACGGCCATGACGAGCAGCGTGATCACGTTGGCGATCAGTGGCAGACCCGCGGTCACAGCCACGTCCTGCAGCTTGCCCACGTCACCCACCAGGCGTTGCACCAGGTCACCGCGCTTACTCGTGGCGTGATAGCCGTCCGAGAGCGACTGCACGTGGGAGAACACCGAGGCGCGCAGCTTGGTGGCCACCCGCGATCCGACCAGGGCGAAGCACACCGTGGCCAGGTAATTCGACAGCGCCCGCAGTCCCACGATCAGCACCACCGCCGCGGCACACGCGACCAGCAGGCTCGCGGTGGCGGCGGGGGCACCCGGGATGGTCGCGCCCAGCTGGGCGGTCACGGCGTCCACCACGAACTTGGTGGGCCACGGTTCGAGCACGCGGAAGGCCACCTCGAACAGCAGCGCGGTGATACCACCGGACATCAGCCACTTCTGGCCGCCCAGGTGCGGTCGAACGATCTTGAGGGTCCGGCGCAGGGCTCCGGGATCGACCTTGCCCGCCTTCTTGGATTTTGAGCTCACGGTGCGCCGCCGTCTCCGGCCGCGACCGCGGCGGTCTCGGGAGCGCTCTCGATCTCGGAAGCGGCGGTCTCGGCGGGCTGGGTCACGACGCCGCTCAGGATCGTGTCCACGGCCTTGGACCAGCTGTGCCGCGACACGGCCAGGGCTCGCGCGTTGCGTGCCATTCCGTCGCGGCGTCCGGTGTCGACCACGAGCTCGTCGATCGCGTCCGCGAGCGCTTGCGCGTCCGACGGCGCCACGAGCACCCCGGCGTCCGTGCCGTCCAGGATCTGCGGGATCTGTCCGATGGCCGAGGCCACCACGGGAAGCCCCGCGGCGAGGTATTCGTACACCTTGAGCGGGGAGAAGTAGGAGTCCTCGGCGGCCACGGCCGGGTAGGGCGCGGTGGCGATCGAGCAGGCGGTCAACAGTCCGGGAACGGCCTCGGGAGTCACAGCACCGGTGAACGAGACGCGGTGCTGCAGCCCAGCGTCCTTCACGCGAGCGCGCAGGGTTTCCCCCTGCGGTCCGTGGCCGATGATGCGCAGGTCCCAGTCCTGCCGGGCCAGTGCCACGGCCTCCACCAGGGTTTCCACGCCGTGCCACGGCTTGAGCGTGCCCACGAACGCCACGGTCGGGCGGTCGTGTTCCAGGGGATCCTCGCCGGGAGCGATGCGATCCGTGTTGACCCCGTTGGGCACCACGGTGACGTCCGCTCCCCCGGTGGTTCCGGCCACCCAGTCCGCGACCATGGCGGAGACGGCAATCGTGTGCGCGGCGGCCGAGGTCTGTTCCACGAGCGCGCGGTGCGCCAGCTTCTCGTCCACCAGGTGACGGTGCGTGCGCTGTTCGTCGATGAGCGGCGCGTTGACTTCCAGGATGCCGGGGATACCGGCGGGCGCGACCTGCGCGAGCGCCGTCGAGAACAAGGAGTACCGCTCGTACACCAGGTCGAAGCCACCGGCGGCGATCTGGAACGCGAATTCGGAGCCGACGGCGTGCTGGGCGGCCTCGCGCTCGGCGGTCTCCTTGGTTTTGATGGGCCGGTGGACGACCTCCACGCCGTCCAGGTCCGCGGGCATGTCGTCCCCGGTGCGGGTTGCGAAAATCGTGACGTCCGCGCCGCGGCGGATGAATTCCCGCACCACTTCCTGCACGTGCACGGAGGCGCCCTTGGTCCCGAACACCGGGATGCCCGGGTCCACGCACACGTACGCGATGCGCTTGCCCTGCAGGTCCATGACGGGCGGGGTGGTCGCGGCGTCGGCGCGTTCGCTCGTCCGGGGAACGGACGGCACGGCGGGTTCGACGACGTCTTCGAACCGACCGTCCTCCAGGGCCACGAGTGTGCGGGCCTGGGAATGCGAGTCGAAGCGGTTGTCGATGTGGCGGCGACCGGCGGCGGCCATGGCCTGGCGGTCGAAGGACGGGTCAGCGATGGTTGCCAGCGCGGAAACCAGCTCGTCCACGTCGCCGGGGGTGTGCAGGAATCCGGTGACACCGTGTTCGATGGCCTCCGGAATACCGGTGACGGTCGAGGCGACACAGGGAACGCCGCTGGCCATGGCCTCGAGCAAGACGGTGGGCAGGCCGTCGGCATTGCCGTCCGCACCGATGATGGAGGGCGCATCAAAGACATCGGCCCAGGCGAGCAGGTCACGGACCTCCTGTTGGGTGCGAGCGCCCAGCAGGGTGATCACGTCACCGAGCCCGGCAATGTCGATCGCGGTCTGAACTCGGGTGAACAGAGCACCCTCACCGGCGATGCGCACCTCTATCGGGATCCCTTGTGCCACGAGCCTGCCTGCGGCGGCGACCAGGTCGAAGAACCCCTTCTTCTCCACCATGCGGCCCACCGCGGCAATCCGCAGCGGCCGGGAGCCATTCACGGCAGCGGGCGGCGCGTACGGGAAACGCTCCAGTTCCAGCCCGTTGTAGACCAGGTGCAGTTTGTCCGCGTGGTCCGGGTATTGGGTAGCCAAGTGATTCAGGTTGTACTCGGAAATCGTGATGACGTGGTGCGAGCGCGCCAAGGTGCGGCCCAGTCGGGCGGGCACCACGGACTCGTGGAAGATGTCCTTGGCGTGAGTGGTCACGGAGTATTCGATATCCGCCAACAGTGCGGCGACCTCGGCGGTCTGACCCGCGAGCGTGGCGAAGTGGGCGTGCAAGTGCGTGATGCCGCGGCGAGCGACCTCGCACGCGAGGTGAATGGCCTGGTGGACGTCGGCGGCGTCGTAGGTGGCCAGCTCGGGGAGCAGCTCAGCATAACGGCGGGCGAAACCGGGGATCGTGGCGGTCGCGTCGGCGAAGAGCGCCCAGGCGTCAGAAAGTTTGTACGGCTTGGGGAGGAACGTCACGGCCGCCTGCACGCGCGCGATCTCGGGGTGGAACCGGGTGTCCGAGGTGGGGCGCAGGGCGAAGATTTCGAGGGACTCGCCCGCGGCTTCGCGGGCGAGAATCTCGGTGACAATGAAGGTTTCAGAAAACCGCGGGTACACCTTGAGCACATAGGCGGTCTTGCGCGCCGGGCGGGCGGTGGCGGACTCAGACTGCTGCATGGTTGACTCCTGCTGCTTCGAACGAGTGGGCCGGAACGGTCACCGCGTTGCGGGTAACCCCCGCGGGATCGGCATCTGCGGCAATCCCTGCATTTGAAGAATAGCCAGCCACGATGTTGGCGTCCGGAACCGGCAGCGGTGCTACAGACTTATCGGTCAACCACGCGAGATCCGCGGCCAGGTCCACCACACGGTCCAGCCCGTTGAGCCCGAGCTCCTCGCGGGCTGCGCGCTGCTTCTCCCGGATGGCCGGATTGGCCACGGCCTCCGCCAACCACTGACCGATGGTTTCGCTGGTGGCTTCCGAAGGATCTACCCAATCAATGGCCCCGGTCTCCCCCAGCCCACGAGCGCGGATGATCTGCTCCGTGCGCGGGGTGGTACGCGGGACCAACAGCGCGGGGGTGTCCGTGGACAGCGTCTCGGCCACGGTGTTGTACCCGGCCATCGACACCACGGCGTCCGCGGAGGCCACGTACGACATGCCGTCCGAGACCTTGTTGGTGACCTTGGTGGACGGTCCTGCGACGGCCTCCACCTCGTGGCGCTCGGCGGAGGGCATCTGCGGGCCGGTCACCACCAGGTGTTGCACGCCGGCCGGGACGGGAGCCGCAGCTGCGGCCTTGGCCACGTTCACGCCGTCGGAACCGCCGCCGAGCATGGTGAGCACGAACGGCTTGATGGTCGCGTTGTGGCGGCCACTGAACTTGCGACCGCTCGAGAGCAGGCCCGTGTAGTCGACCATCGGTGCGAATTCCGCGGGCAGCTCGCCGGTGGCCAGCGGGTCGTGGATGTCGCGGTCCCCGTAGACCCACACACGATCGAACAGGTCGGTGACGGACTCCACGCCCACGCGCTTCCATTCCTCGGCGGCAACCTCGGGAGCGTCCAGGACCTCGCGCAGCCCCAGGACGAACGTGGTCTCCGGCTTCACGGCCTTGAGCTCCCGCAGCGGCTTGATCAGCTCGCCGTCGATGCCGAACGGGTGACGGTCCACGATCACGATGTGCGGGCGGAAGGCATCCAGCGCGCCACCGATCACGGAGGAACGGATGTCGAACAGTCGCTCGCTCTTGACGCCCAGGTGACGGGCCTCGTACCTACCGCTCTTCTTACGGATGCCGGGGACGACCAACCAGTCGAATCCCTTGGGGCAGCGGTAGGAGGTGGCTGTGCGCTCGCCGGTGATGAGCAGCCCGGACAGCTTGCGACCGGTCAGCTCGGGCAGCGCGTCGGACAGTGCCTGCGCGATGGCGAGGTTACGGCGGGTGTGGCCCAGACCCAACGAATCGTGTGAGTAGAGAGCGATCCGCAACTCCTGGGAGTGATCTGCAGTGTCCATCTGTTTACCTCACGTTCGAGCCGGCTGGTGAATCCGCCGACGGCTGTCCTGATAGCCCAAGACTAAGAATCGGGTGTGAATCGGACGTGAGACGTTCATGAGAAAGTTCTCATGTGTTACCCGTCGGTTGCCTACCGGCCAATGGCCCAGCATCGCGGGCACATTCGAGGGCGCACCCATGACGTTTGTCACGCGTGAGTCGTGACGTTCGGCAGTTCTGCGTGGCGTGTTTTCCCGCGAATCTAAAGGTATGAATCCTCCAGTTGCCCCTTCCTCAGCTCGACGAGCCACTTCCACGACCGCTCCGCTCGCCCCGGCCATCGAGTGCTCTCACGTTCATCAGGTGTTCCGGACTCGCAAGGAGACGGTGCACGCCGTCAACGACGTGAACCTGCGCATCGAGCGCGGTGAGATCGTGGCCCTGTTGGGACCCAATGGCGCCGGCAAGACCACACTTCTGGACCTGGCCCTGGGTATGAACAACCCGGGAGAAGGCACGGTCGCGGTCTTCGGACACAGCCCGCGCGAGGCCGTCTCCCGCGGCTTGGTGGGTGCCGTCCAACAAACGGGTGGCCTTCTCGCGGACTTGTCTGTGCGCGAAACGGTGGTGATGATCGCGTCGCTCTACCGCGAGCACATGCCCGTGGACGAGGCGCTGGAACGCGCCGGAGCGGCGTCGTTCGCGAAACGCAAGATCGCCAAATGCTCGGGAGGTCAGCAGCAGCGCGTTCGCTTTGCCCTGGCTCTGCTCCCTGAGCCGGATCTGCTGATTCTCGACGAGCCCACCGCCGGCATGGATGTACAGGCCCGACAGGAATTCTGGGACACCATGCGCGCCGAGGCCCGCGAGGGCCGCACCGTGGTGTTCGCTACCCACTATCTGCAAGAGGCCGAAGACTTCGCCCAGCGCGTGGTGCTTCTTGACCGCGGAGCGGTGCATCACGACGGCACGGTGGACAGCTTCCGATCCGCTTCCACGCATCAAACGGTGTCGTTCGACTGGCCCGGCGCGACGCCGTTGCCGGACCTTCCCGGCGTCACGCACCTTGATTGGAAGGGCGCCCGCGTCACCGCACAAACACACGACTCGGATCAACTGGCACGCGTGCTACTGACCGAAACGCCCGCCAACGAACTGGAAATCTCCCGCGGTGGCCTGGAAGAGGCCTTTACAGCGCTCGTGAACCGTTCTTCCGAGCACTGAAACCAGCAGAACTGATAACCAGGATCGACAAGGAATTCATTATGAATCTCACGTACACACTCCATGACTTCTGGCGCCAGGTCCGCGCCTTCGAGAACATGTTCTTCATCGCGATACTGCCCGCGGCATTGTTCATCATGTTCGGTGTCACCCAGGGCTGGTCCGACGAATCCTCGGGCCATGGCAATGTCTCCGCCTACCTGATGGTCTCCATGGCCGCGTACGGCGCGGTCACCGCAACCACCTCCATTGCGGGCAGCGCCGCCGTGGAGAGGATGCAGGGCTGGGGCCGACAGTTGGCCATGACGCCCATGGGAACGGGCGGATACGCCGCCACCAAAGTGATCGTCGCGATGACTGTGGCGGTGGTGCCGGTGATCATCGTTTATTTGGCCGGTGTCCTCACCAATTCGGTCATGGACGATGTGTGGCGCTGGTTCGCAACCGCCGGCATCGTCATTGCCTGTTCCGTGGTCTTTGCGCTCTACGGTCTGGCCGCAGGACTGTTGTTCCGCTCGGACGGCGCGGTCAGCGCCGCCACCGGCCTGCTGGTGGTGCTCGCCTTCCTGGGCAACGTGTTCATGCCGTTGTCCGGTTCGTTACTGGACTTCGCCCGCTTCACGCCCTTGTATGGAATTGTTGGACTTGCCCGCTACCCCATTACCGAAGGCTGGGTGGTTTCCGTGGACGGCGCCGCCGAACAGGACAGCGTCTGGATGCTGCTGGCCAACGTGGGTGTGTGGACCGTGATTTTCGCCGCCATCGCCCTGTTCGCCGCGCGGAAAGCAACGGCCCGCAAATGAGCACAGTGACGATGAATACTCAGACCGAGAAAGAAACGTCGGCCGAAAATCCCGCCGAATGGCCCTCCGGCTGGCCCGATGTCCTGTTCGCCTCCGTGTGGCTGGTGTTCCTCATCTTCCCCGTGACCCGCGTGTGGTCAAGCCCTGCGGACGATGGCCTCAAGGTCATGGCACTCATCGGGCTGGGGCTCTTCGCCGTTTTGTACGTCATCTCGTGGATCAAGGAATACCTGTTCCCCGAGCACAGTGAGCGATTCAACGCCCTGGTGTGGTGCTTGATTCTCCTGTTGCCCGTGGCCTTGGTGATTCCTGCGGGCGGGCTCGCCGCGACTTATGTCAGTCCGTTCTTCGTAGCGGTCTGTGTGTTCCGTATGTCCATGAAGGAATCGCTCCTCGCTGCCGCGGTTATTGCGATTCTCGCGCTCACACCGTGGTTGATGTTGACCGCGCGAGAGGATTGGATCTGGCCGATCATCGGCATCGGGCCCTCGTGGATGCTGCTTCTGGTCTCCCGCTGGGTAGTCGAACGCTCCGTGGCTCAGGAGCAGCTACAGCGCGAACTCAAACTGGCTCAGCAGCGCGAGTCCGTGGGCCGCGACGTCCACGACATCCTGGGCCATTCCCTCACCGTGGTGTCCATGAAGGTCCAGCTGGCCAAGCGCCTCATGGCCACGGACCCGGAACGAGCGGCCCAAGAGCTCGACGACGTTCTGGTCCTCACGCGCGATTCCCTCACCGATGTGCGCTCCACGGTGGGCAAACTGCGCGAACCCGAGCTGAGCGTCCAATTGGTTCAGACTCGGGCCGCACTGCGCTCCGCGGGCATCACCCCGCATCTGCCCAGTACAGTTCCGTCGATTGAGGCTCCCTGGCGTTCCACGTTTGCGTGGATCCTTCGTGAGGCCGTGACGAATGCGGTGCGCCACTCGTCCGCTACTTCGTGCTGGGTCACGCTCACCTCGACCACCCTGACCATCACCGACGACGGCGCTGGGTTGAGTTGCGAGCGCGACGGCGCGGACGCGGCGGCGTCGTCGATGTCCGGCAATGGCCTGCGAGGCATGCGGGAACGAGCCGAGAAAGCCGGGCTTAAATTGACCGCGACATCGCCCGTGGAGGGCAAGGACCAAGGAACGAGAATCGTGGTGGAACCGGCATGAAGACCATCTCCGTAGTGATTGCGGATGATCAGGCGTTGGTGAGGGCCGGGCTGGCTGCCCTGCTCGAGCTGGAACCGGACATCTCGGTCGTGGCGCAAGTGGGCAATGGTCGAGAAGCCGTGGACGCCGTGGCCGCGCAGGACATCGACGTGGCTCTGCTGGACATCGAGATGCCGGTGCTCAACGGGTTGGATGCCACGCAGGAGATCGCGCGCGGGGGCAGCGGAACCAAGTGCCTGATCGTGACCACCTTCGACCGCCCCGGATATTTGCGCCGGGCCCTCGATGCGGGCGCCAGCGGATTCGTGGTGAAAGATACGCCCGCAGAACAGCTGGCCGAGGCCATTCGACGCGTGCACGCGGGGCTGCGTGTCATCGACCCGCAGCTTGCGGAGGAATCACTGGTGGCCGGCTCCAATCCGCTGACACAGCGCGAACAGGATGTGTTGCGAGAATCTGCGCAGGGGGCGTCCGCGAAACAAATCGCCGCCTCACTGCATTTATCTCCGGGCACAGTGCGGAATCACTTGTCCTCAGCCATTGGTAAGACCGCCGCACACAACCGGTCGGAGGCCGCGTCGAGGGCGTTGCGCAACGGCTGGATCTAGGGTCCGATTACTCCCACGACAGCCCCGCTCGCCGGAGCGTCGGTGGAGGCCCGAGCAGATCCTTATGAATGTCAGAGGAGTCTGAAACAGTTCCCCCATGGACGGTTCCGGGATGTCTCAGGTGTGGTGGTTGTGGGCGTTGCTCGCCCTGGTGGTGGGCCTTGGGCTGGGTGCGGCCGTGGGAATGTCCGTGGCCGGTCGACGGACGCGTCGGATCGAGACAGAGGTCGACGAGCTGCAGGCCGAACGGCTCAGCGCCTTGCAGGAAAGTGCCGCGGCACGCGAGGCCAAGGAGCAGCTCGAAAAGCACGTGGCCACATTGGAAGCTCGGTCTTTTCAGGACCAGAACGTGCTGCAGGCGTTGGCTCCGCTCAACGATCAACTGCGCACCGTGGGCCGTCATGTCACCCAGCTGGAACGCGACCGCTCAGAGCAGTTCGGTGCGGTCAGTCAGGCGCTGGATGCGGCACGCAGCACGGATGCGCAGTTGCTGGAAGCCACTGGTTCGTTGTCGTCCTCCCTGCGTTCCACCACTGTGCGCGGTGCCTGGGGAGAAATGCAGTTGCGCCGCGTGGTGGAGGCGGCCGGAATGCTGCGGCACGTGGACTTCACAGAACAGGACTCCCGCACCACAGACCGCGGCGTGCAGCGCCCAGACATGATCGTGAAGCTGCCGGGCGGGCAGTCGATCGTGGTCGATGCCAAGGCACCCATGAATTCCTACCTGGACTCCCAGGCTGTCCTCGCCGATGGGTCACCGGAGAACGAGCAGCGCCGGGCGCAGCTCTTGAAAGCGCACTCCAAGGCCCTGCGAGCGCACGTGGACGCCCTGGCCACCAAGCAGTACTGGACGGGTAACGACGGTTCCCCTGAGCTCGTGATGTGTTTTGTTCCGGTGGAATCGGCCTTGGCCGCCGCACTGGACACCGATGCCGCTCTGCTGGAACACGCGTCCCGGAACAACGTGGCGTTGGTGTCCCCGGTATCGCTCATGGCGTCGCTGAAGGCCGTGGCATTCAGCTGGCGGCAGGCCACGCTCACGGACAACGCACGCGAGTTGTACCGGCTCTCGCGGGAGCTCTACGACCGCATGGGGTCCGTGGGGAAGCACCTGTCTGACATGGGTGGATCGCTGCGCCGTTCGGTGGATGGCTACAACAAACTCGTGGGCTCGCTCGAGACCCGTGTGCTGCCTTCGGCCCGCAAGATCGCGGCACTTGATCCCACCGATAATGACTCAACGGGGCTCGAAACCAAACCGGTCGAAACCATGCCCCGGGCCGTCACCGCCACCGAATTCGTGCTGGACAGCACCAATGACCGAGGTGATGAGACTCGCCCGGGCGAGAACAACGCCCGGGCCAGCTGATCACCTGATAGCGGTTCAGTTGGTCATCAGCCGCCGACGGATAGCGGCTCACGAGATTCGACCGCGTCCACTGTCACAGGCCGGGTTTCCGTCCGTGCCGCTCGCAAACCGTTGAGGATCACAAAAACCTCCGCCACCTCGTGAATCAAGACCACGGTGGCCAGTCCGAGCACACCCGTGATGGCGAGCGGCGGTAGCACCGCGATGATGAGCAGTGAAAGAACGATGTTCTGGTTCATGATTCGGCGGCCGCGGCGAGCGTGGTCGACGGCTTGCGGAATCAGGCGCAGGTCTTGCCCGGTGAAGGCGATATCGGCCGATTCAATCGCTGCATCAGAGCCGGTCGCACCCATGGCAATGCCCACATCCGCTGCGGCGAGCGCTGGGGCGTCGTTGATGCCGTCCCCGATCATCGCGATGGGCCTCGTCTGGCTCATGTCTCGGATGACTGCCGCCTTGTCCTCGGGCCGAAGTTCGGAGCGGACATCCGTGATTCCAGCCAGATGACCCAAGGCCTGTGCAGTTCGCTTGTTATCACCCGTGAGCATGGTGATGCGGGTACCCCGAGCAGACAAGGTTCTAACCACTTCTGGCACCTCAGGACGCAGCTCGTCCCGCACGCCGATGGCACCGACCACGGCGCCATTCCGGTGGACGATCACGGCGGTCATGCCCAGTTCTTCCAGTCTGCGCACATCACTCGCGAGCTCTCCGGCGTCGAATCGACGTGGGCTACCCACACTGATTTCCGCTCCGTCGAGGGTGCCTCTGATTCCTTCTCCCGCTTCCTCAATGATGTCATCCGCGGCTGGAACATCTGGGGCCTCTTGAGCAATGGCTGCGGCCAAGGGATGGGTGCTGTGCTGCTCCACGGCAGCGGCCCAGGAGAGTACCTGTTCCCGGGAGCTTCCCTCAGTTACTAACACCTGGGTCACGGAAGGACGGTTGCGGGTCAATGTGCCGGTCTTATCGACCGCCAGCTGACTCACGGTGCCGAATCGTTCCAGGGTTGCTCCACTCTTGATAATGACCCCGAATTTACTGGCGGATCCGATGGTGGAAACCACAGTGATCGGAACGGCGATGGCCATGGAGCACGGGGACGCGGCGACCAGTACCACCAGGGCCCGCGTGATCCACAACTCGGGATCTCCGAACAGCGATCCGATAACGGCCACCAGTGCCGCGAGAATCAGCACTCCGGGGACAAGTGGCCGGGCAATTCGATCTGCCAACCGAGCACGCTCGCCCTTCTCGGATTGTGCCTGCTCAACCAGGCTGACGATAGTCGTCAGGGAGTTGTCGGTTCCTGGGGCGGCGGCTTCGACTTCGAGGACGCCGGTGGTATTGATGGCGCCCGCGGAGACCTCCGCCCCGGGCCCGATCTCCAGAGGGATGGACTCGCCAGTGATCGCCGATGTGTCTACGGCGCTGTGACCACGGCGCACGATGCCATCGGTGGCTAGCCGCTCCCCGGGCTTGACGAGCATGAGCTGCCCCGGACTCAGATCCTGCCCAGGGACGGAAACAGCTTTGCCATCGACGAGAACTGTGGCTGATTCGGGAACGAGCTTGAGCAGGGCGCGAAGGCCATTTCGGGCCTTGTCCATGGCCTTGTCTTCCAGAGCCTCAGCGATCGAGTAGAGGAAAGCCAGGGCGGCTGCTTCTTCCACATACCCGAGAATCACAGCACCCATAGCACTCATGGTCATCAAGAGGGAGATACCAAGCTTTCCCTTGACCAAGCGGCGGATCGCCCCGGGAACAAATGTCGAGGCACCGAGTAGCAAGCTGGTCCAGAAAAGGACGAGCGCGACAGTTTCTGCACCCACCCAATGACTCAGCAGTCCAGTGAGGAACGAGATGCCGGAGGCCACCGGAACCATGACACCGCGATCACGCCACCACGGGGCCTCTACCTGGTCCTCGCCCGGGGAGGTCGTTACCCCTTCACAACCGCACGCGCTCATGCTTCTGCACCCGGTTCGCAGCATCCAGGCACGGAGCATGCCTGGTCGATACAGGGAGCGTCTTCATCAACCGCCAGCGTTACCTCGACGAGGTCAGCCAGAGCCCGCGATAAGTGGGGATCAGCTACCTCATACCGCGTCCTTCGCCCTTCCGGTTCCGCCACCACAATGCCGCAGTCGCGCAGACAGGTCAGGTGGTTGGAAACGTTCGACCGGCTGAGGCTGAGTTCGCGGGACAACTCAGCTGGATACCCCGGGCCCTCCAGAAGCCGCAACAGGATGCGGGATCTAGTGGGATCGGCCATGGCTCGACCGAGCCGGTTCATGACATCGAGGCGCGTCGTAATGGTCAGCATGTACTGACCATACAGCAACCGCTGTACTATTGCTCTCCATTACGCACCGTACTGCGCCGCACGATTAGCGGTTGGGGCGGGCTCCACGGCCACCGAGCTGACGGGACTTGTCGCCGTCCTCAGCGAGCTTGGCGCGCAGTTCCTTGGGCAGGGAGAACAGGATGTCTTCCTCCGCGGTGACGACTTCCTCGACCTCGCCGTAGCCGTATTCGGCCAACAGTTCCAGGACCTGCTGCACGAGCACCTCTGGCACCGAAGCACCGGAGGTCACGCCCACGGTGGCCACGCCCTCGAACCAGGACTCATCGACTTGGTTGGCGAAGTCCACGCGCTCGGCCCGCTTGGCTCCGTATTCCTCGGCGACTTCCTTGAGCCGTACGGAGTTGGACGAGTTAGCCGAACCCACCACGATCACCAAGTCCGTCTGGGGAGCGATTTCCTTGATCGCAGCCTGACGATTGGACGTCGCGTAACAAATGTCATCGCTGGGCGGGTCCTGCAGGTTGGGGAACTTCTCACGCAGCCGGTTCACGGTCTCCATGGTTTCGTCCACGCTCAACGTGGTCTGCGAGAGCCACACCACCTTGTCGGGATCGTTGACCTCGAGAGTGTCCACGTCCTCCGGGGAGTTCACGATCTGGATGTGCTCGGGAGCCTCACCGAACGTGCCCTCGACCTCTTCGTGGCCCACGTGACCGATCAGCAGGATCTCGTAGTCTCCGCGAGCGAAACGCACGGCCTCGCGGTGCACCTTGGTCACCAGCGGGCAAGTGGCGTCAATGGTCTGTAGGTTGCGATCCGCCGCGGACTGCACGACCGCCGGGGACACACCGTGGGCGGAGAACACGAGCAGGGATCCCTCGGGAACCTCGTCGGTTTCGTCCACGAAGATGGCCCCGCGTTCTTCCAGCGTGCCGACCACGTACTTGTTGTGCACGATCTCCTTGCGCACGTACACCGGGGCACCGTAGTGCTCGAGTGCCTTCTCCACCGCGATCACGGCGCGATCCACGCCGGCACAGTACCCGCGCGGCGCGGCTAACAAGACCTTGCGAGAACCAGCGACCGGGGCGGCGTCGGCGATCTCTTGAGGTGTGCGCCGTACGCGAGGAACGGTGGGCATGGAAAGATCAACGGTTGTGGACATGCCCTTAATGGTAGGCGACAGCGTGACGTCTCACCACGGCGCCCGTCACACCCACGAGGACCAACACGGCAGCCCAGATCATGCCCGTGACGCACCGGGCCACGAATGATTCCCGCAATAGACCCACGATTTCGAGGACCACCAGATTCGCCACTGGCTCAATCGAGGATGCCGAGATGAGAGATTGGGCCGCCAGGAGTGCCGCAATCAACAGTGCCGCGGTCATGGCCAGCCCGGCGAGTCCCAGGCCCGCGACGGCCAGCCAACGGCGAGGAGCCAACAGTAGCGTGGCGATACCCAGTGCCCCGGCCAGCCACGGGAGCACGAAGCGCCACTGGGCGATCCACACGATCACGTCGATGGCAGGTCCCGTACGAGCGCCGGGAACGGTCACCGTGAGCTCCTGGGTGCTCAACGCGGGGTCAATCCCGATGGCGTCCCGAACGCGCTGATCGATCGTGGCGCCCACGGGATGGACGTTCACGACCAAGTTCTCCGGGGCCTCCCCCATTTCCGGCGAGAGCGGCACGTTGGCAGCGTGGGTTTGAACGAGCACCTGGGTCCACATCTCCCGTTGCTCGGGAGCGGTCGCGAAAGATTCTGCGGCGCCGACGGCGCGCTCCCGCACGTTTTCGAGGGTCCGGTCCACCGGCCCGAGTCCGGTCTGGTAGTCATCGAGCAACCCGAATGAAGCGCGACCCAGGAGGGTGCCCACCAGTTCTGTCTGGAACTGGGTGTCCGTAACAACCGAGTGCGCGGTGTCTTGAAACCCGGACGGTGACAGCAAATGGTCCTGCAGCCACGTGAGCCCGAGCCACGCGGCAAAGAACAGCCCGGTGAGGAGTCCGCACAGCACGGCGCATACGGTTCGCAGCGCACGGGTGGTGGAGGCAGGGGGTTGAGGGGTCACGGCTCCACTTTAGGGAAAAGTTGCCTGTGCATGTCGTCCGGGGGTGGTAAGCATGACCCATGAGCACACCAACTTCGCCGCAGCTCTCGGATGCTGTAGACGCCCCGGACCCCCACCGGGAACTCGCTCAGTTCGCTCGGGACACGTCCCCGGAGAATCCTTGGCCGCTCGCCCGCCTGTCCTCCAACCTCAATGCCTGGATCAAAAAGGCCCCGGATGCGTGGGTCGAGGGTCAAGTCATCGAGGTCAACCACCGGGCACGCGTCTCCTACGTGACCCTGCGGGACATGAACGAGGAAATGTCCGTCTCCGTGACCCTTTTCGGCCAGGAAATGGCTGCGCTGCAGCGGCCCCTGGAACAGGGCATGCGCGTGGTGGTGAACCTCAAGGCAGACTTCTATGCCAAAACGGGTCGCCTCTCCATGATCGGCCGCGGCATCCGCCCCGTGGGCCTGGGCGATCTGCTGGAACGTCTCGAACGGTTGCGCCGTGCGTTGGCGGATGAGGGGCTATTCGACCCCCGCCACAAGAAACCGCTGCCCGTGTTGCCCTCGTGCGTCGGGTTGATCACGGGCCGCAATTCGGATGCCGAGAAAGACGTGGTGCGTAACGCGTCCCTGCGCTGGCCGGGTGTGCAGTTCGAGATCCGCGAAGTTCCGGTGCAGGGCAATGGGGCCGCACACGCCGTGAGCGCCGCGCTGGCGGAACTAGATCAGTTGGATCACGTGGACGTCATCGTGATTGCCCGCGGCGGCGGCGCATTCGAAGACCTTCTGGCCTTCAGCGACGAGTCCTTGATCCGCAACGTCTTTGCCGCGAACACCCCCGTGGTCAGCGCGATCGGCCACGAGAATGACCAACCGCTGTTGGATTACGTGGCGGATGTGCGCGCCTCCACTCCCACGGATGCCGGTAAGCGCGTGGTGCCGGACGTTCAAGAGGAACGGCTGCGCATCGGCCAGGCTCGCGCCGCCCTGGACCGAGCGGTCACCACCCTCATCGAGCGCGAACAGCAGGGCTTGGCATCCATGCGCACCCGCCCGGTGCTCTCCCAACCGGACGGCATGATCCTGGTGCGGGAAGAAGATCTGGACCGCTGGCGCTCTCGGGCGTGGTCCGCGGTCAACACAGCCACGCTTCGTGCGCAGGACGCGGTCACCCAAATGCGGGCGCGCGTCCGTGCCCTATCCCCTCAGCAGACTCTGGATCGCGGGTACGCCGTGGTCCAGACCAATGATGGGCACGTGGTCACCGAATCGGATTCCGTGAAGACCAAGCAACAGCTTGCCGTGCGCCTTGCCTCCGGCGAACTGGGCGTCACCGTAGACACAGCCAGCAAACGCCATCCCGGCGAACACTAACCAGCGCCCCAACAGCACTGCTTCAGAAAGGACCATCATGACCAAGGAAAACCAGTCCTCGGACAACGCCGCACCGGACCTGTCCGACATCGACCAGCTCGGCTACGAACAAGCACGCGAGCAACTCGTGGAAATCGTCTCCAAGCTCGAAACCGGCGGCACCACCCTGGAAGAGTCATTGCAGCTGTGGGAGCGCGGTGAAGCACTAGCCACCCGCTGCGAGAAGTGGCTGGACGGTGCTCGGGAACGGCTCGACGCCGCCCGCGCCCGGCGTGAAGAAACTCGAGAGCAAGCGGCGTCGGAGGAGTAACGGCCCGGGGCGGTACCGCCTACTGGTGGTACCCGGACAGGAACTCGCCGAGGCGGTCGAGAGCGGTATCCAGCATCTCCACTGCGGGCAAGGTCACCAAGCGGAAGTGGTCCGGTTCGCCCCAGTTGAACGCAGTGCCGTGGCTGAGCAGGATCTTCTGTTCCTTGAGCAGGTCCAGGGCGAAGCGCTCGTCATCCTCGATGCCGAACTTCTCCACGTCCAACTTCGGGAACAAGTAGAGAGCACCATGTGCTTGCTGGCACGTAACGCCGTCGATCTCGTTGAGCTTCTTGTAGGCCAGGTCGCGCTGTGCCTTGAGGCGACCGCCGGGCAGAATCAGGTCGTTGATGGATTGGTGCCCGCCCAGTGCCGTCTGGATCGCGTGCTGCGCGGGCACGTTGGCGCACATGCGCATGTTGGCCAGCAGCTTGATGCCCTCGATGTAGGACTCCGCTTTCCAGTTGGGGCCGGTGATCGCCAACCAACCGGAACGGTAGCCGGCCACCCGGTACGCCTTGGACAGGCCCGAATACGTCAGGCACAGGACGTCCTCGCCGGTGAGTGAAGCCAGGTTGATCATCTCGGCGTCGTCGTAGGTGATCTTTTCGTAGATCTCGTCCGCGAAGAGGATGAGCTCGTGCTTCTTGGCGATCTCCACAATCTTCTTGAGGGTCTCGCGCGAGTACACAGCGCCGGTGGGGTTGTTGGGGTTGATCACCACAATGCCCTTGGTGCGGGAGGTGATCTTGGATTCCAGGTCTTCGAGATCCGGGTTCCAGCCATTCTCCTCGTCGCACAGGTAGTGCACGGGGGTGCCGCCGGACAGCGCAACCGATGCGGTCCACAGCGGGTAGTCCGGGGAGGGCACCAGGATCTCGTCACCGGTGTCGCACAGCGCCTGCAAGGACATGGTGATCATTTCGGATACACCGTTGCCCAGATAGACGTCATCCGTGTCCAGATTCATGATGCCGCGCGTCTGGTAGTACTGCACCACGGCGGTGCGGGCGGAGTAGATACCGCGCGAGTCCGAGTAACCCTGGGCGTTGGGCAGGTTCTTGATCATGTCGACCAGGATCGAATCCGGCGCCTCGAAACCGAAGGGCGCGGGGTTGCCGATGTTCAGTCGCAGAATGCGATGTCCCGCCGCCTCCATTTTTTCCGCTTGGTCCAGCACGGGACCGCGGATGTCGTAGAGCACGTTCTTCAGTTTGTCGGATTGCTTCACCATTGCCATGAGGGCAACACTACTCGTCCGTCATGGCGCTGCCACGCAAATTTAGCGGGGCTGTTCCCTGATAAATGCTGCCGCTTCCTCGGGTGCCATCTCCGGATTGTCGCCGCTGACCAAGCGCGTCATCATGGCCAGGTCTCCGGTGCGAACACTGGTCGTGATGCCGTTGATCGCGGAGACGGCGCCCCCGGTGAGCCCTTCCGATGCCACTGCCACCAGTTTCTCCGGGCGGTACAGATTATTGGGGTCGTCGAGCACCCGCAGGTCGTCATCGTCGATCACGGGTGAGGACTCGGGCAGCACCGCGGCCTGAACCTCGTTGTTAAGCAGCGCATCCACCCGCTCGTCATAGTCGACAATCTCCGGAGCGGATTTCGGCTGGCAGTCGTAGTAACTTTCCAACCCCTGCACGCCCTGGTCAGAATCCGCGTAATTGCCCGGCATACCGACCGCCATCTCAGAACACTGCTCCCCCACCGAGGTGAGATCGTCCAGTTCCAGCTCCACGGCAGTCGCGGGAGCCACCACGAATCGGTCGGTGTTTTCCGCCGGGCCTTGATTGAGGATCTGCAGCCCCCTGGGCATCGAGTCGGGCAGCGCGTCGTAGACGTCGTCCCCGGAGGGCCCGGTCTCGCCGGTGAACCCGAGCAGCTGCGCAAGCGAACCAATGAATCCCGGATCCTCGGACGCGGTGGGCGCAGGCGTGGGTGTGTTCGATGGCGACGCCGGGGTTTCGTTCTCCGCCACGTGCACGTACAGATCACCGGTGAAATCCGGGAACACATGCACTTGCTTGGCCTGCAGCGCGTCGAACAGTTCATTCCGGTCACGCCCGACATCAACGACCTCGGCGCCAATCCCCTGGTTGCGCAGTTGCTGGGCGTACATGTGCGCCACCACGCGGGTCTGGTCGCTCACGCCCGTGGCAATCTTCACGGCGCTGCCATCTTTCGTTCCCGCTGACGACGCCGCCGCGGCCGGCTCGGGTTCGATATCTCCCGGTGCGGAGCTCTCACCTCCGTTGTCGCACGCAGTGAGCGCGAGCAATCCCGTCAGAGCGATCCCGAGCAGACCAACTTGGCGTGTTCTCGAGCGAGTCCTCATCACCCTGCGGCTGTGCAGAGGGGCGCTGTGGGGAGCACCCGTGCTGTGCTCAACGGTCACTCTTCGATGTCCTGCTCGACCACGGGGCTCGGTTGTTCTTCTGGTTGGTCGACCCACGTGCCCAGGCCAGCCAACCGCAGGGCTTGATCCACCAAATCCAGGCGGTCGAGTTCGTCGAGTTCCACCAGGGGAACCCACCTGGTGTCGTCGGAAGATCCATCTTCTTCAACGGTCAGTTCACCGTCCAGCACGTGTGCGGTGTAGAGGACCCGACACGCGTGGTACTCCCGGGGGTTGCCGTCCAGTCGCTGCTCGGGAGACATCCACCTGCTGTGCACTCCCAGCATGGTGTCGGTGGCCACCGTGTACCCGGTTTCCTCCAGAACCTCCCGCAGCATGGTGGTCTCCGGTTGCTCACCGGGTTCCATACCGCCCCCGGGGAGGGTCCACGCGCCGTCGAAATCGGCGCGTCGCGGATTCCAATGGGTCAACAGAACCTGTTGGTCATGGACGATGAGCGCGTACGCGCCCACCCTGGAATCGAAAGCCAAACTCATGGTGACGAGTCTACTGACCGGGAGCGAGCGGCGTCGTACCCGCCGAGCCACGCGAGCCCGCCCGTTGTCGCGAGTAAAAGGTGAGCGGAGATAATGGGCGGGTGAGCATCGTGGACAATGCCATTTACCGCAACGGGCAGCGGATCGAGACCCCGTCCAACCTGCAAGAGACCTACCGGTTGTTGCGACAGCTGAACGAGGAATGCGGGACCACCGATGACGGCCAGAAGGAGTCGGTGCTCGCATGGATCGGTCTGTACCGGCCCAGCGCGGCGGAGGTGAAGTCGCTGGCGGAGCACTTCAAGTTGCACGAGCTGGCGGTCGAGGACACCATTCAGGCACACCAGCGGCCCAAGATCGAGCGCTACGGCGACACCCTGTTCACCGTGCTGCGGCCCGCGGTCTACAACGATCATGACGAGACCGTGGACATCGGCGAAATCCACATTTTCACCGGGCCCAATTTCGTGATCACCATCCGCCACTCGGAATCCATGGGTGTCACGCGAGTCCGCGAGCGCGTGGAAGGTCAAGCTGAGCTGATCAGACTGGGCGGGGACGGCGTGCTCTACGCCCTGTTCGACCAGATCGTGGATGATTACTTCCCGGTGCTCGACGGTCTTGAGAACGATATCGACGAGATCGAGGACGCCCTATTTGCCGGCGAGCATCACGTGTCCCAGCGCATTTACGAGCTCGCACGCGAGGTCAATGACTTCCACCGCGGGGTATCACCGCTGAACACCGTGATGAACCAGTACTTCGCGGGATTCCAGAAGTACGGCACCAACGTGGAACTCCAACACCGGTTGCGCGACGTGCTCGACCACGTGATCGTGGTGAACAACAAGCTCGAGTCCATGCGTTCTTCACTCGCGGACGCCATGACCCTGGACTCCACACTGACCACGGCCCGGCAGAACGAGGCCGCAATGGAACAGAACGAGCAAATGAAGCGCATCTCGTCCTGGGCGGCCATCCTGTTCGCTCCGTCCATCGTGGGTTCCGTTTACGGTATGAACTTCGCGCACATGCCTGAGCTGGAGTGGCAGTACGGCTACCCCATGGCCCTGGGCTTGATGCTGGGTGTGGGTGTGGTGCTCTACGTGATTTTCAAGGCCAAGAAGTGGCTCTAAGGCTCGCTTAGGGGCCATTCAACCGGGGCGGTTAATCTAGTGCTCGATGGAAGAGAAACTGCTTGATTGGCATTTTTGGTTGGATGCACCGTTCCGTGTGCTCCTGATTTTCCTGGGCGCATTGGTCCTGACCGCCGTGTTGCGGTTGGTGATTCGCAATGTCACCCGGGGAATTGCGCGTGGATCCCGCTCTCGCATCGTGCGCAAAATCGACAATGGGAAGGCCCGATGGGTCGCCGATGCCGGGCTGGCCTCGGACCGTCAGGCGCAGCGAGCCTCCACCGTGGGGTCCGTACTGTCGTCCGTGGCTGTGATTGTCATTTGGGCCGTAGCCATCCTGATGATCATTGCGGAGCTCGGTTTCAATATTGCGCCGGTGCTGGCCTCCGCCGGTATCGCCGGTGTTGCCTTGTCTTTCGGCGCGCAATCCTTGGTGAAGGATTACCTGTCCGGAATCTTCATGGTGGCCGAGGACCAGCTGGGCATCGGCGATTCCGTGGACCTGGGCGAAGCCATCGGCACGGTGGAGAGCGTGGGACTGCGCGTGACCCAGGTCCGCGATGTGAAGGGCACCCTGTGGCACGTGCGCAACGGCGAGATCCTGCGCGTGGGCAACCAGTCCCAGGGCTGGGCCCGCTGCGTCCTGGATATCCCGGTCCCCTACGACACCAATATCGACCTGCTCACCGACCTCATCGAGCACGAGGCGCAGCTGTTGCGCGATGACCCGGACATGGGTCCCAACATCATCGATGACCCCGAGGTGTGGGGCGTAGAGAACATCACCGGCGAATCCATCACCGTGCGCCTGGCCGTGAAGACAGCGCCACTGCAGCAGTGGGACGTGGCGCGTGTCTTGCGCGTGCGCATCAAAAAGATGCTCGACCGCGAAGGCCTGCGCTTGCCATTGGTCAATCAGATGGTCGTGCGCAACGACGGCACCGCGGGCGGTTCCACCTCAACCGACGACGACACCCGCACCACGTCCTTCCCATTACCACGAGTTCCGCAGACCGGCCAGCTGCGCACGACCGTGCGCAAGCCGGAGCCAGCCCCGGACACCTCTACGACAGACGGCCGCACCCCGACCAGCGGGGATTCCAGCACCGACTCATCTGAACGCCGCGGAGACGGTTAGTTCCGGGCGTTTCTAGCGTGGGCGGCGTCGTCGGGCATTTTTGCTCGCCGACGCCGCTTTTGCCCCCTTAGGTCCCTTGCCGCCGCGGCGCTGCGGGGCCTTGGGCTGCTGTTTCTGGGACTGCTTCTTTTTCTTGCCCTCTTGATCTTTACTCGGCGGCGTGTCGCGGCCGCTGTTTGCGCTGCGACCACGCACGATGCCCACGAACTGCTGGACCGTGGCCTCATCCTCTTCGCTGAGATCCTGCGGCCACACGAGCACCACGGGGATGGTGGGGGCATCCGTGAGTTCGCGGTAGGTGACGTCCTTGCGGTGGTGCAGGCGGGCCAGCGACATGGGCAGGATGACCGGGCCCACGCCGGCGGCAGTGAGTTCCACGGCCATGCCGGCGTCATCGGTGGCGGGCTTCTCTTGAGGCGTGGATTCAGCCTTCAGCTCGTCGGTGGTCAGTGATTCCGCGACGGTGAGGATGTGGTCCTGGTCCAGTACTGCGACCTGCAGTTCTTCATACAGGGCGACCGCCCGAAAGTTCTGGCGCAGTTCCTCCAAGCTGGGGTCCTGCTCCTCCCTGTCGAGGCGGACGAAGCAGGCTTTGATGTCTCCGTTGGTGAGTGCTTCTCGCCAATCGTCAGCCCGGAATTGCTGTTGGCTGAGGACTGGCTTGTGGCGGCGCTCTTCCCACCGCCGGAACCACTTACCCGGCATGACCCCGGGAACGTAGCCGACGGCAAACTGATCCTCTTCTTCTGGATCATGCGTGTGCGGCTGCGCTGCCTCGGGGAGGTCCGATTCGGTCATGGGACAACACTAATCGGCGCGGGCACTGACTCATGCTCGACGTGCGAAAAATAGGTAGGAGGACTACAGTGATCTCTGTTGCAAGGGGCTTTAGCTCAGTTGGTAGAGCGTTTCGTTCGCAATGAAAAGGTCAGGGGTTCGATTCCCCTAAGCTCCACTCTGTCCTGAGTCGGGTCATCGTTGACAGATGAGTCGGTAGATGGATGACAGAAGGGTCTTGGAATTTTACGGTTCCGGGGCCCTTTTGTCGTGTCTGGGGGTGGGGGTTCACTGCCGGTGGTGGGGTCGTTGGTAGTTGCTGGTGGGGTTGATGGTGTGTTCGGCGATGATTTCTCCGGTGATGGCGTTGCTGGTGATGACGTGGTTGTCGTGGATGAGCATGAGCACGGGTTCACCGATGTGGGCTCGGCCCATGCCTAGGTGACGTAGTGTCCCGGCGTAGCGCAGGCTGACTTTTCCCCAGGCGTCGATCACGTCGGTGCGGGTGCGCCATTCGGGTGTGGTTTCGGTGTTCGGGGTGGCTTTCGGGGTTGCTGCGTAGGCGGTGGCTGGGGTGGTTCGTGCGATGGCCCGGTGGGGTCTGGCGGTGTTGTACCAGGTGCGGAATTGGTCCAGGAGTTCTTGAAGTTCGGTGGTGGTGTCAGGGAGCGGTCGGGCGGTGAGCCAGCGTTTGAGGGTTTGATGGAAGCGTTCGATTTTCCCTTGGGTTTGTGGGTGGCCTGGTGCCCCGTTCTTTTGGTGGATGTGGTGGGCTTCTAAGAGTTTCTCGAACCCGTTACGACCTCCCTTGCGGCCGGCTAGGCGGGCGGTGAAGACCAGCCCGTTATCGGTCAGGGTCGAAGCTGGTGGCCCATAGGTGCTGATCAGGCCCTGCATGGTGGTGACGATGTCGGCACCGGTAAACGCTAATTGGGTGCGTAGGTGCAGTAGGTAGCGGGAGTGATCGTCGAGGAAGTCCAGGATCTC
>NZ_JAVKPR010000027.1:0-36540 GCF_040980905.1 Kocuria sp. CPCC 205235
CCCAGGCCTCACAACACGCGCTCCGGAACGTCCCCGCGCACCCCGCTACCCATGCTCATTTGTGAAGGGCCGCATTGAGACGGTTGTTGGCGATGAAACGTGGCAAGCCATGGAAATGGCACTCTCGCGCGACGTGTGGCTGCGGAATGACCACACGAGTTCATTTCACTGAAGTCTTAAGTGAGGAAACTGCAGCACCGAAGTCTCCGGTGAGGGAAGTGCGTCGAATTTGGTTGAATTCAGCACTTACATCACATGAGACCGCGAAGCTGCAGTTTCCTCACTTCAGGTTGAGGTGTGGTGCGTCTACCTCACATGGCATCGCACGGTGGCAGAACCCGTCTACGTATCCCGCCTGGTCCGGCTCGTGATCTTGCTCCGCAGGGTCAGCAGCAGCACGACTGCCAGCAGACCGTACAGCGTGAGCACGATCGGGCCCTGCACGAGTACGGAGGCGTCACCGTTGGCGCTGATGAGCGCATCGCGCAAGCTGGTTTCAGCCAACGGGCCGAGCACCATGCCAATGATGAGCGGCGCCAGCGGGTAGTCGTGCATGCGCATCAGGAAGCCCACGATGCCCACGCCCAGCAGCAGGAGCAGGTCGAACGTCGAACCGGAGGTCGCATAGATGCCCAGGCCACAGAACACCGTGATGCCCGCGTACAGGTAGTGGCGCGGAATCAGCAGGAGCTTGGCCCACACCATGGCGAACGGCAGGTTGATGATCAGCAGCACGATCATCGCGATGAAGAAGCTCGCCAGCAGCGCCCACACCAGATCGGGTGCGCGCTCGAACAGCAGCGGGCCTGGCTGCAGGCCGTACTGACGGAACGCCGCGAGCATGATGGCCGCGGTCGCGGAGATCGGCAGGCCCAGCGCCAGCAGTGCGCCCATGGCCATACCGGTCGTCGAGTTACCAGCGGCCTCGGGTGCGGCCAGGCCGCGGATGGCGCCCTTGCCGAATTGTGGGTCGTGACGACGTCGATCCAGCTTGCGTTCCGCTCCATACGCCAAGAACGTGGGGATCTCGGAACCACCCGCAGGGATCACGCCGAACGGAAGACCGATGGCCGTGCCGCGAGCCCATGCAGGGGCGGCCTCTCGAAGCTCTTTCCTGCTCAACCACGGGCGACCCTTCGAACGGATCATCTGACCTTCACGCTGGAAGCGGGCAATCGTGGCGAAGTAGATGACCTCGCCCAGAGCCAGCACCGCCACGGTGACGGTGACTAGCGAGATGCCGTCGAAGAGGAACGGTGAGTCCATGGTGAAACGGGGGATACCCGTGACGCCGTCGATACCCACCACGGCAATACCCAGGCCGAACGCGAGGGACAGTAGACCCTTGACTGCAGAGTCCGTCACCACGGATGACGTGGCCATGAACGCGAACAGCGCCAAGGCGAAGAACTCCGCCGGCCCGAATTGCGTGGAGAATTCCGCGAGGAACGGCGCCAGGAACACCACCACTCCGGAGGCGATGAAGCCACCCACGAATGCACCGATGGCTGCGGTAGCGAGTGCCTGCGGGGCGCGCCCATTCAGGGCCATCTTGTGCCCCTCGAACGTTGAGGCAATGGCAGACGCCTGCCCCGGAGTGTTCATGAGGATGCCCATGGTGGAGTCACCGAACAGGCCACCGAAGTACACGCCGGAGAACATGATGAACGCCGCGGTGGGCTCCAGGGCGAAGGTCACGGGCAAGAGCAGAGCCACGGCCATGGAGGAGCCCAGGCCGGGCATGACGCCCACGGCGGTGCCCAGGAAACAACCCAGCACCACCCAGAACAGGTTCTGCCAGGTGAGGGCTCCAGCGAAGCCCTCCATGAGTAAGGACAGAGTCTCCATTTAGAAGCCACCCCCAAGAAGTCCGGAGGGCAGCGAGAGCCCCAGTGCCATGTCGAACGCGATGTACGCAATGGAGCTCACGGTCAGCCCGACGATCAACGAGAACAGAGGCCGTTTAGACCCGAACCCACGCGCCACACACCAGAACAACAGCGCAGCGCCAAGGATCCACCCCAAGAATTCCAGGAGAAGGGAGAAAGCCAAGAAGCCGCCGATGACCCACACGAGTGAACGCCACGAGAAGGCGGCGGGAGCGGCGTCGTCGGTGGTGCCCAGCGAACCGCTGGACCAGTGACGGAAGATGCTGATGACTTCCACTACCACCAGGACGTAAATGACGCCGGTGATGATGGCGGGGAAGAAGCGCGGGCCCGGGAAGTCCACGGAATCCGGGACCTCCATCATCAACATGCCCACCAGGAGATAGGTGGCGAACGCGGCGAGCACCAGCGGCATGGTGAGTGCTTGAAGCAGGGAGCCTGCCGAGCGTGAACTCCGGTCGACGGGACGCTCGGAATCTGCCCGGGGTGCGGGTGCCGAGGATTCGGAAACCGATGCGTGGCTCATACTCCCAACTCCTTGTACAGCGCAGTGATTCGCTCGGTCTCGTCCTTGATGAACTGCGTGAGCTCGTCGCCGGTGATCACGTTCTCGTTCCAGTTGTAGCGCTCGATGGCTTCGCGCCATTCGGGAGTTTCGATCGTCTCCAGCACGATGTTCTCCAGCTCTTGTTTCTCGTCATCGGTGATGCCGCCGGGGGCCATCAGGATGCGCCAGTTGGCCAGAGTAACGTCATAGCCCTGCTCCACGGTGGTCGGGATGTCGCTGCCCTCCAGGGGTTCCTCGGCCACGAGCGCGAGCGCGCGGAGTCGGCCGGACTCGATCTGGTCGATGGAGTCCGGGTATCCGCTGGCTGCCGCGGCAACGGTGCCGTTGAGCAGTGCTTGCGTGGACTCGCCGCCGCCGTCCGAGGACACGTAGATCATGTCCGCCGGTTTGATGCCGCCCGCAATGGCCATTTCGGTGACCACCAGTTGGTCGAAGGAGCCACCGCCGGTCCACGGAACATTGCCCGGATTCTGCGCCCAGGCCTTCATGAGGTCGTCCAGGGTCTTGTACGGGGAGTCGGCCGGGACCACGATCACGTCGTACTCCTCGAGCGTCACGGCCAGGGGGTTGACGTCCTCGTACTTGGTGGCGGAATCGTACTGAATGGTCGCGGCGAGCTGACCGGTGCCACCGACCATCAGGTTGTTCGCATCGCCGTCCAGAACGGACAGGTTGCCCAGCGCGATAGTTCCGCCGGCGCCCGGCATGTTGACCACCTGGGTGTTGTTGATGATGCTGTTCGCTCGCTGCGCCTGCTGCATTTCGCGAGCCACGGTGTCCCAACCGCCGCCGGCCGCCGCCGGGGCGATGATGGTCATGCTCGAGCGGAGGTTGTTGCCGCCGGAGGCTGAGGAAATGGATCCGGTCACGGCGGTCCCAATGGCGCCAGCCGCGATCAGTCCTCCGATCCCGTACGTGATGAACTGCCGACGATTCGGCGGAGGCTTCTCGACCAAACTGGTCTCCTGAATCAAGTGCACTGATGGCATGCGGACCGGCCACCTGAGAGCGGCCTGGGATTGTGACCTAGAATACACATAAGCTCATCTGGGAAAGTAGTAATTCTCAGGTGTGGCGCACGATTTTGGTAACACGACGCCATGACGCCGAGCGCACCGTTCAGGTCCTTAAATCGAGGAGTAGTTTCCAGTAATGACCATCATCCTTGCCAGCGCAGACACCCCCGCCGGGCACGCCGCCCGCGACTTCGCAATCGACGAAGCCCGACGCCGCGACGCAGACCTCATCGTGTTTCCCGTGGACGGTTCCACCCCGGACATCTCCGGCTACGGCTACGATCGCGTAACCCTGGAAAACGCCGACGGTCGCAGCAAGGACGCCGTGGGAGATCTCATCGACGCCACCAATCGCCCGGAAGTTGAAGCCGTGGTCGTGGGTGTGAAGCGCCGCAGTCCCGCGGGTAAGATCTTCCTGGGCTCGTCCGCCCAGCAGATCATCCTGGAGGCCGCTGTACCGGTGATCTCCGTCAAACCCGCCACCTGATCGGAGTAGGTCATTGCCACGCAGGATTCACGTGGGCGGTTCGCAGCGGGCCGTGTGGGGTGACCTGGGTCTGGAGTGCGAATCACCTGAACCTCCGCGCGTTGAAGTTGATGACGCGGTGTTGGCTCCTTATGCCTTTCTGCGGGAGCTCCACTACAAGGTTGCCGACGGCCCCAACACCGTTTCGATCGACTTCTCGGGTGGTGAGCCACGCACCGAAGAAGGGCACATCCCCGAAGGGCTCAGGGTCAACTGGGCGGGCTTCTTGATGGAGCTCGGGATGGGGAGAACCTTTTGGGAGGATCTGCACCCAACCCTCGTCGTCCAATGGATTCGTCTGGAGGGCCGGTACGCGATCTTCCAGCTCGTCGAGGGTGACGAATCCCGGGTCTACCGCTGTGACCTCGCCCTAGACCTTTCGCAGGAGGATGAGGGAATTCTTGAGGATCTCCAACAGGCGAGGACATATTGGTGGTACGACTTTTTCCCCGGCGGATCAATCAGCGGTATCCGTACAGCGTTCCCGAACGAGGACCCCCTACGATCATGAGCTGACCATCTACACCCCGTAGGCAACCCCCGGGCTCCCTACCCTGGCTACCCTGGACTGGTGCAGTCCGAACCCGAATCCCCAGCCACAGAACCCGCAAAAGCCAAAGAAGCGACAGCGCCCCGCGACACCCGCTCCCTCAACCGTCAGATCCTGGCGCTCACGGTTCCTGCGTTCGGTGCGTTGATTGCGGAGCCGCTGTTCCTGCTGGCGGATTCGGCAATTATCGGTCATCTGGGCACCGCGCAGCTCGCGGGCGTGGGGATCTCTGCGACCGTAGTGCAGACGGTGGTCGGGCTGATGGTCTTTCTCGCTTACTCGACAACTCCCGCCGTGGCACGCCACCTCGGCGGCGGTCGGCTCAAGCAGGCCCTCGAAGTCGGCCGTGACGGCCTGTGGACCGCCGCTGGTCTTGGCGTAGTTCTCGCCACCGCAGGCATCCTCGCTGGCAGGCCCCTGCTGCAAGCGCTGGGTGCGCGGGGCGAGGTGCTGGAGCACGCGACGTCGTACTTCGTGTGGTCCATGCCCGGGCTGCTGGCCATGCTCGTGGTGCTGGCCGCGATGGGCGTGCTGCGCGGACTGCAGGACACGAAAACTCCGCTGATCATCGCGGGAATCGGCGCGGCGGTGAACGCCGGGCTGAACGTCGTGCTCGTCTACGGCGCGGATCTGGGCGTGGCCGGCGCGGCGATGGGCACGAGCATGACCCAGTGGGGCATGGCGATTGCCTATCTAGTGCTCCTGGGCAAACAGTTCCGCAGGGAGAACGTGCGGCTGACCACCGGCTGGCGCGGCGTGCGTGGCCATCTCACGGTCGGCTCTTGGCTCATGCTCCGCACCCTCTCACTGCGCGCGGCAATCCTCGCGACCGTCGTGGTCGCCACCGCCCAGGGCGCGGAGAATCTGGCGGCGTACCAACTGACCATGACGGTCTTCAACTTTCTAGCCTTCGCTCTCGACGCGCTCGCGATCGCCGCCCAAGCCCTGCTGGGTAAGGAGCTGGGCGCCCGCGACCTAGGCCAACAGGGCGAGCGGGAAGGCGTACGCCACCTCATGCACCGCCTCATCCGCTGGGGGCTGGGATTCGGCGTGGTCACGGGCTTGATCGTGGGCTTTGTGGGTCCGCATCTGGGGTTCCTGTTCACGCAGTCGGAGAGCGTGCAGTACTTGTTCGGGATCGCGTTGATTGTGGTCGCGGTGGGGCAGCCGCTCGCGGCGTACGTGTTCGTGCTCGACGGCGTGCTGATCGGCGCCGGCGACGCCCGCTACTTGGCGCTCGCCGGCCTGATCAACATCGTGGTCTATGCGCCGCTGCTGTGGGCGGTCACGCACTTCGCCGGTGGCGGCACCGCGGGCATGGCCTGGCTGTGGATCGCGTACGCGGGCGGGTACATCGGCGCGCGGGCGCTCACGCTGGGTTGGCGGATTCGCAGCGACCGGTGGATGTACGCCATGGCCTGACCACATTCCGGTTTCGATCGACGACGACGCCGCTCGCCCCCTTCCCGGGGCGCCAACCGGGCGATTCGGCGGGCAAAACGAGTGGTGTGCGTCTCTATTTATGAGGGTGAATCGACTATCCTTAAGGCATGAACAAAGACGTTCCCAACACCAAGTCCGCATCCGTCAACGGCCCCGTCTTGGTGGGTATTGACGGTTCCGAAATCGCACTCCGCGCCCTGGACCGCGCCATTGAAGAAGCGCGTGTTCGTAACGTGGGCGTGCGCCTCATTGGAGCCTTCCCGGTGGTCGGTGTGGGAGATCCCGGCCTGGAGCGCCGCTTCCGCGAGGCAGTGACTGCCGAAAACGACCAGAACCTCAAAGCGGCTCAGGACCGCGTGGCGCAGGCCGACGTGAAAGTCGATACTGCCAGCGGCGAGGGCGATGCCGCCAAGGCCATCATCGAGGCCGCCAAGGATTGCAGCCTGGTGGTCATGGGTAAGCGCGGTAAAGGTGGCGCATTGCGTGGCCGCCTGGGTTCGGTGTCCGCAGCTGTAGCGGCTCACAGCCCCGTGCCCGTGATCGTTGTTCCGCCGCGCGAAGAGGATGACAGCTCCGATGTGGAGTCGGCTCGTGAGTCCGCCCACCACAAGGACGTCCACGTTTCTGAAGAGGAGTCCCAGGGCGGTACCCGGACCCCGGCTTCCGAGATGGACTTCACCGGATCGGTGGTGGTCGGCGTGGACGCTGCCGGTGAGAAGAACCCGGCCGTCGCGCAGGCCATCGAGTACGCCAAGGCCCACGGCTCCACCTTGAGCCTGGTCTCCGTGAACGGCGCCCTGTCCGGCACCCCGGACTGGTTCCAGGATCAGTACAACCAGACCTACTACTTCGACGAGTCCGTGCGGAAGCTCAACCAGATCGCCAAGGATATCGCGGAGCAGAACCCGGATCTGAAGGTCACTCGTCACGGGTTCCTGGGTCGTCCCGGTCGCGTGCTGGTGCAGGCCACCCGTACCGCGGATCTGGTGGTGGTTGGCTCGCGCGGCATCGGTGGCTTCACCGGTCTGCTGCTCGGTTCCGTGTCCCAGTCCGTGCTCGGTGCGGCTGCCGGACCCGTCATGGTGGTTCCCAGCGGCAAGTGAGCCCCAACAGCATCCATTCACTACACACAGAAACAGGTGCGAAACAGATGTCACAACGAATCGTGGCGGCATACGACGGCTCCGACTACAGCGAACGCGCATTGGACTGGGCCATCCAGGAAGCAGCAGCTCAGGAGATCCCGCTGAAGATCGTGGTCTCCACCGGTCGCCCCGTGGGTGTGGATCAGTCCCTGTACGGCCCCTTCCTGGATGCAGTGCAGGAAGAATCCGAGAAGCTCGCTCGTGCGGCCGTGGCCAAGGCCAAGGATGCCGGTGTGCAGGTGCAGGGCATCATCGAGCGCGGTGACGCCGCGGGTGTGATCGTGTACGAGGCCAAGGATTCCTCCCTGGTGGTCATGGGCAAGCGTGGCCGACATGGCGTGCGCGGCCGCGTCGGTTCGGTTTCGGCCGCGACCGCCTCGCACTCACCGGTTCCCGTGGTGATCCTGCCGGAGAGTTGGAACCCGGCTCAGCGTGAATCCCGCTCGGAGGACGAATCCTTCGAGGGCGCCGTGGTGGTTGGCGTGGACAAGCTCGGTGCCAAGAACAAGGCCGTGCACGTGGCCGCCGATTACGCTCGGGCCCACGGTCTCACCCTCGCCGTGGTCAGCGTGGTTCCGACCACCAGCTACCTGCCCATGAACTCCTCCGAGTTGGAGCGCGCGGTTCAGGAACAGCTGTTGGCTCCGGCCAAAGAGCTCACGGACCAGGTAGCGGCGGAACTCGGTGACAAGTACTCGGATCTGAACATCGTGACTCGCGTGCTGCAGGGCCGTCCGGCCGATGCTCTGGTGGATGCTTCCCGCACCGCTGACCTGCTGGTCATGGGTTCGCGCGGTTACGGCGGATTCCGCGGCCTGCTCATGGGCTCGGTCTCCCAATCCGTGCTGGCAGATACCGAGTCACCACTGATGATCGTGCCGAACCGCGAAAGCTAGGCAACCTGGCGCGGGGTAGTCTCCGTGCGACGTCGGCGTTCCGGCTCCACCGTGAGGCGGGGCGCCGATTTCATGCCCCGGGCTGATCCTTTGCGGGTTGCGCGGTGCCTACGCTGGGAGCAGTCGTACCCAAGGAGGCATCATGCTGACCCTGACGAGCTCGCGTTCCAGCAGCGTCTTTCGCTGGTTCGTGCTCTCCATCTTCGCGCTCCTCGCGGCGGTATCGCTGGTGGCCTGGTCCGCCGACGCCGCTCGCGCCGCCCAGGTGCCACCGCGCCCGGACTCCGGAGCGGTACTGGACCAGGCCGACATCCTCTCCGATACCGATGAGCAGCGGATCAACGAGAGGATCGGCCGCGGAAACGAACAGAACGAGTTCATCCGCGCGGCGGTGCTGACGGTGAACGGCGTTGACGGCGATTTCGAAGACTTCACCCGGCAAACCGCTCGCGAATGGGGCGTGGGGGAGGCCGGTCGGAACAACGGCGTGCTGATCGTCGCGGACATGGATGAGCGTGAACTGCGGATCGAGGTGGCCGACGGTGCCCGCGAGGTACTTTCGGACGCCACGGCGGAAGACATCATGGAAGACCAGCTGGAGCCCGGTTTCCGGGACGAGGAGTACGCCCAGGCCTTCACGGCGACCTTGGATTCGGTGTACGACCAATCCAACCCGGAGGCGGCGGCGCAGGCTGCCGCGGACCGCGAGCGGACGGGCAACATCGTCATGTGGGTGCTCCTCGGGATCGCGGGCCTGGTCGTGGCCGTGGTGGCTGGATCCATCGTGTGGTGGAGCAAGGACCAGAAGAAGGTTCGTGAGCAGGCCGACCGGGAGATCGAGCGGTATCAGTGTGAACACCCGGACGAGGAGATCTCGGACGAGGTGCGCAAGCGGTACTACAAGTACCGCTCGAACCACCGCAAACCGCCCAAGGACAGCAAGAAACCGCCCAAGGCCAAGGATCAAGATGGCGTGGAGCGGGATGTGCAGTACGCATCCACGTTCCAGAGCTGGCTGCCGCTCTACGTGATGTACCCGGCCATTTACAGCGGCACCAACCACTCCATTTCGTCGAGCGGCTCGTCCGGCTCGGCTGGCACATCGTTCGGAGGCGGCGGAGGATTCAGTGGCGGAGGCGCGTCCGGAAGCTTCTGACCGGGAACGCCAGTTCTAACGCGGACACCTGGGACATCTCGGGCAGAGCTTCGCACCTAAGCCGGACTCCCGTGACATCTGGGGCAGCGTTTCGCATGGTAGGAGGATCCCCCAGACATCTAGGGCAGAGCTTCGCGTCGAGGGCGTGCCTTGGTGACATCTGGGGCACCATTCCGCATGGCCGACATTATTGGCAGAGGTACGCAGCGTTTCCGGTCGAATCAATGCGTACCTCTGCCAAATTTGTCAGCGCACTAGGTGTAGGTGTCTTCGTGGCGATGGATCGGGCTGCGGATTGACTTGAGGGCCCTCCTTCGGTGCCGTCGCCCCGACCACTCGCAGCTGGGACCCCAGTGTTAACGCGTGAACATCATCCGCGGGCAGCGAGAGTTCTGAAGCGATTCGATCCACGTCAACCTGGCCGTGCTTCTCGGACGCGAAAACCTGCGGAAAGACCTTGGATTGCTCGAAGTGGTCCATGCCGTTGGGCTCTCCGGTTCGATAACCTAGTTGACCCAGCTTGTTGCACGTTGTGCGGTAGATCCAATCCGTCATCCGACCAGCTTTATGGACCGCGTAGGTCAACGCCATGGCCGATACCTTGAACGCGTTCTTGATCTTGAAAATGTCGTCGATCGTGGGGTTCCTCGGGAGGTACTCAGCGATACTGTCCCGGGGGATCAAGAACTCTGACGCAAACCTGTTGGCCTCGTCTTCTTGCTGGGATGTGGTTTCCACCTCACGATGCTTGTGAAGGACTAGGTGTCCGAGCTCGTGGGCAACGTCGAATCGAGTGCGCTCAGGAGTCTTTCGCCGAGCCAGGAACATATAGGGAACATCCCCGTGCCACAGGGAGTAGGCATCGACGGATTCGGCAAGGGGTGGCAAACCGAATACGCGGATGCCATGGGATTCGCAGAGCTGAATCGAATTGGGTAGAGGTTTAGTTCCTAACCCCCATGCCTCACGGAGCATGATGGCGGCCAATTGAGGTGTCTCCTCACCGAGCTGAGGCACATCGATTTTGGGCAGCACGAAATGACCTGAGATCCAGTCATTGACCTCCATGCCGGAGGCGCCCGCAGCGATCGCGGCGTCTCGCTCACTCCGGGTCGTGGATCGGCCAGCTCGAAAATTCACGCCGTGGGATTCAACGCTGGGTGCACGGGAGCGTGAGAAGTAGTCACTTGGGAATTCGAGAGCGGAGGCTAGCGGTTCCGTTGTGGCGCGCGGGGCTCCCCGAGTTTCGTACTTGTGGATCGTGCGCTCGGTGACGTCCAAGATGTTAGCCAACTCGACCTTGGTCAACCCTCTTCGCATTCGAGCGAGCGTGATGCGGTCAGGACTCAGTAGCCCGTCAGGCGATGTTGAAGTCAACGTCACCCCCGCCAATGTCTGTGATGTTCGGTTCCAGCACCGTGTCATCTTGCAGCGGCGCGAGGATTACTCGGACGTCCCAGCCCGTGAATTGGCCGAGTTGCTTGTCGAACCCCGAAGGGCGCGAAAGTTCACGACGGATTTCTCCCTCGGCCCGGTGATAAAGCAAGACCCATGCTCCCGACGGCGGCTGTTCGCTTGAGCTGAGGGGCTGGTCGATCATGGATAGGTCGCCTAGTGCGAAAAGCACTTGTTGATTTCGGTCTACCGAGTCGGCTGTGGCTCGACCCTTTCTGCGAGCGGCCTGGGGGACTACAAGTGGGTCAGGGTCTCCGGTCGCATTATTGCCGCCAGCCACAGAGATCTGGTACTTCCCGGTCGGGTCAACGGCAATTGGTCGATTCTGAGGATCCGTATAAGTCCAGTCCCCATCTTCAGTCAGACGTTGGCGAAGCATTGCCACGGTATTGGTCCAGCGGTTGATGCCCGCAGCGATGATAGGGGCATATTTACTTGTATTGCCCGAGGCGTTCTCACCAGTTGCGATCGCTTCATCAATTTGTGCGACGCGGAGACCCATACGCTCTAGGTACTCGGCGGCATTATCGGGATAAATAACAAGCGGCTGAGGAAGCGGTGCAAGCTGGCTCATGGTCGTCGGCCCTTCGGGATTGCTCGATGAAGTGCCTCAAATTATTGCACAAAACCGGAACGCCTATACGGCGGCTTCCAAGCGAACCAGACCCAACAATTCCTCGTGCACCGTGACATCCCCGGTGAGTTCGGGGTGGAAGCTGATGGCCAGGATATTGCTCTGCCGCACCGCGACCACGGACTCCTGATAGCGAGCCAGCACCTCTACACCGTCACCGACTCGAGTCACTGCGGGCGCGCGAATGAATGCCGCACGGACGACGCCGCTCGGGGCCAACGCGACGTCGGCATCCGAAGCGGCGCGGCCGGAAACAAGGTCGAACGCCCGTCCAAGGTGGCCAGTAACGGCATCAGTCACATCGACGTGACCTTCTGCGGTATCGCCCGTATCCGCGTGACTAGCTGAGTCGCCGGGGTGGGAGTCGAGGTGGTCGGGAGTCGTTGAAGGACCCATCCACTCCAACAGCACCTCCGCCGAGTCCACCTGCGAACCGAACGCGTTCCGAGCCACTGTCACATCCAGCACTCCCAGCGACTGTTGTCCCGGCGCCGGATCTTCGATCTGGGAGGCGAGCATGATGAGCCCCGCACACGTGCCCAGGACCGGCAGCCCCGCTGCGATCACTTCCCGCAGCGGACCGAACAGTCCGAACGCCCTGCACAGCCGATCCATGGCGGAGGACTCGCCCCCAGGGAGGACGAGCGCGTCGACGACCGGAGCGCCGTCGTCGCCCACGAGATCCGAAGCGGACCGGACGCGAATCGCCCGGGCACCCAGCGACTCGAGCATCGCCAGGTGCTCGGCCACCCCGCCCTGGAGGGCGAGAACACCGACGACCGGTTGGGTCACCAGCCGCGCTCCGCGAGGCGGTGCGGTGCGGCCAGGTCAGCCACGTTGATGCCTACCATGGCTTCGCCCAGGCCGCGGGAGGCTTCGGCGATGCGGGCGGGGTCGTCGTAGTAGGCGGTCGCGGCCACGATGGCGCGGGCGCGTTCGGCCGGGTTGCCGGACTTGAAGATGCCCGAGCCCACGAACACGCCGTCTGCGCCCAGCTGCATCATCATTGCGGCGTCCGCGGGAGTGGCGATGCCGCCGGCGGTGAACAGCACCACGGGGAGCTTGCCGGTGCGAGCCACCTCGACGACCAGTTCATACGGGGCGGACAGTTCCTTGGCCTTGACGTAGAGGGCGTCCGGGGAGACGTTGTAGAGGCCCTGCAGTTCGGCGATTTGCGAGCGGATGGTGCGGATGTGGCGGGTCGCCTCGGAAACGTCGCCGGTGCCGGCCTCACCCTTGGAACGGATCATCGCCGCGCCCTCGGTGATGCGGCGCAGCGCCTCGCCCAGGTTGGTCGCACCACACACGAACGGCACGGTGAAGCGGTGCTTGTCGATGTGATTGACGAAGTCAGCGGGGGATAGCACCTCGGACTCGTCGATGTAGTCCACCTTCAGATGCTCCAGAACCTGCGCCTCCACGAAGTGGCCGATGCGCGCCTTGGCCATCACCGGAATGGATACGGTATCGATGATTTGCTCGATCAGATCCGGGTCGCTCATGCGGGCCACGCCACCCTGGGCGCGGATATCCGCGGGCACGCGTTCGAGCGCCATCACGGCAACGGCGCCGGAATCTTCGGCGATTTTGGCCTGCTCGGCGGTGACCACGTCCATGATCACACCGCCCTTGAGCATGTCGGCCAGCCCGCTCTTGACGAGCTTGGATCCGGTCACGGGGGTCTTGTTGTCAGCGGGAGAGTGCACGGTGTGAGTCATGCTGACCATGCTGCTCGTGAAAGTGGCCCGGTAACAGATCCATAATTGAGTAATTCCAGTAGTCCACTTTGGAGGAACACATGCGGCATGCGCGCGCGGTGGATGTGCCGCTGTCGGTCGACCGGTCTTCGGGCGTCTCGCTCGGCGAGCAACTCGTCGGTCAAGTCCGTGACCTGGTAGCGCGTGGAGTCCTGTGCGCGGGTGATCCGTTGCCGTCCTCGCGGGTGTTGGCGGAGCGGCTGGGGATCTCGCGCGGCACGGTGGTCACGGCGTGGGACGTTCTCGCGGGGGAGGGGTACCTCACCGCCGACCGCGGAGCCACGCGCATTGCCCCGGACGTTCGCGTGGTCCCCGCGGCGAGCGAACTCCCCATTTCGACGACGCCGCCCCGCTCCACCCGCACGCGACGTAGCGTTCCAGATACGGGTCAGATCGACCTGCGGCCCGGCAAAGCGGTCATCGCCGAACTGGACACCCCGGCCTGGCGGGGTGCGTGGCGAGATGCCGCAAGTGCCGATGCGGGAGCCGTGCCGTTGCGGCAGCACCTGGCCGACTACTTGCGATTGAACCGAGGGGTGGTGAGAGAACCGGACGACATTGTCATCACTGCGGGCGCCCGTGACGGTCTGCAGCTGGTGCTGCGAGTCCTGGGCGCACTGCGCGGACGCCGCCTACGCGTGGCCGTGGAAGACCCCGGCTACTCCGCACTGCGCCGGGTCGTGGAAGCCACCGGGCACATTGCGATACCGATTCCCGTGGACGAGTTCGGCCTGAACCCGGGCAGTCTCCCCACCGGCGAGTGGGCGGGAACAGGTACGTGGGATGTGGTCGAAACTCCGGACGCAGTGGTCGTGACGCCGGGCCATCAGTACCCGCTGGGCGGCACTATGCCCGTGAGCCGGAGGTTGGAACTGTTGCGATGGGCTCGGGGGCACAGGGCCGTGGTCATCGAGGACGACTACGACTCCGAGCTGCGCTACACCGGCCAACCCTTGCCCGCGCTCGCCGCCCTGGATGCCGATCGGGACACCGTGGTCACCCTCGGCAGCTTTACCAAGGTGCTGGGCAACGGGGTGGGCGTGGGACACCTGGTGGCACCCGATGACCTGCTTCCGAGGCTGCACACCTTGCGCGCGGAGCTGGGATCCCCGGTCTCGGCCGTGGCTCAGCGAGCGATCGCTCGGTTCATGGACTCGGGTCACTTGCAGCGCCACACCGCTCGGATGCGCCGCGCCTATCGCCGACGCCGCTCGCTCATCGCCCACGCGCTCGCGGACCTTCCCGACGTGGCCGTGGTGCCCATGGCCGGTGGTTCGCACGCCGTGATCGAGGTGCCGGACGAAGCTGCGGCGGTCACGGGGGCGGCCCAACGTGGAGTTCTGGTCAGTGGGCTGGGAGAGTACTGGGCGGCGTCGGCGTCCAGATCAGGAGCGCGCGCAATGACGCACGCCAGGGATGCGGCAGAAGTGGCACCGGCCGAACCGCGCGCAGACCCGCGCGAGGGGCTGGTGCTGGGGCTGACGGCGGCGGACGCGGATCTGGAAAAAGGAATGCGAGTACTGCGGGACGTACTCAAGCCGCACCCGAGGAAACATCGGGCCCAGCACGGGCGCCGGTGAACACCAAGTTCTGTTCCCGGACGGCCCGTAGTTGTCTCCACTAGACTGGCCCGGTCCCACCCCGCCAATGAGGAGTATTTCGCGTGTCTCAGCAGATCCCGTCCCCCCGCGGCGGAGCATCCGGCGGCCATCGCAACGGAACGGATGTGCGGCACGCTCTGTGGGTGCCCACGCTGGTTCGGGCCCTGGTCGCGCTGGTGTTCGGTGCGGTCACGATCTTCTGGCAGGAACCCACCGAGAACGCCGCACCGTGGGCCCTGGGCCTGTTCCTGGCCGGCACGGGTGGCGCGTGGCTGTTCCTGCACTTCCGCATGAAGGGCCGTGAGGACGTCGACCTCGGCTCCTTGGCCAATATCCCCCAGCTCGCGGGAATCCTGTACATTCTGGGCGGCGCGCTCGTCGCGATCATGGCACCGCAGAACTGGCTGTTCGTGCTGCTGGCCACCATGGTGCTCGGCCTCTGCGGCATTCTCGAACTCGCCCTGGGCCTGCGGCTCCGCCAGAGCTTCCCGCTCGGCAGGGACTGGACCCTCAGCGGTCTGGTGACCGTGGGCGCAGGTATGGGCATGATGCTCATGGAGACCCTGGGGACCAAAGCGGAGCTGGGCGTTGTGGGTGGCGCGGCCATCATCATCGGCGTTACCCAGTTCATTGCGGCCCTGAGTTTGCGGCACGATGCGCTTGCAGCGGACCGCGCGGGCTCTCCGGAGAACGGCCAGCCGAAGCGCGTAGACTGATCAGTCGATCTGAACAATTTCTCGCAAGTTTTCGCAGGAGGATTCACGTGGCCCAGCGCACCGAGCACAACGGCCGTCGCAAGACTGATATCAAGGGTCCCCTTGTCATCTCAGCCGTGCTGGCAGTCGTCGCCTTCGTGGTGGTCTCGGTAGCGGCCGCGGGCGGTACCGACAACGCCGCACGTGTGGGGCTGGGCCTGATCGCCGCGGGTATCGCATTCATCGCGTCCGTGGTCGTGTGCTCCACGCTCATGCTCCTGGAGAAGCCCAACGACCCCGAACTCGGTCAGGGCACCGGCGTGAACCGTTCCTCGGCCAAATTGTTCGCGGAGAACAAGGCCCGCCGTCAGGCCGAGCAGGCACGTGGCGAGGGTTCGGGGACCGCGTCACCCCGCAAGACTTCCGGTGCTGCCGACTCCAAGACCAACGGTGAACCCCAGTACGGCCAGCGCGTGCGCCCCGATACCAAGGGTGAGGAACCGGGGTCGAGCGCTCGCTGATCCACACCTGAATACAGACGAACGCCCCGGACTGTGAATCACAGTCCAGGGCGTTCTTCTGCGCTATCGATCAGTATGAGCTAACGCCCGAACCGCTTCAACCGCAGGGAGTTCAGCACCACGAACACGGAGCTGAAGGCCATGGCGGCACCGGCGATCATGGGGTTCAGGAAGCCCAGCGCAGCCACCGGGATGGCCACCACGTTGTAGGCGAAGGCCCAGAACAGGTTGGACTTGATGATCCCCAGGGTCTTCCGGGACAGCTTGATCGCGGTGGGGATAGCGGTCAGTTCGCTGCGGACCACGGTGATGTCCGCGGCCTGCATGGCGGCATCCGTACCGGAACCCATGGCGATGCCCAGGTCCGCCTGGGTGAGGGCCGGAGCGTCATTGACGCCGTCGCCCACCATGGCCACCACGCGACCCTGCTTTTGCAGGTCGGTCACGGCCTGAACCTTGCCGTCCGGGGTGACATCCGCGATGACATCCTCCGGGGCGATGCCCACCTGTTCCGCCACGGAACGTGCCACGGCGGAGTGGTCACCGGTCAGCAAGACCGGGCGCAGACCCAGTTCCTTGAGCTGTGCAATTGCCTGAGCGGACTCTTCTTTGATGGTGTCCTGCAGGTCGATCAGGCCGGCCAGGTTGCCGTCCACGGCCACCAGGATGGTGGTGAAACCGTCCGCGCGTGCGTGCTCGAGGGCCTCACGATCGGTCTCCGACAGGCGCACACCGTTCTTGGCCAGCCACTGTTCGCGCCCCACCACCACGGAGCGAGATTGCATGCCGTCAGCGACATACGCCTTCACGCCACCCCCGGGCGCGGACTCGAAACGAGCCACCTGGAAGCGCTGCGACGAGGCATCCGCAATGGCCCGAGCGATCAGGTGCTCCGAGTAGTCCTCCACCGCCGCGGCGAAGTCCAGAACCTGGTCCTTGGACCACTGGGACACCGAGTTCACGGCCGTCACGGCCAGCTCACCGCGGGTCACGGTGCCGGTCTTGTCCAGCAGGATGGTGTCCACGTTGCGGGAGTCCTCGAGTACCTCGGCAGACGTGATGAGGATGCCCATCTGAGCGCCACGACCCGTACCGGTCAGCAGGGCGGTGGGAGTTGCCAGACCAAGCGCACACGGGCACGCGATCACCAACACGGAGACCGCAGCCACGAAGGCCTGATCCACGTTGCCGGTCACGAGCAGCCAGAACACCAGGGTCAGCAGGGCAATGCCGATGACCACGGGGACGAACACGGACGAGATCTTGTCTGCCAGGCGCGCCACGGGGGCCTTGGTCGCCTGCGCGCGAGCGACGGTACGACCCATGGATGCGAGCACGGTATCGGATCCCACGCGAGTGGCTTCCGCGACCAGACGTCCCGTGGTGTTCACGGTGGCGCCGGTCAACTCGTCAGCCGGGCCGACCTCCACGGGGATAGATTCCCCGGTCAGCATGGACGCGTCCACGGCGGATTCGCCGGTCACAACCACGGAATCCGTGGCGATCTTCTCACCCGGTCGCACCACGAAGCGGTCGCCCACCTTCAGCTGGTCCACGGGGACGGAGCGTTCGGTTCCGTCCTCGTTGAGCACGGTCGCCTGTTGGGCGCCCAGGTTCAGTAGCGCCTTGAGCGCCTCACCGGAGCGAGCCTTCGCGCGGGCCTCGAGCCAGCGGCCAAGCAACAGGAACGTGGTGATGATGGCCGCGGATTCGAAGTACAGCTGGTGGCTGGACATGTCCATGGCCTGACCGGGGTGCGCGTGCGCGGTCATCCCCGGGTCCACGAGCAAGTGCCACAGCGAGAACAGATAGGCGGCGGCCACACCCATCGACACCAGGGTGTCCATGGTGGAGGAGAAATGCCGTGCGTTGATGGCAGTGGCCTTGTGGAACGGCCACGCACTCCACGTCACGACCGGCAGCGTCAACGCGGCGGCCACCCAGCCCCAGTGCGGGAACTGCGCACCCGGAATCATCGAAATGATGAACACTGGAACGGAGAAGATCGCGGCCACGAGCAGCCGGGTGCCCAGGTCCCGGCGGCGCTTGTCCGCGGGGGACATATCGGCGGCCGGGTCTGTGGAATCGGTGCTGCGTTCCAGCTCCCGTTCTACGGGGGCCGACGACGCCGCTCGCTCACCTTCCGCGGCGGGCGTCCCGGAAGCCTCGGAGGCACCGGATGTTCCGGAGTGCGTGGCGGTCGTTGAACCCGCCTGTGCAGTTCGCTCGCCGCGGCTGGAACTGGAGGCAGCGGCGTCGTCGTCCGCATGGTCCGCATGACGAGACTCGTCGCGACTCGATGCGGGTGCGGCGGCCCCGCCCGTGATTTCCGCGCCGTAACCGGCCTTCTTGATCGTCTCTACAATTTGGTCGTCCGAAACGCTCTCCGGAACCTTGACGGACGCGGACTCGAGGGCCAGGTTGACCGCGGGATCCACGCCGTCGATCTTGCGCAGCTTGCGCTCGATGCGGCCCACGCACGAGGCGCAGGTCATCCCGCTGATCTGGAGGTCCAGATCACGCAGCGGTCCGTGGACCTGGGTGTCCGTGACGGGGGATTGAGTGGATTGATTAGACAACTGTGTAACCGGCTTCTTCGACGGCCGCGGCGATCTCCTCGGAGCTCAGCTCGCGGGTGCTTTCAATGGTCACGGGCGATTCGCCGCCGGCGTTGAGGTCCACCGAGACGGACTGCACGCCGTCGACCTCGGCGAGCTCTTCCTTGACGGAGGAAACGCAGTGGCCGCAGGTCATGCCGGAGACGGTGACGGTGGTGTTCATGGGGAGACTCCTTAGTCCTAGGGGGTTGGGTTAGCTCTTGACCAGGCGGGCGATGGCGGCGTTGGCCTCCGCGAGCTTGGTGTCCATCTCGGTCGTATCACCGGTGTCATGGGCGTGCTCCACCGCGTGGCGCACACAGTGACCCAGGTGTTCCTCCATGAGCCCCAGGCTCACTGACTTGAGGGCGGACTGGATGGCAGATATTTGGGTGAGCACGTCAATGCAGTAGGTATCCTCATCGATCATGCGCTGGATACCGCGCACCTGACCCTCGATACGCTTGAGGCGCCGGCTGTACGCGGCCTTGTCCTGGGTGTAACCGTGAGTGGCTGATTGTTCGGTGCTCATGGCTTCAACATATACCCCATGGGGGTATAAATCAACATCTGAAAGAGCCCGCCCCGCAGTGCGCGGGACGGGCTCCGGATGATCCACGCTTTACTGCTGCGGATGAGCCAAGAAAGTGTGTCTCGGGGCCTCACTCCGACCGAGGCGTAGTGCTGCGAGTTCTGGCAATGACAAAGGTGATGGGGGCCATGATCAGCAGGGGCAGAATTAGAACCACGACGCTCAGGAGACCGAAGGTCGACACGTCAAGGGCGGGGATCGCCCATCCCAACAGGCCCAGATTCGAACCGAGGATGGCCGGAATGCTCGCCACGGTCCCGATCAGCCACGCCACCACCCCCGTGATCGCGGCTTCGACCAAGCCCATTCGGAGCAACAGCCGACGGGTGGCACCCACCCGGTGCAGCATGGCGAACTCTCCGCGGCGCCGAGACGTAATCATGAGGAGAGTGTTGGCTGCGGCGATGACGAAAAAGCTCAGCAGCGTGAGAAGAAGAACTTGTGACAGGCGTTGTGCGCCGTTCTCGTCAGGCGCATGTGCTGCATACTCGGCGGGTGTGAGCGCGCCGGTGTCCGCGGCGACCGCCGTCTCATCACCCTGACTTGCGCGCAACAAAACCGCATCGCGGTCTGGTGCGAGGTTCTGAGAGTCAACCGTCGCTGGCCCAATAATGTAGTCACCGAAACCGAGACCGCGATCGAATACCGCCACGACTGTCGCCGTGGTGTCTACTTCTCCGTACCGGATCTCCACCTCGGATCCGATGCCACCGGTCTCCAAGGTTGCGTCCTGGCTGATGGCCACGGTGTCCGGCTGATCGAGATCGGCCAGGGTCCCGGATGTAACCCCCGGGTCACTGAGTTCACTGGTCAGGTGCACCGTTGTTGGCTCCCATGTCAAGGACTCCAGGATGGGTGGTTCGTCCTGGTCAACCTTGACGTGAGCGGGTACGGACCTGATGGACGACACCGCCGTTACGCCCGGGGTTCGGCTGAATGCAGTCGGATCCGCTTCACCGGGAAGGATCAGGGTCCCTTCAAGTCCTTCCACCAGCTGTCTTTCCGCCGCGCGCTCGATGGTGAGATTCAACGACGTCTGGACCGTTCCCGCGGCTAATACCAAGGCCAAAGGCAGCATGGCGCTGGTCAACCGCCGGGAGAATCCTTTGGTGTTGGCCACGGCAAGTTGCGTGGCGGGGGTGTTTCCGGTTGGTAATCGTCCGAAACTCCAACTCACTAGCGCGGGACCGGCCAGGGCCGCGGCTCCCACCAGGAGAAACGCCGATGTTGCCGCGCTGGCCCCACCGAGTGTGCCCGAGACGAACAAGGGGCTGAGCGCGGATCCGAGACCCGACACGGCCATGACGACCGCAGCGATCCCACGCCATCTGCCGAGCGCGCGGGATTCGGCACCGCCCTGTTTGACGGCTTGGGACGGCTGAGAAGCCAGGATCTTCCTGGTGGCGAGTGCGGCGGCAAGTCCCGCCGCGGGAACCATGGTGATCAGAGCCCCTGCCAGGGGTAACACCCCGAACGCCAGGCCACCTCCGGCCGGCAACAAACCGGAAGCTGTGAGAAGTGGTTGCAGGAAAACGGACCCGGTCATGCCGAGAACGGCCCCCACCGGAATGGCAATCAATGCCACCACCAGGACCTCCGCGGCCACGATTTCTCTGACCTGGCGCCGGGTGGCACCGACCGCTCGAAGTAACGAGAAATCCCGTTGCCGTCCGCGAAGGGCAAGCCCTACCGTCGATGTCACCACGAGTATTGCGGCCAGCAACACCGTGCCACCGAAGGAACCGGCCAAGGCCGTCAACATTCCGGTCTCATCCTGCCCGGTGAGCCCGGTTTGAATTAGTACGCCTGAGATAGCGACCAGGGCCGCCGCCAGGGCAATCGCAACGGTGGTGCCAACCATGGCGCCACGATGCGCCCAGGCGCCAGTCAGTATGAGCTGTCGCATGATGCTCACGCCCCCAATGCCAATACTCGTGCGCCGACTTTTTCGACGGTGGGCGCGTCCAAGGCACCAACCACCAGGCCATCGGCCAGGAAGAGCACGCGGTCGGTGACCGCAGCCACCCGTGGATCGTGGGTCACGATCACCACGGTTTGGCGCAGCTGGGTGGCCGTGCGGCGGAACGTGTCCAGGATGTCGTGTGCTGTCCGTGAGTCGAGGGCGCCGGTGGGCTCATCGGCGTAGACCACCGTGGGACGAGTGGCCAGCGCGCGGGCAATGGCAACGCGTTGGGCCTGCCCGCCCGACAACTCTCCGGGCCGGCGGGATTCGAGCCCACTCAAGCCCACGGCATCCATCAACTCGTCCCGCCAAACGGGATCGAGCGTGCGTCCACCAAGAACCAATGGGAGGGCGATGTTCGCGGCGACGTCCAGATGGCCGATCAAGTTGTAGTCCTGAAAAACGAAACCGATGTGATCGCGCCTGAAACGGGTGAGCGAATCCGCGGACATGTTGCTGATGTCATGGTGGCCGATGGTGATTCGCCCACGGCTCGGCGATTCCAAGCCGGCTGCGCACTGCAACAGCGTGGACTTACCGGAACCGGAAGGGCCCATGATCGCGGTGAATGATCCGGGGGCCAGAGTGAACGAGACCCCACGCAGTGCCCAGACCTTCACCGGACCCGTGGGGTAGAACTTGTGAATGTCGGTGATTTGTACTGCGGCCCGCGTTTCGACACGGGTTTCTGGGAATGTCCTCATGCCCTCAACGCTAGGGATCGGACGGTCAGCGGGACTAGCTGCTCGAGACCCCATGTGGAACTTGCATCGTTCGATGCAATCGACGGTCCCAACGTTCTGTTGACCACGGGGCATCGGGTCAGCCGGGGATCTCGACCACCCGGTTGCGGTAGGCCCATACGGCTGCCTGGAGCCTGGATTGCACGCCCAATTTGGGCATCATCCGAGCAAGATGTGACTTCACCGTGGAGACCTCGAGGAATAACTCCCCGGCAATGTCCTCGTTGGAGAGTCCTTGTGCGAGAAGCAGCAGGATGTCGAGTTCTCGAGGAGTGAGAATGTCGGGCACTCGCCCCGAGGCAATGGGTCCGGAACCTCGCCGCACCACCACCTCGCGCAACACTCGTCTGGTCAGCGACTGGTCAATGGTTCCCTCGCCCGCGGCGACCGCCCGCAGACCGGCCATCAGATCTTCCGGTTCTGCGTCTTTCAGCATGAACCCGGAGGCACCCGCTTCCAACGCTCCGAACAGATATTCATCCACGTCGAAGGTTGTCAGTATCAGAACCGGGATCGGTTCGGAGACCTCTGGCCCGCACAGTCTCAGAGTTGCTGCGATACCGTCCAGTCCCGGCATCCGGATGTCCATGCAGACCACGTCCGGTCGAAGTTGCTGTGCCACCGTCACGGCTGCCAACCCGTCACTGACCGCCGCGACCACGTCGAAATCCGGTTCGGCCGCCAGCAATGTCACCAATCCGGCGCGCACCATGGCTTGGTCGTCGGCGACCACCACCCGGATCATGCTGCCTCCTGCGTCGCAGCATCCTGGCGGGGGACGCGTAAGCGGACGCTCCACCCACCGGAGGCTGTGGGTCCGTAGTCCAGCCGTGAGCTGGTCAGGTCGGCACGCTCGCGCATGCCCACCAGGCCGAAGCCGACGGCGCTATCCAGTTCAGTTCCGCGCTCGCCAGGGCTGTTGGTGACTTCCACGGTGAGTTGCGAGGGGTCCGTGTCGTCGATGATCACGGTGCATTGAGTACCCGGTGCGTGCCGAGCCGCATTGGCAAGTGATTCCTGGACCATCCTGTAAGCCGCCAATTGGGCGAGGGGCCCGATTCCTGCACCGAGTTCATCGCCCCTGTTGAGCACGTCGGTCGAGACGTCGATCCCGGCGGACCGGACATCGTGGACCAGTTCACCAATATTTGCCAGTGACTCCGGGCGCATGCTTGCAGCGGACGGTTCCGCCACTGGCCCCTCGTCCCGGAGGAGACCTACGAGTGAGCGCAGATCTTTGAGAACCCCGGTGCACTCTTGTCGCACCTGATGAACCGCGCGTTTGGCAGCGGCGGGGTCTGTGTCGATTTGCGTGCCGATCGCGGCCGTCATCACCGCTATACCGGACAGGTGGTGCGCTGCGATGTCGTGCAGTTCCCGAGCCATGGCGGTGCGCTCGTGAGCTACCGCCGCCTGAATCCGAGCCTCCAGCTCACCGGCGCGGGCACGAAGTTGTTCTTGCTGCGCGGCGACTAATTCGTGTCGACCCCTGAGCCACAGCCCGATTGCCAGCGGTAAGCCCACCACACCCAGGCCCTGGACCAACCCGCTTCCGGCGGGTTCACCGGAGAGCAGGGTGCCGACCCCCACCAGTACGGCAGCGGCCAACGGGGCCGGCCACGCGCCCCCATACTCAGCCCGGAGACCCCAGGAGAAGGCCGCCACGACGACCGCCACCGACAGCACACCCACCGAATCTCCCAGGCCGACGACGCCGCCGACGAGGGTCATTGCGGCGGTGGCCACGAGTATTGCGGAAGGGTGCGTGCTGCGCCATGCAAGGGCAATTGCCTGAATCGTGAGGAGCGCCAGGCCGGCCCACCATGCAAGATGATTCGGCCCGGGAGAATCGAAAGCGGCCTCGGGATCGACATTCATGAGAAGGGGCGCACTCCACAGTCCGAGCACACCCAACACCCAGGAACCCAGCGGAGTCAGCCATCGCCGACGCGACTTCGTCATTGTCGACACATCGTCAATCTACTCTCGTAGTTTGTGAACTGACCTGCCCTTGTGCGCCCGGCGGCTGAGTCCGTCCCGCGAGTATGAAATTCTTGACCCATGGCTTCATGGATCGAGGATTACGCGCTGCTGTCCAACATGCGCAGCGGCCCGTTGGTGTCCCGTACGGGTTCCGTCGACTGGTGGTGCGCCCCCCGCTTTGATTCCCCGGCGATGTTCGCATCCCTATTGGGCACGCCGGACAACGGTCGATGGCTGCTGGCCCCGGCGTGTGCGGTGGACGATGACGGCGAGGTGGACCTCGACCGCCCGGGCGTCACGGCCGTCGAGCGTTTCTATGCGGAGAACACCTTTGTGTTGCACACCGTGTGGACCACGGAGACCGGAACCGTGCGCGTCACGGACTTCATGCCTCTCTCCTCGCGCACCGCGCTGATCCGCCGGGTCGAAGGCCTGACCGGTGAGGTGGAGATCTTCCAGGACGTTCGCCTGCGCTTCAACTTCGGTGCGTCGGTGCCGTGGCTGAGCCGTTTCGACGTGGAGGAGAGCGACGAATCCGGTGAGCACACGGAAGGTGTCCTGGTGGGCATGGCCGGACCGGACGCCGTCGTCTTCCGTGGCGACCCGCTGCCCGAAGCGGACGAGGACCGTTCCAAGCGGCGGCACGCCGGTACGTTCACCGTGGCCGCCGGCCAGACCAAGGACTTCTCGCTGACTTGGTTCCCGTCCCACAGCACGCCGCCGGAAGCCCTGGATGTCAACGAAACCCTCACCGCCACCCTGAACCTGTGGCAGGAATGGTCCGCGCTCTACGACCCCGCGGCCACCGAGGCCAAGCTCGCCGAACGGGAACAGACCAAGCGCGCCCCCACGGACGCAGAACGCGCCGCGGAACTGACCGTCACCCAGGACGCGCGCGAGGACATCATCCGCCGCAGCCTGTTGGTGGTGCGCGGCCTGATGCACCAGGCCACCGGCGGCCTGATCGCCGCGGACACCACGTCGCTGCCCGAGGTGCTGGGCGGTGACCGCACGTGGGATCACCGCTTGTCGTGGCCCCGTGACGCCGCGCTCGCGCTCGAAATCATGCTTGACCACGGCCACGATCGAGAGGCGGCCCAGCTGCGCAACTGGTTGCTGCGCGCCGTCGCCGGGGACGTGGACCACCCCTCCAACGTCTATGGACTCGATGGTTCCGTGGTGGGCCGCGAACGGCTCGTTGACCTGCCCGGTTACGAGCGCGCTCGGCCGGTGCGCGAGGGCAACACCGCCGGTTCGCAGTATCAGGCGGACGTCGCCGGTCACGTGCTGGTGGTCTTCGAACGCCTCCGACGCCGCGGGGTCCAGGAGGATCACCTGTCCTGGCCGTTGCAGCAGGGCCTGTTGCGCGCCGTGGTGGCCAATTACGAGGACAAGGACCAGGGCGTGTGGGAGATGCGCGGCGAGCCGCAGCACTACACCTACACGCGAGTGATGATGTGGGCCGCGCTGCAGGCCGGTGTGGACGCCGTGCGGATTCACGGCCTGCCCGGTGATGTGGAGACCTGGGAGGAACACCGCGATCAGCTGGCCCACGAGATCTGGACCAACGGCTATGACCCGGAGGTCGGCTCGTTCGTGCAGTACTACGGTTCCACCGCGGTGGACGCTTCGCTGCTGCAGCTGCCCAAGGTCGGTTTCGTCGCATATGACGATGAGCGCATGTTGGGCACCGTGGCCCGGATCCAGAAGGAACTCACAGACCGTTCCGGCCTGCTGCACCGCTACCGCAACCTGCCGCAGCTCACGGACCTGGACGATGTCGAGGCGTTCGCGTCCTCGATCGGTCAGGACGGTTTCGCGGGTCAGGCGGCGCCCTCGATCTCGGCAACGCTGCAGCTCGCGGACCAGCTGGCCCGCTGTGATCGCGTGGAGGAGGCCGTGAAACTCTTGGATACCGTGCTCGGAGCCGCCAACGAACTGGGACTGCTACCCACCACGTTCTCGACCTCGGAACGCCGTGCCACGGGCAACTTCCCTCAGTCCGAGGCGCACCTGAATCTGATCCGCGTGCTCGCCACCCTGGAAGTCATGCAGGGCAGGAGCTCCGCGCAATCGTGAGTGGATCTTCTGCAATGGCTGCGGACTCGGAGTCGGTCATCCCGTGGCGATCGTCGCCCGCCGTGCGCGTGGGATTGTCCCTGGGCATCGCCACGGGTCTGTACGGCATCTCCTTCGGTGCGCTCTCGATCGCGGCGGGGCTGACGTTCTGGCAGACGCAAGCGTTGTCCGCGCTGATGTTCACGGGTGGGTCGCAGTTCGCGTTCATCGGTGTGCTCTCCGGCGGCGGTGGGGGAGCGGCCGCATTGGGCGCGGCCTCGCTGCTGGGCGTGCGCAACACCGTGTACGGCATGACCATGAACGCGCTGCTGCGCCCGCAGGCCTGGCGCAAGCTGATCGCCGCCCAGGTCACCATCGACGAGTCCAATGCCGCGGCCTCCGCGCAGCCCACCTTCTTGGAGCGCAAGCGCGGCTTCTGGGTGGCCGGCGTGAGTGTTTTCCTGTTGTGGAATCTGTTCACCGCGGTCGGTGCACTGCTGGGTGACGCTGTGGGTGACCCCGGTCAGTGGGGTCTCGACGGTGCCGCCGTGGCCGCCTTCCTGGGTCTGCTCTGGCCGCGGTTGCGTGAACGCGAACCGCTGGCCGTCGCCGTGGTGTGCGGGGTGGTCACCGCCATCTGCATCCCGCTGGTCCCCTCGGGCATCCCGGTGCTGGTCGCCGCGGTGGTCGCACTGGCCTGGGGTCTGATCGGCGCGCGGTCCGCACGGAAGAAGGCCCGCTCATGAGCATGTGGTTCTGGGTGCTCACCGCGGCCGCCATCGCGTACGTCACCAAGCTCGTGGGGTACTTGGTTCCCGACGCCGTTCTGGACCACCCGCTCGTCCCTCGCCTGGCCGGGCTGGTCACCGCGGGTCTGCTCGCGTCACTCGTGGTGATGAACACCTTTGCCAGCGGAACCGCACTGGTCCTCGACGCCCGCGTGGGGGCGTTGATCGTGGCCGGGGTAGCCCTATGGTTGCGCGCCCCGTTCCTCGCGGTGGTGATCCTTGGAGCCCTGACCGCGGCACTGTTGCGGTGGGCAGGTTGGGCGGCGTGAGCGTCGGCGAGAATTGAGCACCTCGAGATCTGAGCCACTTTGAGGCCAGTACATAGATCACAGACACTCTTAAGCCACTGGCGCGGACGATCTATGGCTTGGGCGTGACTCAGAATTGGGCACTGGCGTGAAAATGCCTCCCGCCAGACCGTGCGGGTGCATTTCCCGCCCCTGAGACTGCATGGGGTTCGGTTCGTGGATTTCGATGGACCGCAGGCAGTCAGATCGGGTCTGCAAGGAACGAGGCGTGAGGTTGAGCGGGGCGGGGCTGACCGAGTACGCGTAAGCGGCGGCGTCGGCACCTGAAAATTGACCGCGGAAGGCGACTAATATGTTACTTTTCGTCATTCTGTGATCCTGACTACTCATTGCCCCCTAAGGCGCGATAGCGTTGGGAGACCAGCCATGCAGGGCCCGGATCACCTCGGCTGGTGGCCGAGGGAATGCCTCGGTATCTCAGCCGGGCCAAGATCCTGGAGGTGCTGCGATGACCAGCAACATCACCGTTTTGACCAATCCCCGCGAATTGGCGGATGCGTCTGTAGACCTGGTGCGCCAGTGGCTCGACCGGGCGCAGGACAACAAAAAACGTAGTTCTCAGAAGAACCCCGCCGAGGACCGCCTGGCCACCGTGCTGCAGGATCCGCACGGTCTGGAGTTCACCGTGGGCTTCGTGGACCGTGTGATCCGCACGGAAGACACCAAGGCCGCGGCCAAGGCGCTGCAGGACATCGCCAAGCTGACCCCGGAATCCATGTCCGCCGTGGACCGTGCCCAGATCAAGGCCGGCACCGCGCTCTCGGACAAGCTCTCATCCATTGTGGTTCCGGCCGCGCGTACCCGCCTCCGTCAGATGGTGGGACACATGGTGGTAGATGCCCGCCCCGGCCCCTTCGGCAAGTCCGTGAAGTCCATGAAGGAACAGGGCCACCGCCTCAACATCAACCTTTTGGGCGAAGAGGTGCTCGGCGAGCAGGAAGCCAAGAAGCACCTCAAGGACGCCGAGGATCTGCTGCACCGCCCGGACGTCGATTACGTTTCCCTCAAGGTTTCCTCCGTGGTGCCGCAGTTGTCCCACTGGGGCTTCGATCGCACAGCTGACCGCGTGGTCGAGCGTTTGCTGCCGCTGTACGAGGCCGCCGCCTCCAAGGAGACCGGCACCATGTTCATCAACCTGGACATGGAGATCTACTCGGACCTGGAACTGACCATGGAGGTCTTCCAGCGTCTGCTCGACAAGCCGCAGCTCAAAAATCTCGAGGCCGGCATCGTGGTGCAGGCTTACCTCCCGGACGCCCTGGGCGCTGTGGAGCGGCTCTCGGACTGGTCAGCTAAGCGCGTGGCCGACGGCGGTGCTCAGATCAAGGTTCGCCTGGTCAAGGGCGCCAACCTGGCCTTGGAGCGCGTGGACGCGGAGATGCACGGTTGGCCCATCGCCACCATGCCGTCCAAGCAGGCCACGGACACCAATTACAAGCGCGTGCTGAGCTGGCTGTTCACCCCGGAGCGCATGCGCGGCCTCAAGCTGGGCGTGGCCGGACACAACTTGTTCGACATCGCGTTCGCCCACCTGCTCGCGGACAAGCGCGGCGTGACGGACCGGATCGACTTCGAAATGCTCCAGGGCATGGCCACCGAGCAGAGCGAGGCCGTATCCACGGACGTCGGTCAGCTGTTGCTCTACGTTCCGGCCGTGCGCCCCACCGAGTTCGACGTCGCCGTGTCCTACCTGGTGCGCCGCCTCGAGGAGAACTCCGCGAGCGAGAACTTCATGTCCGGGATCTTCGATCTCGCTCCGGACAACCGCATCTTCAAGCGTGAAGAAAACCGATTCCGCGCCGCCCTTGAGGACGTGGGCTCGGACCCGGAGATCTTGCCTCCGAGCCGTATCCAGGACCGTTCCCAGGAGACCGTGGGCGATGAGCCCACCCAACCCCTGGACGAACCGTTCCGCAACGAGCCGGACACGGATATCTCCACCCGCGCCAATCAGGAGTGGGCCGAGAAGATTGCCGCGCACATTGCGGACAAGGAATGGTTCGAGAGCCTGGCCGTTCCCGAGGTGCTCAAGGACGTCGAGGACGACTCGACCGAGGCTGTCGAGGCCGTGAACGACGTCGTCGCGCGCGCCAAAGCTGCCGGCGAGACCTGGGCGGCCACCCCCGCCCGCGAACGCGCCGAGATCCTCAACCGCGCCGGTGACATCCTGGCGGCTCGCCGTGGGCACCTCCTGGCCGTGGCCGGTGCCGAGACCGGCAAGGTGCTCGAACAGGGCGACCCCGAAATCTCCGAGGCCGTTGACTTCTGCCGCTACTATGCACGCCGCGCCCTGGAGCTGGAATTCGTGGACGGCGGTAAGTTCACCCCGCACCACGTGACCGTGGTGACCCCGCCGTGGAACTTCCCGATTGCGATCCCCACCGGCACCACCGTGGCACCGCTGGCCACCGGTTCGGCCGTGATTCACAAGCCGTCCCCGGAGACCCGCCGCTGCTCGGCCGCCATTTGTGAGGCGTTGTGGGAGGCCGGTGTGCCCCGCGACGTGCTGCAGCTCGTGGACGCCGTGGAAGGTGACGCCGGTAAGGCACTCATCTCCCACCCGGACGTGCAGCGCGTGGTGCTGACCGGCGCGTACGAGACCGCTCAGTTGTTCGCCAAGTGGTTCCCCGAGCGCCCGCTTACCGCAGAGACCTCCGGCAAGAACTCCCTGGTGATCACCCCCAGCTCGGACCGCGACCAGGCCGTGTGGGACTTGGTGTCCAGCGCATTCGGTCACGCGGGCCAGAAGTGCTCGGCGGCTTCGCTGGGCATCCTGGTGGGCTCGGTCGCTACGTCGGATCGCTTCCGCCGTCAGCTCATCGACGCCGCGTCTTCCATGGTGGTTGCATGGCCCGATGACCTGCAGGCGTCCGTGGGCCCCACCGTGGAGAAGCCCGAGGGTAAGTTGCTCAAGGCACTCACCGAGCTGGAGCCCGGTGAGGAATGGCTGATCGAGCCCGAGCAGCTGGACGACTCCGGCAAGTTGTGGCGTCCCGGTATCCGCACGGGTGTGAAGCCCGGTTCGTTCTTCCACCTGACCGAGTGCTTCGGCCCGGTGTTGGGCCTGATGCGCGCGGACGACCTGGATGAGGCCATTGAGCTGCAGAACGCCACGGATTACGGCCTGACCGCCGGCATCCACTCCCTGGACGCGGACGAGATCCTGCACTGGGTGGATCGTGTTCAGGCGGGCAACCTGTACGTGAACCGCGGTATCACCGGGGCGATCGTGCAGCGTCAGCCCTTCGGCGGTTGGAAGCGTTCCTCCGTGGGTCTCGGTGCCAAGGCCGGCGGCCCCAACTACCTGACGTCGCTGGGTCGCTGGTGCCGCGAAGACTTCACGTCTTCGGGTTCGGACCGCAGCGCGGCCGGCGCTTGGGTTCTGGAACCGCGCGTGCACCGCGGACTGGACGCTGTCCTGCCCCTCGTGGGTGAGGACGATCAGGTGTGGCTGCGCCGCGCCGCGATGTCCGATCAGTCCGAGTGGCAGCGCGAGTTCGGCCAGGTCAAGGACCCCACCGCCCTGGTCAGCGAGGCCAACCTGTTCCGCTACCGCCCCCGCACCGTGATCGTGCGCGCGGCGGAGGGTGCATCCCTGACCGACATCCTGCGTGTGGGTCTGGCTGCTTCCCGTTCCGGGTCCGAGGTCATCCTCAGCCCGGCGGAAGAGCTGCCGGAGCAGGTGGGCCGACTGTTCACCACGGTGCTCTCGCCGGCTTCGGACGTGGACTTTGCGCACGCGTTGGGCGCAGGTTCGCTGGGGGCGTTCGCGGAGTTGTCCGACCGGGAGATCCTCAACGACACCGCACTCAACGTGGACCACGGCGCTCGTGTCCGCGTGATCCAGCCGTGGGACGGCACCGACGATGACCTCAAACCGCTCTACGAGGTCCGCGCCGAGCACCCGGACATCGCACTGATCACGGACGACGTGGTGGGCACCGGTCGCATCGAGTTGATGTACATGCTCTCCGAGCAGGCCGTGTCCATCACCATGCACCGCTTCGGCAACCACAGCCCATCCATGGATCGGGTCGTGACGGAGATTCGGGCCAACAAGTAACCCGTTCTTTGAGGCACACTTAGATCTGAGACCGTTTCAAGCCAGTTTGACCCGTTCCGGGTGGCTTGGGGCGGTCTCAGTTCTTGGCTTAAACATTTGAGTCCGTAAAAGTGCCGTTTCGACTCAACGGATGGCACTTTTACGGACTCGAATGTTTCCGCGGATCTAACGCGCTTACAGCACCAGCGTCAGCACAAAGATGATCGCGATGATCACCAGGAACACGATGCCCCAGTTACGCAGCACGTGCTTGTCGCTGTCCCGGGTTTCCTGGCTGTTGGGGTCCCGGTCCGCGTAGCGGTCACTACCCACGCCGTAGTACAGCTCTGAGGTCGAGGGCTGGCGCGGCGGTCCCGGTTCCACAGGCGGCTGATCCGTGGGAGGTGCGCCGGCGGCGTCGTCGGTCTTGCGAGGGCCCATGGGCCAGAACCGGTCGGCATCGAAAATCTTGTCCCGCTTGGGCTGATCCTGTGCGTCCGGGCGAGGGCCGTTGATCGAATCGCGCACGGGCACGCCGGTGCCGGGGTACTCAGTGCTGCGCGGGTCCTTGTTCGGGGCGTCATTGGCGAACGGATCCGGCTCGTTATCGTCGACGAGCTCCGATTCCGGAATGCCGCTCGTGGTCACCGCCGGTCCCGAGCCACTCGACGAGTTCACGGGGTCCTGGGGCGAGGGCCTCGAGGCTGGCTCATTCACCGCCGCCGACGTCGCTCCGCCCGTTTCGTTGCCACGGTCGGCTGCCTGCCGCAGCACCTCGGTCACCCGTTCGAGCGGGCCGCGCTGATTGCGCTTGGTGGTCTGCTGCGCGACCTGCTCCGCGCGGCTGGCCACGGAACGGAGCACAGTCGAATCCTGAAGTTCCAGGTCACGAGCGGCCATGGCGAGTTCGAGCGGGGGATCGGCGGGGTCGGGCTTGGTAGCCCACTCCAGCAAGCCGGTCAGCACCGGACTGGACAGTGACTTCTTGAGCGCGGGGCGCAGGGCCTCCACCTCGGACAGTGCCACGAGTTCGCGCGGAGGAGTGGAACCATACCCGCGGGCGGCCTGATCAAGGGGGCCGCGGTCATTGAACAGTGCGGCAAGCATGGCGGCGGACGCATAGCGGTCTTCGGGCGAAGATGCTTCGGAACTCTGCGTGAGCAGTTGTCGTTGAGCCGGTGCTCCAGCATCACGCACAACCTCCAGCAATGCTGGGTCCGCACGCACGAGCCGGGCGGGCTCGCTCAAGGCGCGGGCAAGGTCCGGGTCAAGCTCTTCACTCATGTTGATCGCCTCCGTAGTCCGTTCTACGAGCCTACGTGAGGATGCCCGCGCCGTGCAGTAGCGGGCGGACCAGACCGTGACTCTGCGGGCTGCTGAACCCGTCACCGATCCACCGCGTCGTCTCGCACTCCGGACCACCCCTGTCGTGAATCAGTTAGGCCCGCTAATGTGCTGTGGGTGACACGTCCCACATCTGATGCCTCGAACCGCGCGCCGGGAGTGCTGCTGGTCGTGTTGATGGGGGCCATGGCCATTGGGCCGGTGTTCAATTACGCGTTGGGCTCGTTGAGCGCGCTGATCGTGGACGAGTACGGCATCACCGAAGGTCAGTACGGGTTCATCCTGGCGGCTGTCTACATTTCCGCCGGCGTCACGGCTACGTTCCTCGGGGTGCTCGCGGACAAGCTCACCCCGCGCTTCCAGATCGCGTTGATCTTCTCGGGCATCGTGGTGGCGTTCCTGGTGAGCGCGATGTGGCAGTCCTTTGTGGTGTTGCTGGCGGCCGCGCTGATTGCCGGTGTTGCGCAGTCCTTTTCAAATCCCGCCACTAACCGCCTGATCGCCCAGCGCACGAGCTTCACTCAACGCGGCCGCTGGATGGGCTGGAAGCAGTCCGGCGTGCAGATGGGGCTGTTGATTTCGGGGCTCACGTTTCCGTTCCTGGGCGCTGCTTTTGGCTGGCAGACTTCCGCGCTGATCGGGGCGGCGGCCTGCGTTCCCGCGTTGGTGATCGCGTGGCTGATCATCACCAAGGTCGAGCGCGACATCGCCGCCCGTCCCCTTCCGCCCGCCCCCGCCAAACCGGCGGCGCCCGGTCGCGAAAAATTGCCGACGGCGGTCTGGTTGTTCTCCCTCGTCGCTTTCCTCAACGCCGTGGGAACCCAGGGTGTCACCGTCTACTCGTCGCTGTTCGCCGTGCGCGCGCTGGACTTCCCGTTGACGGTGGCGGGAATGATCATCGGCGTGATCGGTGTGCTGGGCATCCTGAGCCGCATCGGGTGGGGCCGCGTGGCCGGCCGCATGGCGCGTCCGTCCGTACTCATCCAAATCATGAGCCTGGGCGGCGTGGTCGGACTGGCGTTCTTGATCGCAGCCGAGGCATTTCAGCAGGGCTGGTTGATGTGGTTGGGCATCGCGTTCCACGCGACCCTCCCACTGGCCGCCAACGTGATCATCAATTCGGGCACGGTGGCGACGGCGCCGGCAGCCAAGGTGGGAGCGGCGTCGGGCCTGGTGGCCACGGGCATGTACCTGGGGTTCGGCGCGGGACCGCTGATCGTGGGGCAGCTTGTGGACCTCACCGGGGGCTTTACCGCGGGCTGGATCGCTGTGGGCGTCACGTACGTAGCCAGCGTGGTGGTCGCGATCATCCTGAGCAGGCTGCAAAAGCGTTCGGAATGACTTGGCCGAGTGTGGTCCCATGGAGGCATGGGCACCCCACGCACTGACCTCGCACACGTCCTCAAGCGACTGGACGGCAACAGCTACGGCGCGTACAAACAGCTCAAGGGCGACTGGCGCGTCGGTGATTTCGATCTGCTGATCGATCGCGTGCAGTCGGACCCGTACGCGCCGCCGTCCATGGTTCGGCTTCGTGTGCCGCGGAAGGTCGCGGGCATTCCGGAGCATCTCGTTGATTCGGCGGCCAAGCGCATTGCCGCGGGTGACTTCCTCACGCGCGCTTTCGGCCGAGCCGCCCGCGTGCTCAGCCCAGACGGCGGCAAGGGCTCCGGTGGGATTTTCATGGTTCGTGTGGGTCAGGAGACCCTGCAGCGCTCGTCGGTTCTCATCGACGACGACGCCGTCGAGGTTCGCTGCGAAATCGCCCTTCCCGCCGCGGGCCGCCGCATCAAGGGGCGCGCCGCGGAACGGTTGCTGACCGAGGTGCTGCCGAGCGTCGTCGACCGCTCCCTGCTCTTCCGCAACCTGGACGCCGCGGCGATCGAACTCCATGTGCGCACCTACGTGGACGCCGAGCACGTGCGCTCGCAGCTCGCCCCGCGCGGTCTAGTGGCTTTCGTCGCCGACGGCGCCGTGCTCCCTCGCGCGTCCGGGCACCGTGACGAGCCGCTCACCACTCATGCCGTGCCGTTCGAGCCACCTGAGAATTTGCAGGTCACCCTCTCGCTCGGTGATGGCACGGAGGTTTCCGGCATGGGCATTCCAGAAGGCGTCACCGTGATCGTGGGCGGCGGCTATCACGGCAAGTCCACGCTGCTGCAAGCCCTCGAGCGCGGGGTGTACGACCACGTGCCCGGCGACGGCCGCGAGCTGGTGATCACCAGGGCGGACGCAATGGCCGTGCGTGCGGAGGACGGGCGCGCGGTCACCGATACGGACGTTTCCCCGTTCATCAACAATCTCCCCACCGGCGCGGATACGCGGCGGTTCGGCACCACGAATGCGTCGGGTTCTACATCCCAGGCCGCTTCGATCACGGAGGCCGTCGAATCCGGCGCAAAGGCGTTGCTCATGGACGAGGACACGTGCGCCACCAACCTCATGGTCCGCGATCAGCGCATGCGCGCTTTGGTACCCGGCGAGCGGGAGCCCATCACGCCGTTCGTCGACAGGGTGCAGTCGCTGTATCGGGACAAGGGCGTGTCCACGGTGCTCGTGACGGGCGGTTCCGGGGCGTTCCTGGACGTCGCGGATCTGGTCATTGCGATGGACGCCTATCGAGCCTCGGACGTCACCGACCGAGCTCGTCAGGTGTCTGCCGAATTCCCGTCGGGGGAGCAGACAAAACCCACCGGCAGTTTCGGTGAGTTGCGCGAGCACGTCCCGGCGGCGGCGTCGTCGAAGAACGACGGCGCTCGCGGCACCCAAGCGGGCGGCTCGCGTGACCGGAATCGCCGCGGTGGCGACCACGGTGGGTTCCGCGAGAAACCGGCCCGTGGGCGAGGCCTGGGCACCATCCAGCGGGGCCGGGAAGACGTGGATATAGCCGCGCTGTCGCAGCTCGTCGATGCGTCTCAGACCGAGGCCATCGCACGGTTGTTGGACCAGATCGACCGCGAGGCGGACGGACATCAGAGTCTGAATGAAATCGTGGATCGCCTCATGACTCGAGTGGAGCAAGACGGTTTGGACGTGCTCGCTCATCATCGAGGACACCCCGGGCACCTCGCGTTGCCGCGTCGACAAGAAGTGCACGCCGCCTATCACCGGCAGCGGCGGTAACTTCTGCCGTTGTCCCCACTTTTCTTCCGGGTATTGCCTGGCGGACCCCCGTGGAGGAATATGAGCGTCCGCGACGCGGTCCAGTCGAACTGGCTGGGCCTTAGGGCTTATTCGGGGGTATCTCGGTCAACAAAGGGGTCGATCGTGAAGAAGGTTAGATACGGAATTTTCCTCCTGCTGGTGCTCGTCGGAACTGTGTACGCAGTCGTGACATGGACGCCAGCCGGAGCAGTTGTTGGCTGCATCATGGCAGCCAGTGGCGTATTGGGCATGTTCGCCGTGCAAGGAGAGGAACGAAAGACAGACGAATAGGCCCTTTTCCTGTCGTCTGCCCTATTCCACGGAATCTCGGAGGTTGTCATTGGACACTCGTCAGCGATCCAATCCTCGAACGGGCTGGATCTTTCTGATCGTCTGGCTTGCTGTCTTGGTGTGCTTTCTCACCCCGATAGCGGTGTGGACGGAGGTGTCGCCGTGGGTGACCTTCAGCTGGGTCGCCATCCCATCGGTGGCTGCTGTTCTGATATTCATCGCTGCCCGGCGGAAGCGTTCTGAGTCCGGGGATTCCTACGAAATATCGTCCCGTTCCGCCAGATCTGAAGGTCGGCTTGTGGTGAGTCTGCCCATCGATGAGGTTCCAGTCGCCATTGAGCGAGTCGTCGGGAATCACCCCAGATTCTCCGTCGTCGAATTGACCAGCGAGCATGCCGAAATCCGTGGACGCATGAACTTCAAAACGTGGGGCATGACAACCCACTTGAAGTACACATCGCTAAGTCCTGACCGAACGGAAATTACGGCCACTTGCGATCCCCGGCTCGCAACGACACTCGTGGACTATGGGCAAGGTCGGAAAGACATTGGATTGCTCTTTCAAGGCATTGAGGATTTCGCAATGGAACGTGATCGCGAACCGAGACCATGAAATGCAATTTTTCATGCAACGGCCGTGGAGCGGAGTTCGTGCTGCAGCTGGAGTAAGAATGGCCGCGAAGTGAAAAATACGCAGCTTCACGTTTCCTCAGGCCCCGTCAGCTCCTTATCGGGCATTACCTCTAGTCAGCGCGGAGTAAGCCGGCTCTTCACAATCGAGGGTGTAGATCTGTCAGCGCGTCGCTCACCGGGTAGGGGTCGAGGTCTTCCGAGG
>NZ_JAVKPR010000028.1:0-31959 GCF_040980905.1 Kocuria sp. CPCC 205235
CCCGCGGGTTCCGGAACTTCGAGAACTACCGTCTACGCGCCCTGCTCGCCGCCGGCGGACACCGGCCGTGGAGAAAGACACCTACCCATGCTCATTTGTGAAGGGCCTCATATCCCAAACTCGAGGGAAAGACCGGATCAACCACATAAGCGCCATTGCGGAACATGACTTCGGCCCGATTAAGACCTAGGGCGCGGGTGCGGATCCTGACTTCACCTGATTGGGGTTCGCGGGCCGTGACTTCTTCCAATTGCAGAACTTCCGGTCCGCCGGTGCAGTGAAAGCGAACTACTTTGCTCATGACATCTCCGTTTCATCTTTCGACTCGGCATCTGTGGCCGAATTTGGGGTGGAATTGTGAGGCCTGATCCCTCGCTTAGCCAGCCATTGTTCGCCCCATTCATTGAGATCCAGCAGTAGCGGTACCAGACTTTGGGCTTCTTCAGTGAGGGAGTACTCGACCTTTGGTGGGACCACTGGATAGACCGTTCGGGTGACCAGACCGTCTTCCTCGAGTTCACGCAACTGTTTCGTGAGTAACCTCGGAGTGATGCCGCGGATCTTCCTGGCTAGTTGGTTGAAACGCATAGTGCCTTCGATGAGGTAAAAGAGGATGACCCCTTTCCACTTGCCACCGATGATGGCAACGCTGGCCTCCATTGCACATCCGGGAAGATCATCAAAGAGTCGAGTCCTGGGCATCTCTCGTGCACTCCTTCGGGAAATTTTTTATTGCTTCCTCTCGGCAGTGGCACCCGAGTTTCCGTCCTGACCAATCCCACACGGCGAGGGGTTCGGGCATGGGGAAGGAGAAGGAGTTACTGCGGTAGGAACCTTTCAGCAGTTGCCGAGTTCATAGGACGACGCTATCCCGCACTTCCCGTGCGCGGTAGTACGCACTTTTCTAGCCAGTACTACCCTTTTTGTGCCCTTACTGCATTCGAACCACTCCTGCGTACGATGACCGCAACTGGTTCCTATCCCTGGAGAGGTCATGTCCGCACTGCATCAAGCATTCCTGCACGATTTTCAGCTCATGTCCCGCAACGGCGGGTTGGACTCGGGTGGGGTTGAGCGTCAGGCCGCCACCGCAGCGGACGGTCTCAACCGGCAGTGGTTCGCCGGCTGGTTGGCCGCGCGCGGTGCCACGGTGCACTACGACGAGATCGGTAACCAGTTCGGCACGTTCGAACTCCACCCCGGTGCGCCCTACGTGCTGGTCGGATCGCATCTCGATTCCCAGCCCAGGGCCGGCCGGTTCGACGGCGCATACGGCGTGCTCGCGGGGGCGACAGTGTGTGCGGAACTGTACCGAGCGGCGTCGGCGGGGGAGCTGGAGCTCAAGTACAACCTGTGCGTCGTGAACTGGTTCAACGAGGAGGGTTGCCGGTTCAAGCCGTCCATGATGGGCAGTCTGGTGTACACGGGCAAGCTCGATCTCGAGACGGCTCTGGACATCGAGGACGTGGACGGCATGACCGTGCGCGACGCCCTCGACGCACTCGGTCAGCGCGGAACCGAGAGCATTCCCGAGGCCGCGGCATACGTGGAGATCCACATCGAGCAGGGCAAGTCGATGGAGGAGAACGGCCAGACCATTGGCCTGGTGGAGGCCACGTGGGGTGCGCGCAAGTACGAATTCCGGGTGACCGGCGAGCAGTCCCACACCGGTGCCACGCTGATTGAGGATCGCAAGGACGCGCTGTTGGGTGCCTCGCTGCTCATTGCTGCGGCGCGCCGGATCGCGCTGGAGCACGACGTGATCACCTCATGCGGTGAGCTGCTGATCCTGCCCAATTCTCCCGTCGCGGTCGCTCGGGAGGCGCGCTTGTTGATCGACCTGCGCAGCCCGGATGCCGCCCGGCTCGACGCCGCAGACGCGGCCTTCGCGCAGGAGGTCACCAAAGCGGCGTCGGAGGCGAATGTGGAGATCGAAACTCTGAGCCGTAACGCCTGGGACGTGAAGAACTACGCGCCGGAGGGTGTGGAGCTCGCCGAGCAGGTTGTGCAGGAACTGGGTCTGCCGTACACGCGGATCATGACGCTGGCCGGCCATGATTCCACCAACGTCAAGGACGTGATGCCCGCGGTCATGCTGTTCGTGCCGTCCCACAAGGGCATCACGCACAACGAGTACGAATTCACCTCTGACCAGGACATGCTCTCCGGGCTGGACATGCTGATCGGCGTGATGACGCGGGTGGCGAAGGGCGAGCTGGCTTGAGTGCTGCGCACGAGCTTGCCGTGGGTTGGTAAAGCGGTTTATGCCTGTCCGCGCTGAGTCATAGAGTGTGTGGTGAAACACAACTCAATGAGGAGGCGCAGTGTCCCAACCCACGCAAGCTCAGGAAACCGCAATCCGTGAGGCGGTCGCGGAAGCGTTCGATCAGCAGGTCGAGTTCCTGCAGCGGTTGGTGTCCGAGCCCTCGCGGCGCACCGAGGAGCGCGCGGCTCAGGACATGATGGCGGCGGCCTTCCAGGACGCGGGCCTGAGCGTCGACCAGTGGACGCTGGACGCCGCCGAACTCGCGACCCACCCCGCCGCCGGTGCGGTCACCGTGGACTACTCGAACACTCCGGTGGTCGTGGGCACGTACGAACCTTCCGCCCCCGCCAACGGCGCTCGCAGCCTGATCCTCAACGGTCACGGTGACGTTGTACCCGAGGGTCGCGAGGACACGTGGACCACCAGCCCGTGGGACGGCCGGATCGAGGACGGCTGGATGTACGGCCGCGGTGCCGGCGATATGAAGGCCGGGTTGGTGGCCAACCTATTCGCGTTCAAGGCGCTGCAGGCTGCCGGACTGGAACCCACCGGCCGCGTGCACCTGCAGTCCGTACCGGAAGAAGAATGCACTGGCAACGGGACCGTAGCTGCCATGCAGCGTGGCTACACCGCAGATGCTGTGCTGATTTCTGAGCCCATTGCCGAGACCTTGGTGCGCGCCAATCTGGGTGTGATCTGGTTCGACGTTGACGTCACCGGAACCGCCGCTCACGCGCACGAGATGGCCAAGGGATTCAATGCGCTGGATGCCGCGTACTCCCTGATCGGTGACCTGCGGGAGCTCGAGGACAGGTGGAACCAGATCACGGTGGGGGATCCGAACTTCGGGGACCTGGAGCACCCCATCAATCTCAACGTCGGCGTGCTGCAGGCGGGCGAGTGGCCGTCTTCGGTGCCCGACCGCTGCACGTTCACGGTGCGGGTGTCGGTTCCGCCGTCGCTGGGCTCTGCCGCGGCGTGGCAGGAGCTCGAGGAGTGCGTTGAACGCGCCGGCCGCGTGAACCCCGTGGTGTCCCAGGGCAAGGTGTCGGTGAGTAAGTCCGGCTTCTTCTCCGACCAGTACGTCCTGGAACCGGGCACGGAGGCAGAAGGGTTGCTGTCGGAGCTTCATGCGTCCGTGACCGGTGCGCCGCTGGAGTACTACCCGTCGCCGGCGTACGTGGACTCCCGGGTCTACGGCACGTTCCAAGGCATCCCATCCATGGTCTACGGACCCCTCGCGGAAACCCTGCACGGCAAGGACGAACGCGTGAACCTGGAATCCGTGAAGCGCTGCACCGAGATCTACGCGCTCTACATCGCCCGCTGGTGCGGCGTGCGTGAGGCAGGTCAGAAGTGACCGCGCAGCCAGATCCATCGCGTACTGATCTCGGACAGGCTTCTCCGGAGCAGTCCGGCACGACAGCCGACGCCCAGGGCGAGAACCCGACCGGCACAACCCTCCCGCTCGACGGCGTTCTGGTCGCAGACTTCTCGCGAGTACTCGCGGGCCCGCTGGCCACCATGACGCTGGCGGATCTGGGCGCGCGAGTCATCAAGGTGGAACGCCCCGGTGCCGGCGACGACACCCGCAGCTGGGGGCCGCCGTGGTCCGACACCGGAGCCACATACTTCGAGTCCGCCAACCGCAACAAGGAGTCCGTAGCCCTGGACCTCACGGATCCGGAGGATCTGGCGCTCGCCAAGAAGCTGGCTCTCAAGGCCGATGTGTTGGTCGAGAACTTCAAACCCGGTGGGCTGGCCAAGCTGGGGTTGGGTTACGAGGACCTGCGGGATGAGAATCCGGGACTGATCTACGCCTCCATTTCCGGTTTCGGCTCCGCCGGCGGACGGAATCTGGCTGGTTATGACTTCCTGGTGCAGGCCGTGGGCGGGCTCATGAGTATCACCGGCCCAGCGGATGGCTCGCCGTATAAAGCCGGCGTGGCGTTGGTGGACGTGCTGTGTGCCAAGGACACGACCATCGGAGTGCTGTCCGCGTTGGAAGCTCGCCGGCGGAACAACGGTCGCGGATCCCACCTGGAGATCAACTTGCTCTCCAGCTTGCAGGGTGCGCTGGTCAACCAGGGGCAGGCCTACCTGGGGGCGGGCAAAGTCCCGTCACGCATGGGCAACGATCACCCCTCGATCGTCCCCTACCAGTTGCTGCAGTGCTCGGACGGCCCTCTTGCGGTGACCATTGGCAATGATGGTCAATTCGCCCGCATGGCCGGAGCTCTTGGCGTGCCAGACCTCGCTAAGGACGAGCGATTCGCCACCAATTCCGCCCGAGTGGCCCACCGCGAAATCCTGGTTCCTCTGCTCGAAGAAGCCCTCTCGGGTGATACCGCCCAGCACTGGGAGGACGTGCTCACGGGCGAGGGGCTGCCAGCGGGCAAGGTGGGCGGCATCGATGATGGGGTCGCACTGGCCGAAGACCTCGGGCTTGAACCCACCGTTGATGTCCAGGACGCCTCCGGGCAGACCGTGGGCCGGCAATTCCGGCACCCCGTGACCTGGAACCCGCCGCTTGAATCACCCACCACGGCCCCGCCGCAGCTCGGGGAACACACCGAGTCGGTGATCGAATGGCTCAAGGGAACTTCTTAGGCGAGTGAAATAAAAAGGGGGCTGGCGCGGCGAGGTTTCGCGAGCGGCGTCGTCCCCGTAACGTGAGTCACAAATACACAATGGGCGCGGTGGCAGTCTGTCCCGGGCCCTGGCACTACCAGCACGAGCAATGATGCAAAGGAGCACCATGACCACCCCAGAGCTGTCCGCGGATCCTTCGGATCTGATCAGTTTCGATTCCCTGCTCACCCCCGAGGAACTCGAGCTGCGCGGAAACGTGCGCGAGTTTGTGAATGCGCAGATCAAGCCGAATATCGCCAAGTGGTTCGAGGCTGCCGAGTTCCCGCTGGAGATCGTGCCGGAGATGGCCAAGCTGGGTCTGCTGGGCATGCACCTCAAGGGTTACGGCTGCGCGGGTCGTTCGGCTGTGGAGTACGGTCTGGCCGGTGCTGAGCTGGAGGCCGGAGATTCGGGCCTGCGCACGTTCGTGTCCGTGCAGGGCTCGCTGGCCATGAGCGCCATTCACAAGTGGGGCTCTGAGGAGCAGAAGCAGGAGTGGCTGCCGCAGATGGCCGCCGGTGAAGCAATTGGTTGCTTCGGCCTGACCGAGCCGACCGCGGGTTCGGACCCGTCCTCGATGACCACCAACGCCAAGCGCGACGGTGACGACTGGGTGCTCAACGGCACCAAGCGGTGGATCGGCCTGGCCAACGTGGCCAAGGTGGCCGTGATCTGGGCGCAGACCGATGACGGGATCCGTGGCTTCGTGGTGCCCACCGACACCGCCGGTTACAAGGCCACACCCATCGAGCCCAAGTTGTCGATGCGTGCGTCCATCCAGTGTGAGATCGAACTGATGGACGTTCGGCTGCCCGCCAGTGCGATGCTCCCCGAGGCCAAGGGCCTGCGCGGTCCCTTCTCGTGCCTCAATGAAGCCCGCTACGGCATCATCTGGGGCGCCATGGGCGCGGCTCGCGATTCGTTCGAGGCTGCCCTGGACTACTCCAAGCAGCGCATGCAGTTCGACAAGCCCCTGGCCGGCTACCAGATGACCCAGCAGAAGCTCGTGGACATGGCGCTGGAGATCAACAAGGGCTTCCTGCTCGCACTGCAGATCGGCCGCATGAAGGACGCCGGCACACTGCAGAATCACCAGATCTCGGTGGGCAAGCTCAACAACTGCCGCGAGGCCATCGCGATCGCCCGCGAGGCTCGCACCATCTTGGGCGGCAACGGCATCACGCTGGACTACTCGCCGCTGCGTCACGCCAACAACTTGGAGTCCGTGCGCACCTACGAGGGCACCGACGAGGTCCACACCCTCATCCTCGGCCAGTACCTCACCGGTGAAGCGGCCTTCCGCTGATCGACACGTTCTACCTGGCGCTCGCGGCGGTTTTCGTCGCGGGCGCCCCCATTTCAGGACTGAGTTCGAATCCGAATCCGAGTTCGAGGGAGACTTCCGCATGAGCACCACCATCGACAGCATCAAGAACATCACCGTGATCGGCGCCGGCGCCATGGGTCGCCAGATCGCGATGACCGCCGCGCTCGCCGGGTACCAGACCACAGTGCAGGACATCAGCCAGGACATGCTTGACGCCGCATCCGCCGAAATGAGCGGCTGGGCCGAATCCCGCGTGGCCAAGGGCAAGCTTGAGCAATCTGCCGCCGACGCCGCTCTGGGTAACTTGGCGTGGGAAACGGACCTCGAGCGCGCGGCAGCCAATGCAGACTTCGTGATCGAAGCCGCCACCGAGCGTCTGGACATCAAGAGGGGGATCTTCGAATCCCTGGGTTCCCTCGCGCCGTCGCACGCGATTCTGGCCACCAACTCCTCGACCCTCGGTTCGTCCAAGGTGGCCGAGGCCAGCGGGCGTGTGGAGCAGGTCTGCAACATGCACTTCTTCAACCCTGCCCTGGTCATGAAGTGCGTGGAAGTGGTCCGCCACGAGTCCACCAGCGACAACACCGTGGACGTCACCATGGAACTGGCTCGCCGCTTCGGCAAGGAACCGGTGCTCATCAACCGTGAGATCCCCGGGTTCATCGCCAACCGCGTGATGGGCGCGATCAACGAGGAGTCTTTGTTCCTCTACGAGAACGGGTACGCCTCCAAGGAAGACATCGACGCCGCCATCCGCAACGGCCTGGGCCACCCGATGGGCCCGTTCGAGCTCATGGACATGGTGGGCCTGGACGTTATCGACTTCATCGCCAAGGCCACCTACGAGGAGACCGGCGCGGAAGAGGACAAGCCCAACGAGTCCATCTCCAAGCTCGTGGCCGAGGGCAAGTTCGGCCGCAAGTCCGGTGAAGGGTTCTACGAGTACAAGAAGTAGCCCCTCAACCCCATATCGCTCGGGCCAGGACCGGCGCGCCCAGCACCGGTTCCTGGTCCAGGGCAGTCACGTCCGTGAGGCCGGATTCAGCAAGTAGCCCTCGGAGGGTTTCGCCAACAATCGTTGGTGCCAGCCCACCTCCTAGCACCACGGGGAGGGGCCCGGTGAGCTGCTGGGCAACGGCGGTGGTGAGGGAGCGCAGTTCGGAAGCCGCGCGTTGCACCAACTCCTGTGCCACGGCGTCACCGTGCGCGGCGAACTTCACCACTGTGCGTGACAACCCTGCCCAGAACGAGCGGTCCGGTCGGTCGTGGAACGCTGCAATGAGCTCAACAGCGGAACTAACCTGAGACTGCTCCAGGATTGCCCGAGCAAACGCCGTGGGAGCAGCATCAGGGTCGCGCTGGTCGGCGCGTAGAACGGTGCGGACCGCTTCACGGCCCAGCCAGTAACCGCTGCCCTCATCACCGAGCAAGTATCCCCAGCCGCCGGAGCGGCGCTCGCGGCCGGTGGAATCGATGCCCCAGGCCACGGAACCGGTTCCTGCAATGACCGCGACTCCGGTGGTGTGACCGCCCGCGGCAAGAATTAAACGGGTGTCGTGCACCGCCGTGACTGGTACTTCAGGTGAGGCCCCGGAAACGGAGCGAATGAGGTGTTCGAGCCGAACGGCGTCGGCGGGGGTGTCCACGCCACCGGCGCCGGCAACCACTGGGGCGGAAGACCCGGCCCCCAGCTCGCCGAACACGTCTCGCAACGCGGCCGCGGCGGCATCGGCGGAGACGTTCTGAACGTTTGCGCTGGGCCCCTTGGCGTGGCGAACGGCCTGGCCATCGCGGAACAACACCCCGCGTGTGGTGCTGCCGCCGATGTCCAGGCCGATCAGATCGCCGGTGTGGGTCACTGAACCTTCAGCTCGCCCATTTCATCCCAGCCGTCGCCGTCGATCTGACGGGAAATGATGCGGGGAGTGGAGCTGAGGTACTGCGGGAATTCCTCGGTCATCTTGGTGAAGTGATCGGACTTCACGTGCGCCTCAGCGGCGTCATCGTTGAAGGCCTCCACGAGCACGTACTCGTTGGGATTATCCACGCTGCGGGACCAGTCGAACCACTTGTTGCCGGCCTCGGCGCGGGTAGCCTGCGTGAACTCGTCGACCAGCTGGGGCCAGTTGTCCGCGTGCTCGGGCTTCACATCGAATTTCACAACGATAAAGATCATGGGGGTTGCCTCCTTGGATGCGGTTTTCCATGTTCAGCATATGGGTGACGGCTGATGAAAATGTGAACAACGAGACTGTTCAGGCCCCTAAAAATATGCATCTTGCAGGCTAATAATGAGTGTGGACACTGCGACTCTGAGGAGGACCGTCGTTGGCTGAAACACAGCAGGCACAGGACTGGGACCCGAGCGACCCGAGTGTGCGCGCGAATCAAACTACGGCGTACGACCGCATGCGAGGGAAATGTCCCGTAGCTCATTCTGACGCCTTGAACTGGTCTCTGTTCCGGCACGAGGACGTCATGCGCGCCCTCTGCGATCCTGAGACGTTTTCCAGCGCGGTCTCACGGCACGTGGCCGTTCCCAACGGCATGGACCGTCCGGAGCACACGATCTTTCGCGAGGTGGTCGACCGCTATTTCACGCCGGAGAAAATGGCCGAATTCGAACCCGCCCTCCAAGCGCTCACAGCGCAGCTTTTGCAGGAACTGACTGACGACGCTGCCCCGGTCGCCTCGGGTGCGCGAGGTGAGGCAGTGACGCCGGGCGCCGAAAAATCCGTGACCGTAGAAGTCATGTCAGAACTGGCCAACCCGTTCGCCCTGCGCTGCCAGTCGGCCTTCATGGGTTGGCCACGCGAGCTGGAACCGGAGTTGGAGAGATGGGTGCGCAGGAATCACGAAGCGACGACCTCGCGGGATCATTCACGTACGTCCGAGGTGGCGCTCGAATTCGACGGTTACATCCGGCAGTTGCTCGACGATCGTCGAGACTCCCCGGCGGACCGGGACAACACCTCGCGGCTGCTGCATGAAACGGTGTACGACCGTAAGTTCACCGAGGATGAGATTGTAAGCATTGTGCGCAATTGGACGGTGGGTGAGCTGTCCACCATCGCGGGTGCGGTGGGGATCGTGCTGGGGTACTTGGCCGAGCATCAGGACGTGCAGCGCCAGTTACGGGAGAACCCGGAGCAGATTGTGGCCGCCACGGATGAGATCCAGCGCATTGAGGACCCGTTCGTGACTAACCGACGCGTGACCACCGAAGATGTGGAACTGTCCGGTCGGAAGATTCCCGCGGGATCCAAGATCACCCTGATGTGGAGCTCAGCCAACCGCGATGACACTGTGTTCAGCGATCCTGATGATTTCCGCCTAGATCGAGACCCTGAACAGAACCTCGTGTACGGGGCAGGTATTCACGTGTGCCCCGGGGCTCCCATGGCGCGGCTGGAATTGAAAGTGCTTTTGGAGCAGATCTTCGAACTGACCGAGCGAATCGAATCCGCGGGCAAGTCGGTTCGTGCCGAGCACCCCGCCGGAGGGTTCCACACCGTACCGGTGCGTTTGGTGCTGCGTTAGGGGTTTCACCCATGCGTAAGGCCCCCGCCAATGGCGAGGGCCTTACGGTCAAAAAATTGCGTGGTGCGGAACCTAGTTGAGTCCGTCCTTCAGGTTCTTGCCGGCGTCTTTGACGTTTTCCACGGACTGCTTGGCGCCACCAGAAGCCTTCTGGGATGCACCTTCAGCCTGCATATCGCGGTTTTCCGTGGCATCACCAAGCTTTTCCTTGGCGGATCCGGACGCTTTCTCCGCAGCATTACTGATTTTATCGCCGATTCCCATAGGCACTTCCTCTCGTAGAACGAACAGGTATCCATAATGTAAACGGACTTCCCTGGGAGGGGAAGAGGGGGAGCCTGGTATTTCGCCCAGAGCGTGCGCCCACCCCGTCTGTTCGGGCCATCAACCCAGGTCAGGGGTGGTTACTGGTAAGACACAAACCACGGCTTGGGTTCTAGGTTGTACGTCTGCTCCGGGGTGAACGTGGGGGTGTCCTCGTCGTAGAAGTTCTTCCACGCCATGTGGATCCCCTCGGGCAGGCCCTGCTGCAGTACGCCCCAGGTTTCCTTTTTCATTTCCGGAGTGCCGTGACCGTCAGCGTGGAGAATGATTTCCAGCTCGGGGTGGTCGGTCTTGATGTTCTCGCGGTTCTGAATCATGGCCATGGAGAACTGGTGCAGGATCACGGCCTTCTGGGGCAGGTTGTTCTCGGCAGTGAGCTCGGCCAACCACTCTGTGGTCTCGTTGATCTCTTCTGCGGAGACCGAGCCGATCTGCTGCAGGTGCACCTGTCCGGGAGCCAAGCGCCACTCGGGATCCAGGGCCAGACCAACGTTGGGGCGCTTGAGGAGCTCCTCGTACTGCTTGGCCTGACTCAAGAAGTCACTCTGACCTGGCTGCAGGTCCAGCACCACGTACACGCCGTTCTTCTCAGCGGCCTCGATGTAGGGGATGAAGTGGTCCACGGGGACTTCATTGGAGTAATTACCGTCAGGACCGGGATCAGAAGATGCTGAGGTCACGATGATCTCGAACGACGGGATCACTTTTTCCTCGCTGTACGGCTGGTATTGCTTGGCCAGCTCGATGGCGCGTTGAGCCGATTCTTCCGGTCCCTGCTCACCCAGGACGCCCAATCCGGGGGTGCCCGGATGACCGTAGAGCGCGACGAAGCGCCGGTCCGGGAAGAGTTCGGTTCCGCCGCCGATCAGTTCGGGCGGTTCCGTGGGCGACGGCGTTGCCTCGGGCGCCGACGACGCTCCGGAGCCGCTCTGAGTGGCCGCTGCCTGATCGGGGGTTTCGGTGGCGGCGTCACCACACCCTGTTAGCAAGAGGGCGGCGCAGGCGGCGGTGGCGATGGCGGTGGAGAGTCGGCGCATGGCGCAAATACCTCAGGGGGTCGGTCGGTCACGGGGTAACGCCCATGGTCAGCGTGCTGTCCAAGTGGCGGTACTGCCAGCCTATGCGCAAACGGTTAGTGGGCATGGCAACATGACAGTACCGATCCCCCGGAGGTTCTCATGAGCTCGCCCTACACACCCCCAACGGGCCCATCGGGCCCTCACGAGCCCTCCGAGGACGGTTCACGCGCTGAAGGGCCGCAGGAGTATGCCCCGGCGTACGGTTCGGCCAAGCCTCGAGAAGGAACCTCGGTCAAAACGGCCATCCTGTTGATCGGCATTGCCGCACTCATCGGCCTGCTCGTGCTGGGCGCCCTGCTCTGGGCAATCACCAGAACGGTTCCCACACTATTCGGCGGTGGTGAAGAAGATCCGCCCGCGCCGCCTCCCACTACGGCGGTCGCCCAACCAACTCAGGAACGCGAGCCGACGACGTCGCCGTCGGCCGCGGCGTCGAGCGCCTCGAGTCCCGCGGAGACCACGGAGCCCGAGCGTCCTGTGGCCCAGGGCGGAAGTTTGCAAGCGCCGACCGGGGATCCCTTGTTCAGCGAGGAAGGCGAGTTCACGGAGACGGTCCTGGAGGAAAGCGACGAGATCGCGATCGAGGTTCCGGATCATGACGGGCCGCTCCTGATCACGTGGTCCGTGACGAGTGACCGCGAAAGTGGCGGGGTTTTCCTCAACGCCCACGAGAGTAAGGGTGGGGACGTGACCGAGCACATGGGGTCCGTCAGTGATGGTCAAACGGGCATGTGGCTCATCGACGCGGATCCGGATGAGCCCGAGACCACCGTGATCTACCCCCAGGGCAACGGCGATACCCAGTGGAAGGTGCAAGGGTTCCCGGTCTCTGAGGCCCCCCGCGTGGAGCGGGGAGCCGAAGTGACCGGCAGTGGACCCGGAGTCTTCGCGGTTCCGGCGGGTGATGAACAGGATTACCGCTTCACATCCGAGGAAGGTGTGCCGCGAGTCGAGGTCTACGACGCGGACGACCTGAGCTCATGGCATCAGTTCGAGTACGGAACCGGCCCCGTCGAGTTGGACATCACGGCGGGCTCCAGTGAACAGGTCATCATGGTGCACGCTGACGGCGACTGGACGCTAGAGCCGCGCAACGGCTGGTTCTAAGGATTCTCAGTCCAGCGAGATCTTCCGCAGCATCCCCAGCAGGTTGGTGCGCTCCTCGTCGGAGAGGTTGGACAGTGTCCGGTCGGAGGAGGATTCCACTGCGACCTTGGCCTTTTTGTAGAGCTTCTGGCCTTCGGTGGTCGGCACGATGATCTTGGATCGCCGGTCGTTGGGGTCTGTCTGACGCTGCACCAGACCCATCTTTTCCAACGCGTCCACGATCAAGACGATCTGGCTGGGGTCCAGCACCAAGTGGTAACTCAACTCGCGCTGCGTGGGGTTCTTCTTGCCGCACACCAGGGACAACACTGAGTAGTGGCGCACCTTCAGTCCCAGGTCAGCCAGGGCGCGGTTCGCGGTGGCGGAGCCCAGCGAACTGGCGCGCGCCATGAGAAACACGGGCTCTTGCGATAGGTCGGATTCCCTCAGTGTGTGCGGCATGGCTCCATGGTATCCCGAAAACGTCATGTAATGGAGAATCTTAATCATTGACAATCTCAACGAAATGCGATGCCATGGTTTCAGCACATCGTGAACCGCATCACTTACTTGGGAGCAGACATGACTCAGACACCTCTCGCTGGCAAGGTCGCCATCGTCACCGGTTCGGGCCAAGGCTTGGGCCTGGCCTACGCGCAGGAACTCGCCCGCCAGGGCGCATCCGTCGTGATCAATGACGTCAACCAGGACACCGCAGACGCCGCCGTGGAATCCATCGTGGCCGAGGGCGGCAAGGCCGTGGCCGTCGTCGCCCCCGTGGGTGACACCGAGGCCGCAACCGCGCTGGTCAACGGCGCCGTGGAGGCGTTCGGACGCCTGGACATCCTGGTCAACAACGCCGGCGTGTTGCGCGACAAGTCGCTGCTGAAGATGACCGACGAGGACTTCGACCTGGTCATCAAGGTCCACCTGCGCGGCACCTTCACCTGCGTGCGCGAGACCTACCGCTACTTCAAGGAGAACGGCGTGGCCGGGCGCATCATCGCGATCGGCTCGCCCACCGGCCAGTACGGCAACTTCGGCCAGACCAACTACGCCGCCGCCAAGGCCGGCATTGTGGGCATGATCCGCACCTTCGCCCTCGAGATGAAGAAGGCCGGCGTCACCGCCAACGCCGTGATCCCCGTGGCCGCCACCGCCATGACCAAGACCATCCCGTTCTTCCAGAAGGCCGTCGAGGCCGATGAGCGCGGCGAGGCCATGCCGCCCTTCTTCCGGCACGACTTGGGCTTTGGCACAGCCTCTGACGTGGCCGGCCTGATCACCTGGTTGGCTTCCGACGACGCCGCCGACGTCACCGGCCAGGCCATCGGAGCCGGTGGCGATCGCCTCCAGCTGTTCAGCCACCCCACGCCCATCGTCACCGAGTACCGCGAGGGCGGCTGGAGCTACGAGGCCCTGGCAGCGCAGGCGCACAACTTGTTCGAGGGCAAGCTGCAGACCTGCGGCGAGAAGATGCCCCCGCTGCCCGAGGAACTCCAGCCCGCGCAGGGCTGAGCCACGTTCCGGACCGGTAGAACTGAAGGGAAACCACCATGCGTTATGAATTCGGTGCAGAGCTCGCCCAGCGCGACGGCATTGACATGCACGTGCACATCGAGTGCTCGGACCACGGCCACGCGTCACTGCCCAAGCCTCTGACGGACGCGTCCGCCAAGTACTTCAAGGCGGAGGACCGCTCCCCGTCGCTGGACACCATTGCCGAGCGCTACCGCGAGTGGAACCTGGCCGCGGTCGTGTTCACCGTGGACGCCACCACCGCACTGGGTCATGAGCCCAACTCGATCGAAGAGATCGCGGAAGGTGCAGCGCGCAACAACGACGTGCTGATTCCTTTCGGTTCCGTGGACCCCCTCCAGGTTCCCGAGGCCGTGGAACGCGCCAAGCAGCTGGTCGAGGAATTCGGGGTCAAGGGCTTCAAGTTCCACCCGTCGCTGCAGGGCTTCGACCCATCGAACGAGAAGTACTACCCGATCTACGAGGCCATTCAGGAACTGGGCGTTCCCGCTCTGTTCCACACCGGTCAGAACGGCATGGGCGCGGGCCTTCCGGGTGGTTACGGCATCAAGCTGGGCTACTCCAACCCGTTGTTGCTGGACTCGGTGGCCGCTGACTTCCCGAACTTGCAGGTCATCATGGCTCACCCCTCGGTGCCGTGGCAGGAAGAGGCCAACTCGATTGCCACCCACAAAGCGAACGTGTGGATCGACCTGTCCGGCTGGTCACCCAAGTACTTCCCGGAGTCCCTGGTACGCGCCTCCAACTCCATGCTCCAGGACAAGGTGCTCTTCGGCACCGACTACCCGCTGATCACCCCGCAGAAATGGCTCGGTGCTTTTGAGCAGCAGCGCTTCAAGGACGAGGTCAAGCCCAAGATTCTCAAGGGCAACGCCCTGCGGCTCTTCGGCCTCGGGGAACTCGAGGGAACCTACGAGCCGAGCGAGGGCGGCGTCGTCGTCGCGGCCAAGCAGTACGCCGCCGAGAAGGCGGCCCAAGCCCAGAAGGTGGAGCGGGCATGAGCGAGCTGTACCCGGACTGCGACCCGTACGGCATTGCCGACCGGCTGACCGAAGCCGAGCGCGCGCCCATCTTGCGCTTGCGGACGGTGCTTGAGAGCGAGATCAAGCCGCTGGTGGCCGAGTACTGGGAGAAGGGCGAGTTCCCCTACCAGATCGCGCCGTCCCTGTATGGGCTGAACCTGATGACTCCGGACGAGATCGACGGCGCGCCGCGCTCGCTGTACCACGGGTTCCGGATCTTAGAACTGGCTCGCACGGACGCCTCCATGGCCACGTTCTACACGGCGCAGGCGGGCCTGTTCCGCACCACGTGCCGCGTGGGCGCCTCCCCGGAGCAGTTTGCCGACCTGGACCCCAAGATCACGAGCTTCGAGACCAAGGGCGTGTTCTGCCTGACCGAACCGGACCACGGTTCGGACATCGCCGGCGGCCTGGCCACCACGGCCGAACGCCAGGGTGACGAATGGATCATCAACGGTGCCAAGCGCTGGATCGGTGGCGCGTTCACCGCCGATTACCTGGCCGTCTTCGCCCGCGACGTGGCCGACGGCCAGGTCAAGGCGTTCCTCGTGGATCGCGAGGCACCCGGCGTGACGCTCGAGAAGATTTACGGCAAGACCGCGCTGCGCATGATGCAGAACGCGGACATCTCGCTCGAGAACGTGCGCGTTCCCGAGGCGCAGAGACTGCAGAACTGCAACTCGTTCAAGGATGTCGCGGCCATGCTGCGCGTCATGCGCTCGGACGTCGCGTGGATCGCCACCGGCATCCAGGCCGGCGCGTACGAAGCCGCGCTGCGCTACGTGCGTTCCCGCGAACAGTTCGGCAAGTCGCTGGGCAGCTTCCAGCTCGTGCAGGAGAAGCTCGCGCGCATGCTGGGCAACGTCACGGCGAGCCTCTCGATGGTGTCCGATCTCGCCGAGAAGCAGGACCGCGGCGAGTACCGGGACGAGGATTCGGCGCTCGCCAAGATGTGGATCTCGCTGCACATGCGCGAGACCGTGGCCCTGGCCCGCGAAGTGGTCGGAGGCAACGGGATCACGCTCCCGACCGACGTCGCCCGCTTCCATGCTGACGCCGAGGCCGTCTATTCCTACGAAGGCACCCACGAGATCAACGCGCTCGTGGTCGGCCGTTCCATCACGGGCAAGTCAGCTTTCGCCTGATTTTCCGACTGCGCCGCTCGCGCCGTTGCGCTCTCTTTACTCATTACCCCAAGGAGAATTTCATGACCGCCAAGACCGTTGTTTCCTTTGACGAAGTTGCCGACCTCGCGGGCAAGGACCTGGGCTTTTCCGAGTGGCGCGAGATCACTCAGGATCAGGTGAACCTGTTCGCTGACGCCACCGACGACCACCAGTGGATCCACACCGATCCCGAGAAGGCCGCGTCTGGACCGTTCGGTGCACCGATCGCTCACGGTTTCCTGACCCTGTCCCTGCTGATCCCTATGTGGGGCGAGCTCTTCGACGTGTCCGACGTGAAGACCAAGGTCAACTACGGCCTGGACAAGGTCCGCTTCACCTCACCCGTGAAGGTCGGCGCCCGCGTGCGCATGACCGTGACCATCGTGGAGGTCTCCGAGGTCAAGGGCAACGGCCTGCACCTGGTGGCCGACGCGACCATCGAGATCGAGGGCGAAGAGCGCCCCGCCGTGGTGGCGCGCTTCCTGAACCGCTTCTACAAGTAAATGTTCTTTGAGGCTCTGCACCTCAGGGCCCGTTGGAACCCTCCGCTACACGTGAAGGCTCGTAAGAGCCCTTGCGGCGTCGTTTGAAGGTTCCCACGGGCCCTGAGGTGTGTTCGAGGGATCCGGCGGAACCTGGTGTGTGCGGCGCTCACAGTTTCTACTGCTCGGTGGCGTGTGACCCGTGGCGTGCGGCCCGTGTGCCCGGTACCTAATGAGCGCTAAGTCGTAGCGGCGCCATCAGTCCTTGGGCGTACCGCGCTCCGCAACCCACTTCTGGAACACTGCGGAGTCCTGTTCGCCCAGGCCTGCATCGATCAGCTGCTCTGCGGCATTCGCGATGGGCCCGCCCAGCACCGACTTGGTTCCGGTGGCGCGGGCCGCGTCCAAGTAAGCGGAGACGTCCTTGTGAACGAAGGCCGCCTGCGCGGACACCGAGTAGTCGTGGGCCACGAGCTTGGGCGTCTTATCGTTCATGATCACCGATCCCGCATAACCGCCCTGGAGCAGGTCCAGCAGCTTGGCCAGATCCAGCCCGGCGCGTTCGGCCACCACGCTGGCCTCGGAAATCGCCACGATCTCGGCCGCGCAGATCAACTGGTTACACGCCTTGGCCACTTGCCCCGATCCCAACGGCCCCAGATGAACGGGGCGACCGCACGAGGACAGGACGTCCGAGACCAGGCCGACGGCGGCGTCGTCGCCACCCACCATGATGGACAGGTCGCCGCGGATCGCGCCGGCCTCGCCGCCGCTGATGGGCGCGTCCACGAACTCCACGCCTGAGGTATCGCGGTGCCAGCGGGTGATGTCCACGGGGGAGACGGTGGAGCTGATCGCCAGGATCAGGCGGTCGTGGTCGGCGTCGCGCTCGCGGGCGCCCTCGACGAGTTCATCAAGCACCCCGTCGATCTCCGGGGCGCCGGGTACTAACAGGATGACGACGTCGCACTGGCGCGCCATATGCCGCGGCGAATCTACCGCGCGTGCCCCCTCCGCCTTGTGGAGGCTGTGATGCAGGACCACCACGTCGTGACCGGCGTCGATGATGTGCCCGGCCATGGGCTTCCCCATGGATCCGAGACCGATGATTCCCACGGTGTGCGGTGATGGGCTCATGCTGTGGCTCCTCGCGACGGTGACGGCTGGTTCCATCATGCCCTGAAGACCGCTGTCAGCGTCCAGGGGCGTGAGGGCCGGCGCCCCAACTTGGAGATTTTCGGAGCTCAACTTGGAGATTTTCGGAACCAAACTTGGAGGTTTTCGGATGATGAGAAGAGCAGCCTGCTGCGGTGAATCTGGCGATGCAGGGTTGTCCAGATGGCTTATATGAGAATGATAATCACTTAAGATAAAGTGCTCGCATGCATAACATCGAACGCATCGCCCCCGAAGGGGCTCAGTCGCCCATGTCTGGATCCACCAAGGCGCGCCGTCGTGCGCCCATCACCATGGCCGCGATGGCCATCGGGGCACTTGCTCTCACCGCCTGTGGGGCGGGTGGCAATGGTGAGGCGGGAGCGGCGTCGTCGTCCCCGAGCGCCAGCGAAACCACGAGTGAAGCCGCCGCGAAGGAAGTCTCGAGCCTGACCCCGCGCGCCGTGGTGTCCTATGACGGCGGGCTGCTCACCGTGGACACCGAATCCGGAGAGGTGGTGGATGACACCAAGAAGGACGGTTTCCTGCGACTCAACAACGCTGGCGACGGACGGCACGTAATGGTCAGCGACAGCGACGTGTTCCGGGCCCACGACAGCGGCCTGGACGCGCACAAGCACGGGGACCACTATCACTACCGCGAATCCGCGCCCAAGCTGACCGACGTGACCTTCGATGCCCCGCACGCCGGGCATGTGGTGGTTCACAACGGCAAGACCACGCTGTTCGGCGACGGGGACGGCTCCATCAAGACCTTCGACTCCGAGGCGCTCAAGGAGGGCAAGCCGGAGATGAAGGAAACCAAGACCGAGAATCCGCACCACGGTGTGGCGCTCGAGCTGGCCGACGGCACGCTGTTCACCACGCAGGGCACCGAGGACGAGCGCAATACCGTTCAGGTGCTTAACAAGGATGGCTCGGTCAAGGCCGAGACCAAGGACTGCCCGGGCGTGCACGGCGAGGCTGCTGCGGAACCGGGTAAGACCACCGACACCGTGGTGGTGGGCTGCGAGAACGGGCCCGTGATCTACCGCGATGGTGACTTCCACAAGGTGGCCGTGGCGGACTCTTATGCGCGCTCGGGCAATCTGGCGGGTTCGGAAGAATCGCCGATCGTGCTGGGTGACTACAAGGTGGATGAGGACGCGGAGCAGGAGCGCCCCACCCGTGTTGCGCTCTTCGACACCCGCGACGATTCGCATCAGCTGGTCGACCTGGACTCCTCCTACTGGTTCCGTTCGCTGGCCCGCGGACCCGAGGGTGAAGGTCTGGTCCTGACCTATGACGGCAAGCTCAACGTGATCGACGAGGAGACCGGCAAGGTCACCCAGAAGATCGACGTGATCGAGCCGTGGGAGGAAAAGGAGGACTGGCAAGACGCCGGCCCCGTGATCAAGGTGGCCGGTGCCAACGCGTACGTGACCGACGCGGAGAACAAGAAACTCCATGTGGTGGACCTGTCCAAGGGTGAGGTGACCAAGTCCATCGACCTGCCGGAAACCCCGGTGGAGATGGCCGTGGTGACGGGCAAGCCAGAGGCGCCGGCTCATGACGAGGAAGCGGGCGAGCACGGTTCGCACGAGGGCCACGACCACGCCCACGACGACGCCGCTCCCACCGCGGGTGCCGAAGGCCACGAAAGCCACGAGGGCCACGATCACTAATCCCCTGGTGCCTCGGCAGCGCCCTGTCGAATAACCGAAATTCAACAATAATGCGGCCCCGTGAACGTCTCTCAACGTTCACGGGGCCGCCGCATGGTCAGATCACTCCGGTCCGAGACCCAGCCGTTCGGTCGCCTCAGTCCGCCACCGACCTGAATGCCCCGTGCGAATGCGCCAGCTCCTCATCCGGCGGGACCGGCCCGATGGCGTCCCATAGCTCGACCCACTTGCCGTCCTCGATGCGCCACAGTTCGCAGAAGAAGTGGCGCTCGCCGGCGATGGAACCCTCCGAGAACGTCAGCACGAAGTTCCCGTCGGCCACCGTGCGGTGCAGCGTGTCGTAGGTCAGGGTGGAATCATCCGTCTTGAGCTGTTTCAGGAAATCGACCATGTTCTGCACGCCGTCCGCGATGTCCCCGGAGTGCTGCGTGAACTGGTCGTCCGCGCGCGTGAAGTCGCCGGCGGCGTCGTAATCCTGGCCCTGCAGGAACGTGGCCCAGGCCTTCTTCACGAAGGCGCGGTTGGCCCCGGTATCGGCGGATGCGTCCACCTCGGTGGGGCCGTCCAACTGGGTGTGGCCGGATGCGTTGGGCGGCGTTTGATCCACCAAGCCGTCCCAGTGCTCCACGATCTTGCCGTCGGCCACGCGGTAGATGTCGAACCCCACGTACACGGTGTCCGGATCCAGGCCGGGGTAGGCACCGTGCAAGGCGACCAACCCGGCCGCTTCGTCCACGAGGACGCGAGCGACGTCGTGCCGTAGCGCGTCCCCCGCGCCGGTGACCAGCTCGCCCAGCCCGTCCTTGCCGTTGGCCACGAGCGGCGAGTGCTCCACATAGTCCTCGGAGAAGTTGCGGTCCAGGGTGCTCAGGTCGTGCTCGGTGAACAACTCGCGATCAGCGGTGAGCACGAGTTCTCGAATGTCAGTCATGATGCTCTCCTTTCAGCGATTCAGGCGGGCCGTCAGTCCAGCGAACTCATCACGTGCTTGACGCGCGTGTATTCCTCCACGGCGTACTTGGACAGGTCCTTGCCGTAGCCGGAGTGCTTGAAACCGCCGTGCGGCATTTCGGCGACCAGCGGGATGTGCGTGTTGATCCACACACAGCCGTAGTCCAGATCGCGGGACATCCGCAGCGCGCGGCCGTGATCCTTGGTCCACACCGATGACGCCAATCCGTACTCCACACCGTTGGCCATCTCCACGGCCTCTTCCTCGGTCGAGAAGGTCTGCACGGTGATCACCGGGCCGAAGATCTCGTTCTGAATGGCCTCGTCATCCTGCTTCAGGTCGGCCACGATGGTCGGTTCGAAGAAGAAACCCGGACCGTCCGCCTGCTTGCCGCCGGTCGTCACGGTCGCGTGTTCGGGCAGCCGCTCGATGAAACCGGATACCTGCTCCAGCTGCTTGGCGCTGTTGAGCGGGCCGTAGAGGATGTCCTCCTTCTCGGGCGTACCGAACGCGGTGTTCTTCGCCGCCTCCGTGATCTTCTCGAGGAACTCGTCGCGCGCGTTCTCCTCCACCAGCACACGCGTGGACGCGGTGCAGTCCTGGCCGGCGTTGAACAGCCCGGACTCTGCCAAGGTGGTCGCGGCGGCGTCCAGATCCGCGTCCGCAAAGACGACACACGGGGCCTTGCCGCCCAACTCCAGGTGCGCGCGGGTCAGGTTCTTGGCCGCCGACGCCGCCACGGACAGTCCCGCACGCACGGAACCGGTGATCGACACCAGGCCCGGGGTCGTGTTCGAGACGACCAGTTCACCGGTGTGACCGTTGCCCAGGACCACGTTGAACGTGCCCTCCGGGAGGAACTCGCTGGCGATCTCCGCGAACAGCAACGTGGACTCGGGTGTGGTGTCCGAAGGCTTGAGAACAATGGTGTTGCCCGCGGCCAACGCCGGTCCCACCTTCCACACGGCCATCATGAGCGGGTAGTTCCACGGGGTGACCTGACCGACCACACCGATCGGTTCCCGGCGGATCACCGAGTTGAGGCCCTCCATGTATTCGCCACTCGCCAGGCCCTCCATGAGGCGGGCCGCGCCGGCGAAGAACCGGATCTGGTCTGCGGAAACGTCCACTTCTTCGGACTGGATCAAGTACTTGGGCTGGCCGGTGTTGCGGGACTGGGCTTCGACAAGATCGGCTCCCCGGGCCTCGATGGCGTCCGCGATCTTGAGCAGTGCCAGTTGGCGTGCACTCGGGGTCATGCGACCCCACACCTTGGCGGCCGCGGCTGCCGCGGCGTAGGCGGCGTCCACGTCAGCTTCATTGGAGTTGGGGGACTGGTCGATGACCTCCCCGGTGGCCGGGTTGACCAGGTCGAACGAGTCGGAGGATGAGGATTCGGTGTAGGAATTGTTGATGAAGTTCTTGAGCATGAGTAACCATCTCCTGTTCACACCAGCGCCCGCGTCCGTCGCGGGCGCAGCGCCCGAAGCACGTCACTGTGACCCCGAACACTATTAAGTTTAGTGCGTTAAGAGTTTTCGGAAAGGTCGCTCGAGGCCGGCCCGCGAGGCCCCGAATTTTCCGCCTCGGAGCGCCCCGAGTAGCGTTGGACCATGCCCGCGAATGCCAATGAACCGACCAGTGTGCGCCTGGATGTGTGGCTGTGGTCGGTCCGTCTGTTCAAGACCCGCTCCGCCGCGACCACTGCGTGCCGGGCCGGTCACGTACGGCTTAATGCGGCGCCGGTCAAGGCCGCCCAGCCCGTTCACGTGGGGGATCGAGTCACCGTGCGGCGCCCCGGGTGGCAGCAGGAATTCCAGGTCACCAAGTTGATCGTCAAGCGCGTGGGCGCGCCGGTTGCTGCTCAGTGCTACATCGATCATTCGCCGCCGCGGCCCGCTGAACTCAGTGTTCCCGTGGGTCGTCGAGACCGCGGTGCGGGTAGGCCCACCAAGAAGGACCGCCGTGAGATGGAGCGGCTGCGGGGCTTGGATGGGTCGCGCTAGTCCATCGGGTTCTGCGAAGTGCACGCGAGCACGTGACGCACCCGACGGCTCGTCACTGTGGATGCGCCCAGCCCAACCCCCGCTACATTGACCGCAACATTCCGAAAGCGTTGAGTGCCAGTAGCACTCCCACAATGCCGATGAACCAGGCCGAGCCGGACTGCGCATGCTTGGTGAACCATCGTTCCAGCGCGGACAGCGGGCGCTCCAGTGCGTTGCGCGCGACCAAACGCCCGATGGTCAGAATCAATGTGGGGGCAATCATCACTAGGCAGTATCCCCCGAGCATGAGCAGCGAAATCGTCAGGCTGGGGCTGGTCGACGAAATGATGCCGATGCCCGCCAGGTACGGAACCATCGTGGCCACCTCGAATGAGACGCCCACCAGGGCAAGTCCCATGAGCGCAGCCAGGGAACCGACGCCGGCGCGAGTGCCGATGGGAGCGCCGTCGGCACCCAAGATTCGGGCCCGCCAGCGCGAGACGCGGCCCCCGGGCGCCGACGCCGCGTTGCCGGCGGCCGCGCGCTCGGCTGCGAGGCGTTTGGCCCGCTTGGTTCCCGGATCCATGACGTAGCTCAGGACGACCAGGCCGATGCCCAGCGCCAATTGGATGATGTACGCGGTGCGGGATTCCAGTGCCTCGCCAAAGGCGTCGATGAAGGCGGTGGCGCCCAGCATGATGAGCACGCCGATCACGAAATACGCGGCGAGAACGGTGGCTAAGTACACGAGTAGACGGCCGAGCTTCAGCCGACCGGGTGCCATGAGCAGCCAGATAGGGATGAGCAGAGTCCCGAAGCTGGTGGAATCGACCAGCGCAAGAGCCGCGAGGATTCCAATGGTCTCCATGCTGTAAGCCCCTCCGATTGAATTAGCACAGTTGTGCCAAATCAATCTAGCACAGTCGTGCTAATTTAGGACCATGCCTTCCAGAATTGACCGCGAAGCACGCAAAGCCGAACTTGCCGAGGCCGCGTGGCGTGTGATTCTCCGATCGGGTGTTTCTGCGGTCTCCGTGCGAACAGTTGCTGAAGAAGCGGGCCTGGCTGTGGGGTCTCTGCGGCACGTATTCCCCACGCGCACCGAGCTCCTCGTGTATTCCGCGGAACTCATGATGGAGCGCGCCTACGAACGCATTACGAATCTTCCTCGTGAGGGCAGTACCGAAGACCATGTCCTGGCCGTGGTCAAAAACCTGGTCCCCTTCACCGAGCAGACCCGGGCCGAAATGGACGTCAATATCGCGCTGATTGCAGAAGCGACCGCGGTGCCGGAGCTCAAAGTCCTCCGAGATTCCGCCCACGCTCAAATTGCCGCTGCGTGTATTTGGTTGGCCGCCGCCCTGCGTGGGGAGGACCCCGACGCTCCCAGCGAGGCCGCAACACGAAGCGGGCGGCGGCTTCACGCTCTCACCGACGGGCTGGCCCTGCACCTGATGCATCGAGCCGAATCGGAGGATTTGGAGCGCGCCGCCGAAATCCTAGAGGATGAAATTCGGGGCATCGCCGCAGGTCGCAACTGAGGAGTGTGGTGCGGCGGTGAGATTAAGAGACTCTCACCAATTCCACATCTGTATCTCATTGATGCGATTCATCATGAAGAAGTCAATTCAAAACGAAAGTAACACGTGTGTGGGGAACGTCATGCCCCGCCCCGGCATCGTACGCGCCGGTAGACTGTGGGTTGCTTTCCAGTGAAAACTTCATGACGATCCGGGGGCACGTATGAGCCGATCCACCACCCTTCGCCGCAAGCGACCGTTCTGGTTGGGCGCTTTAGTGGCCGCAGTGATCGTGTCTCTGATCATCACGCTGCTCAGCCTGTTCGCGGTGTGGTGGGCTCCCAACCTGGGTATCTACCACTACCTCGAGGTCACCTCAGAGGTGAACCTGCCCATGTGGTGGAACGTGCTCCTGCTCATCGTGGCTGCCACCCTCATGTTCCTGGTCGCCGCCAACACCCCGAGCCGCAGCGCCCGGCTGTCCTGGCGGCTCATTGCGGTCATCGCGCTGTTGATGTCCCTGGACGACGCCACCATGCTCCACGAAAAGCTTGGTCTCGTCGTGGAGAGGTTTGCCCCGGACACCGGCTTCACCTTCACGTGGGTGATCCTGGGCGCGCCCATCGCCGCGGGAGTCATCCTGTTGGCGTTCTTCGCCTCGCGCCGCCTGCACAAGACGCCCGGCCGCCTTCTGGTGAGCGGATTCGTGGTGTTCCTGGGCGCGGCCGTGGGCTTCGAGTTCATTGCCGATTATCTGATCCGCGTTGAGGCCCACTGGTTCCTCTACCGCGTGACCTATCACCTGGAAGAAGGCCTGGAGATGGTGGGCGCAGCGCTCATGGCCGTCGCTCCGCTGGCCGACATCCAGCGCGTGTACCTCCGCGGCCAGGTGACCAACCCGACCAATCCGGAGCCCATCACGGACTGAGCCTTTCGCTGATTCAACTCGCCGGTCAGCGGTCGTTCGCGGACCCGTTCCGCTTGCTCTTCCAGCGCGTCATCGCATAGCCCAACAACGACGGCGCTTCCTCCGGTTTCTTAGCACTCGCGTTGCGCAGCCGGTCCTGTCGCATGCGCTGGTGCTCGTCCAGGTGCTGCTCGTAGCGGCGTTGTTGTTGCCGCTGTTGTTCCTGCTCGGCTGCGCCGCCCTGATCGTCGCTGTCCGGGTGACGCTCCATGGAAGTGATGGTGTGCGGCGGCTGATCATCCGGGGACCGGCGGTTGCGGTTTCGCCGTTCCATGACCATGCGCTCCCGCTCGGCCCGTTCGGCCAATCGGCGCTGAGAGGCGCTCATCTTCTTGGGGTCCGAGTAGTTGTCCCGGATCCGTTCGATGACCGGTAGCTCATCCGTGTTCTCGTAGCCGACGTGATCGTCATCGGCGCGATGCGTCGTGTAGGTGGGCGGGGCGTCGTCGTACGTGGCGCGTTGCCGGGGGATCGGCTGGGTGGTTTCGCTCTCGTGCACCACGGTGACCGCGGGGATGGGGCCGGTGTCTGCGTCCTCGACGCGGGTGGGGGCCCAGTCGGCCTCCGAAAAGGACTGATAGCTGCTGAAACCGCGCCAGAGTTTCCAGCCAAGGTAGGCCACGCCCAACAGGATGACCGTGGCGGGTGCCCCGTAACCGGTTGCGTAGTAGATGGTGGCGGCCACGAGCAGGATCAGGCCCAGGCCCACCGGCGCGAGCGCCATGGGTGTGTGCACCGGCAGCGCGCCCAGCAGGGTGCGGGTGTAGCGGCTGGGTGCGTCCGAACCGTGCAGCGCGTGGGCGCGGATTTTCACGCCGGGCGGGGTGGTTTCGGCCAGTTTGTGGGCGACCACCGGGGGCTCGTCCGGCTGGGAGGCATTGAGGACGACGTCGCGCGCTCGTCCCGCAGCCAATGCCGCCCTGTTTCGCGCGGAGGCACCCGCGATCACGAGGTACACGCCCATGGACAGCAGGATCCCGGGGAGCATGACGGCGATGGCCAGGGCCAGAACGCGCCAGACCCAGGGGACCTCCGCGGCGGGGAAGTTCTCGAACTGCAGCACCCCGTGGGTGAACCACAGGATCAGGCTGCCGATCAGGACACCCGTGATGCCGTTGATGATGGCGAACACGCGTAACCGGGGCCAGCCGCGCGCCGAGCGGGCTGCCCAGCGTTGTTCGCGTGTGCGCATGAGAACTCCTGATGTCCCGGGGAAGTGGGCTCCTCTCAGGGTAAATGGTTCCGGGCGTTCTGGCTGCTCTCGCAATTCGGATGTGTGGGCCTAGGATCGACCAGTGCCCCGCTTATTGCTCGACCTCACCCCGCTGCGTGAGTCCCCGGCGTTCCGACGCCTGTGGATCGGCTCCACCATGTCCATGTTGGGGAACCAGTTCACGGTGGTGGCCATTAGCTTGGAGGTCTTCGAGCTCACCCGCTCCACGTTTGCCGTGGGCATGGTGGGTGTCGCCGCGCTGCTTCCGCTGATCGTGTCCGGGTTGTACGGCGGGTCGATGGGAGATGCGCACAATCGCCGCACCGTGGGGCTGTGGACCACGTTTGGTCTCTTCGCGGTGACGGTGGCCTTGGCCGTGCATTCGTGGGCGCACATTTCGTCCCTGGTGGTGCTGTACACGCTGGTGGCACTGCATTCGTTTGCGCAGGGGCTCAACCAGCCGGTGCGCGGGGCGATTGTTCCGCGGTTGGTGCCCACGCGGCAGTTGCCCGCAGCCAATGCGCTGTTCCAACTGACCATGGGATCCACGCTGATGGTGGGGCCGTTATTGGGTGCGTTGACCGTGGCCGGGCTGGGTTTTCAGTGGGCCTATACCGCCGACGCACTAACTTTCATGGTCAGCCTGTGGGCGATGTACAAGCTGCCATCCCTGCCGCCCGACGGCGTTCCGTCCCGCGCCGGCTTCCGTTCCGTGGTCGAGGGCTTCCGGTTCCTGGCGACCCGCCCCAATCTGCGCATGACGTTCCTGCTGGACATGGCCGCGATGTTCTTTGCGATGCCGCGTGCGTTGTTCCCGGTGCTTGGCGCGACCGTGTTGGGCGGGGATCAATTCACGGTGGGGCTGTTGACCGCGGCACTCGCGGCTGGCTCCGTGCTGGCGGGGTTGCTGTCCGGGCCGCTGGTGCGGCTCAACCGCCATGGCAAAGCGTGCGCGATGGCCGTGGCCGGGTGGGCCGTGTGCATCATGGCGTTCGGTGGCGTAGTGCTGCTGGCCTCCGGCGGTTGGGGACGTGAGACGGTGTGGCCGCTGGCGGCGTCGTGCGCCGTGCTGGTCGCGGCCGGTGCGATGGACGCGATCTCCATGTTGTTCCGCACCACCATCCTGCAGGCGGCGACCCCGGATGCGCTGCGCGGGCGGTTGCAGGGCATCTTCATTGTGGTCGTGGCCGGTGGGCCGCGCCTGGGCGATGCCTACATGGGCACCGCGGGCGAGTTCGCCGGGCCCGGTCTGGCTGCCGTGGCCGGCGCGGTCGTGTGTCTGGTGCTCGTGGTGGTCCTGGTGCGGAAGTTCCCCGCGTTCAGCCGGTATGACGCGAGGGATCCGCAGCCGTAGCTTGTCGCGCTCGTCGGCCCATCGTGCGGGTCGCCTGTTTGGCTGTTCGGAGTGAGCTCTTGCAATGGGCACACGATCCGACGAGTCATGTTGCTGATTCGAGCAGCGCGTCCATCTGGTTCATGGCCTGCACCGTGCCTTCTTCCGCGCCCATCTTCAACACCTCCTTGAGGTCCTCGCGTGAGGACATGGTGGTGACCGTGGTGATCCGGCTCCGATTGCCGTCCAACGCCTCGAAGGCGACCACCACGTCCGAGGCGGGCAGAGCGGCGTCGACCTGGCCGTGGGAGTCAGCGAAGCGATCGGTGAAGTGGATTTCTCGCTCGGGGGTGACCTCCTGGACCTGCCACAGACCGTGGTACTTCTCGCCGTCCGTGCCCGTCATGTAGTAGCCGACCGTGGCCCCGGGGGTCAGGTCATGGTTCGTGAACGTGGCGGGATAGCGGGGCGGACCCCACCATTTTTCGACGAACTGCTGGTTGGCGTAGAGGTTCCAGGCGGTGGTCACGGGGGCGTCTAGTTCCGCCACGAGGGTGAGTTGGGCGACGTCGAGATTCTTCTGAACATCCACTACTGACATGGGTCAATGCTGCTCCCGTCGGTGAGCGGTGACAAGACTTTGAGCGGCATCTGTGTTTTGTAGGTCACAATGTGGGGAGAAATTGTGCGGTGTGCAGTGCGTTGCGCACGGCGCTCGCCGATCCACCCGAAGGAGCGAACATGGCAATTCTCGACGACGAACGCTGGCACGGAAAGCTCTACATCAACGGCTGGCGGGATGGGTCCGGCGACTCGATTTCCGTTCAGAATCCCGCGTCGGAAGCTGTCCTGGGCTCGGTGGGTTCCGCATCTCCCGCCGACGTTTACGACGCCGCTCGGCAGGCTTCCGAGGCACAGGTCGCGTGGGCCGCGCTCAAGCCGACCGAGCGTGCGGCCGTGCTCCGCAAGGCGGGCCAGCTGTTCGAGGAGAACACCGAAGAGATCATCGACTGGGTGGTGCGCGAAACCGGCGCGATCCAGCCCAAGGCGGGGATGGAAGCAAACGTCGCGGCGCAGGAGTGCTTCGAGGCGTCTGCACTGCCCACGCACGCTAGAGGGGAGGTGTTGGCCTCCGACGATCCGCATTGGTCGTTTGCGAGGCGGGTGCCCGCCGGGGTGGTCACTGTGATTTCGCCGTTCAACTTCCCGCTGATTCTGTCGATCCGTTCGGTGGCGCCGGCGTTGGCCCTGGGAAATGCGGTCTTGTTGAAGCCGGATCCCCGCACGCCCATCACCGGTGGAGTGCTGATCGCACGGATCTTCGAAGAGGCGGGACTGCCCTCGGGTGTGCTGCAGGTGCTACCGGGAGGCGGCGACGTCGGCGCGGCGACCGTTGATGCGCCCGAGGTGAGAATCGTGTCTTTCACCGGCTCTACAGAAGCGGGCCGCTATGTGGGTGGGGCGGGTGCCAAGCATCTGAAGCGAACTCACCTGGAGCTGGGCGGCAACAACGCGATGGTGGTGTTGCCGTCTGCTGACCTGGATCTGGCCGCGGGGGTGGGCTCCATGGGGTCGTTCTTCCATCAGGGGCAGGTGTGTATGACCACGGGACGCCACATTGTTCATGAGGATGTGTACGAGTCGTACGTGTCCAAGTTGGCCGAGCGGGCCGACGCGTTGGTGGTGGGTGATCCGTCCGAGGGGCAAGTTCACCTGGGGCCGATCATTGACGAGAAGCAGCTGAAGGCCGTGGATTCCAAGGTCCAGGATTCGGTGATCGCGGGTGCGTCGATCCGTGCGGGTGCAACGCACGACGGGTTGTTCTATCGGCCCACCGTGCTGGCTGACCTGACGGTGGACATGCCGGCGTGGAATGAGGAGATCTTTGGTCCGGTGGCTCCGGTCATCAAGGTGTCCTCCGTGGAAGAAGCGGTGAACCTGGCGAACAACTCGGAGTACGCGTTGTCGCTGTCGATCATTGGTGATGTGGGTGAGGCGTTGAAGGTCGCGGACCGAATCACTGCGGGCAAGATCCACATCAATGAGATGACCGTAATGGACGAGACGACCGCCCCCATGGGTGGCATGAAGGCCTCCGGAACGGGTGCTCGGTTCGGTGGTGCGGCCGCGAACATCGAGGCCTTTACCGAGAGCCAGTGGGTCACGATCAGCCCGGACATTCCGCAGTACCTGTTCTGAGTTAATTACTCGGAATAGCAAGGTGACCGTGCAACAAACGGTCACCTTGCTGGTTTGTAGACGCGTGCGAAAACTTCGTGACTGGTCGTTATGCGTTTACATTGAAAAGTTATCCACAGAAATCTATCCGCGGTGGATAGTGTCAAACGAAATTTCGTAAGCTCGAATCGCTGCCGTAGCTTGGCAGTGGCCGCCGGGCTTCATGAGTTAGAGGGGACCATCCAATGGGGGATGCGCTGAAGCGTAGGAAGCTCGCGGCGAGCCTGGCCGCGCTGGCGTTAGGGCTGACGCTGGCCGGCTGCGGCAACTCGAACGATCCCGAGCCGGGTGATACGGCCACGTCTACGTCTGCGGATGGCGGTTCGTCTCCCACGGTTAGTGAGACCGGAGATGGGTCATCGGATTCACCATCCTCGTCTCCGGATCCGTCCGCCAGTGGGGACTGGTGGCCTAAGCAGCCGGAGACAATGGCTACCGGTCAGGAGTTCCCGGATGACTTCGAGCCGGCAACCCTCGAACACCCTGCACGCAATGTCCCAAAGCCGGTGATGCCCGAAGAGGCCAAGCAGGAGACTGAGGCGGGGGCGCAGGCGTTTTTGGATTACCGCACGGACGCAGTCTGGTATGCGTTTCAGACGGGGGATACTTCTCTGGTGCGTGCGGTTACGTCGAACACATGTGAACGATGCCTCGACCAATTCAATAGGATCGATAATATCTATTCCAATGATGACTGGATTGCTGGCGGCTACGAAAAGGCGACAATTCTTCCCGATTCCTTTCTGAAGGCTCCAGATGGGATTTACTCGGTTCCAGTTAATCTTGAAAGCTCCGGTGTTAAGACTGTAGAAGGTGGGGAGTTAACTTCGCAACAACACCCATTCGAAACTGATGAGGGTTTTAACGGGAACATCGATTTTAGGGACGGCCTATGGATGTACATCACTGCATCTCCAAGAAGTTCTTAAAATATGTATTTTCAATTGCATTTCTCGCTGTCCTGTTTTCTGTTCAGCTGGTTGTAGTCGGCAGCGCTTCGGCCAATGAGGGGAACGTCGATCCATGGGGGTGGGGGGACGAAACCCAAGTGGCTAATCGAACATCTGGGCGCGCCGATGGGGCAGTCACCGATCTCAAAGTGAATTGGGACAGCGGCAGATCGGGTGGTAGCGGTATTTCTGTTTCCCTTGGCCAACCGGAGGGTAACGGAGATACCGGAAGTGGTTCTGGTGTCGCATGGAACCCTGACGAAGACGGCGAATATCAAAAAGCCCTACGTCATCGACTCATGAGCGACGATGACTCGATCTTCTTTGACCCCACCAAGATGGACACAGCGCTGAATCGAACCACATATAGCCTGCAGGATCCTTGCAATGGTGAAGATGGCGACGCCTTTGACGACTGCCGCCAGGAACAAGAGTGCACGGTCGATGGTGGCGGCGAAGGCGTCAATATGGACGTCGTCGTTGGTGGGGCGGGAGAAGAGGGCCGTGCGTCACGCGGAACTCAAATGTGCGTGGCTAATGCTGAAGCTGCCGAAGCTGATGATGAAGGTGTCATTCCGCTTCCCGTGTTCACTCTTCAGGATTTCCAGCGCCTGAACGTTGCTCCCGCTGTCTCAACTGTTGAGCCAGCTCCGGACACACTCAAGAACATGAACACCAATGTGTTTGCCGTTGCAGATGCCCAGATGTTCGAAACTGATTTGGGCGGCTTCCCCGTGGCGGTGAGGGCGTATCCGGTTCAGTACTCCTGGAACTACGGTGACGGGACAGCTCTCGGCCCCACGCCTTTGACAGGTGCACCATTGGCCGAAGGCGATTGGGATATCCCCACGGACACCTCACACGTCTATTCGGAAACCGGTGACTACAGCGTCACGCTGACTACTTTCTTCTATGGAGAGTACAACGTGGCGGGTACCGGCTGGCAGCCGGTCGCTGGGTTCAACGAAGTCGCATCCGCGCCTGTCCCGATCAGCGTGTGGAAGGCAACCGTCCGCAATGTCGCTGATGACTGCAACGAGAATCCCCGCAGCTTCGGCTGCCCCGGTACCAACTGAGCAACCGTACTTCAGGGCCGTCAGCTCGCTGATGGTGGTTGCGGGGGAGTGGGGTGCAAGACACTCATACAGTGGGCATATCGCATCGTTACTCGCAGACCACGACTCTCAATCAATGCGCCTCGGCTACATCATTACTGATCCAGCTGTTCGTGGGCAGGGCCGTGGCCGTGCGTTGGTCGAAGCGGCAGTCGCTCGAGGATTTGAGAAGACGGACTTCCCATTGATCACGCTGGGTGTCTATGCACACAACCATCGTGCTCTCGGGCTATACGAGAGTCTGGAATTCAAGCCCACCGGCGCCAGCATTGAGGGCCCTTCACAAATGAGCATGGGTAGGTGTCTTTCTCCACGGCCGGTGTCCGCCGGCGGCGAGCAGGGCGCGTAGACGGTAGTTCTCGAAGTTCCGGAACCCGCGGG
>NZ_JAVKPR010000029.1:0-28603 GCF_040980905.1 Kocuria sp. CPCC 205235
CCCGCGGGTTCCGGAACTTCGAGAACTACCGTCTACGCGCCCTGCTCGCCGCCGGCGGACACCGGCCGTGGAGAAAGACACCTACCCATGCTCATTTGTGAAGGGCCACGAAACCCTGGGTGATCTGGTCTCCAACAAGCGGGTGTATCTGGACTTCGGTTTCAAGATCAGCGCGGATGCCGCAGCATGCGGAGTCACCTCGGGGTCGATCAACTCTGGCAACGGAGGTGGTACGTCACGGTTCAGGCTGTCCAACGGCAACACATACGACGTCACCAACGGAACGGCCGTTGCGGCCAACGGAACCGTGGGGCGCACTGACGGAACCTGCCAAGGCGGACTGAACGGGACTCAAGCGCGCGGCACCACGTTCGCCTCGCCCTATATCGTTCTGGACTCCAAAAGCACCAGTTCCTCCCGGGTCACGGCCGTTTCCCTGTACCGGACAGTAACCGTGCAGGGCTACGGCACCAGCGTCATCTACCTCAACGCCACCGCGTTCCCGACCGGCAGCGGCTCACGTCGCGGCTCGGGTTTCAGCGTCACCTCCACGCCGCTTTTCTGACGACGACGCCGCTCTCCCCCTTCACCTCGCGCCTCACCTCAGCGAGCGCGGAACCACCCAACGGCCGCCTGCTGTCTGAGTCACGGACCGCCTCACGAACCAGACGCCCGCGCGCCCTCGAACACCCGCAGCAGATCCGCGGCAACACTCACCCCAATTGCCGCAGGCTCCTTACCGGGGATCCCCGGCACGCCGATGGGACACGAGATCTGGTCGATGGCGGCGTCGTCGTGACCTTCGTCGCGCAACCGCTTGCGGAAACGCGACCATTTGGCCGACGACCCGATCAGCCCCACCGTGCCCAGGTCGCCGCGGCGCAGGGCGGCATCGCACAGAATGAAATCCTCTGAATGGTCGTGACTCATGATCAGCACGTGAGCACCGGCAGGCAGCTCAGCGAGCGTGGATTCCGGCACGACGCTGTGCTGGAGGTGAACCTGGGCGGTGGCGTTAGTGACGTCGGCGAACCGGGCAGGGTCCAACTGATCGGCCCGGCTGTCCACCAAGTGCAGTTGAAGCGGGAACCGGGACAGCACCCGCGCCAACTCGTAACCCACGTGCCCCACGCCGAAGATCGCGACCGACGGCCGTGCCTGCTGCGGTTCGAGCAGCACGGTGACCACGCCGCCACAGCACTGTCGGCCGTGCTCCACGGTGGCGTGCTCGTTGAGCGAAAACGTCATGGTTTCGGGCTCCGAGGCGCCCGAGCTCAGCAGCTCACGGGCACGCTCGATCACGGTCGCCTCCAGATTGCCGCCGCCCACGGTGTCCCAGGTCTGCGACTCACCCACGACCATCTTGGCCCCGGGTGCCCTGGGGGCGTGCCCGCGCACCTCGGTCACGGTGACGAGCACACCCGCGGCGCCCTCTTCGCGCAGGTGTTGCAGGGCGTCCAACCAGTCCATGTCAGTAGTCCACGTCAGATGCGCAGCCGTCAGCGCGCGGTTGCGGCGGTGGCGTCCGGTGAGTCCTCGGCGGCACTCGTCAAGGAAGCTTCCGCTGAAGCCTCCTCGGTCGACGCCGCTTCGCCAGCAGACTCGGCCACCGTCATCACCGCGGCCCGGTCCTGGCCCGAAGCCCCAAGTCGGGAAGCGCCGTCGTCTGAACGGCCCCCGCCCGAAACGTGCGGCCGCTTCGCGCCATCGTCCGCGAGCGCCCGCCGTGCGTCCTGAACTGCCCAGAACACGGCCTCTGGAGTGGCGGGGCTGGCCAGCAGGACACTGTGGCCCTTCGGCCCGAACGCCGCCGCAGCCTCCCGCAACGCCTCGCGCACACTGAACGCCAACATTAGCGGGGGCTCGCCCACGGCCTTGGAGCCGTACACGACGCCGCTCTCGGTCGCCTTCTCGAACAGGTGCACGTTGAACTCTTCGGGCATCTCGGAGAAGCTCGGCAACTTGTAGGTACTCGCGGCTTGGGTGGTCAGTCGGCCCCGGGAGGGACTGTCGGACTCGTCCCAGCGCAGGTCCTCCAGCGTGAGCCAGCCGGCGCCCTGGACGAAGCCGCCCTCGATCTGCCCGATGTCGATGAGTGGGGACAGGCTGTCGCCCACGTCGTGCACGATGTCCGTGCGCAACATCCGATACGCACCGGTGAAACCGTCCACCTCGACCTCGGTCACCGAAGCGCCGTAGGAGAAGTACTTGAACGGCTCGCCCTGCATCCGGTCCGCGTCCCAGTGCAGCCCCTCGGTGCGGTAGTAGCCGGCGGCCCACAGGGAGATCCGCTGGAAATAGGCATCGTGCACGAGCTCCGCGAAGGGCATCTCCCGATCGTGGAAGCCGATGCCGGTAACCTTGCCGTCGACGAACCGCACGTCGTCGGGATGGATGTTGAACTTGCGCGCGGCGACCTCGGCCAGCCGATCGCGTATCTGCTCGCATGCGTTCTTGACCGCCCCACCGTTGAGGTCCGCGCCGGAACTGGCCGCCGTCGCGGAGGTGTTGGGCACCTTGTCCGTGCGCGTGGGCGCCAGTCGAACCGTTTCCAGCGGCACGCCCAGTGCGGTGGCCGCGACCTGTCGCATCTTGGTGTGCAGCCCCTGGCCCATCTCCGTGCCGCCGTGGTTGATGAGCACGGAGCCGTCCTTGTAGACGTGCACGAGCGCGCCGGCCTGGTTGAACGCGGTGAGGTTGAACGAGATGCCGAACTTCACCGGGGTCACCGCGAGCGCGCGGCGAGTATCGGTGTGGGTTGCGTTGAATTCTTCGATGTCACGACGCCGCTCGCGCACGTCCGCGCGCTGGTGCACCTGGTTCCAAATCTCGGCCAAGCGCTCGGCGTGCCGCACCGGCTGACCGTAGGGCGTGCTCTGCCCCGAGACGTAGAGGTTGCGGGCGCGTAGTTCGGTGGGATCCAGGCCGAGCAGCGGTGCGCAGCGGCCCAGGATGTCCTCGGTCACCAACATGCCCTGCGGCCCGCCGAACCCACGGAAGGCGGTCTGCGAGGTCTTGTTCGTCTTCACGATCCGCCCGTTGACCTCCACGTGAGGGATCCAATAGGCGTTGTCGATATGGCACAGTGTCCGCTGCATCACCGGCTCCGAGAGGTCAAGGCTCCAGCCGCCGTCGCTGGTGACGGTGGCGCGCAGTGCTTGGAGGCGGCCGTCGTCGTCGAAGGCCACGTCCCATTCCGCGAGGTACGGGTGGCGCTTGCCGGAAAGGGTGATGTCCTGATTGCGGGTCAGCCGCAGCCGAACGGGCCGTCCGGTCAGCGTCGCCCCCAGCGCGGCAATCGCGGCGAAACCGTGCGGCTGCATTTCCTTACCGCCGAAGCCCCCGCCCATGCGCAGGCACTGCACCGTAACGTCATGGTTGTCCAGTCCCAACACGTGGGCGACGATTTCCTGGGTCTCGGTGGGGTGCTGCGTGCTGCACTGAACGAACACCTGCCCACCCTCGTCCACGTACGCCAACGACGCGTGGGTCTCCAGGTAGAAGTGTTCCTGCCCGCCGAACTCGAACTCCCCACTGAAACGGTGGGTTCCGTTGGCCAGGCCGATTTCGACGTCGCCGCGGCTCACCGTGGGTTGGCGGCCCTGGAAACTGTCTGCGGCAATGGCTTCCCTGACGGTGATCAAGGACGGCAAGGGTTCGTACTGGACCTCAATGGCTTCCGCGCCGAGGCGCGCTGCTTCCAGACTTTCGCCAAGCACCCAGCACACCGCGTGGCCGTAGAACATGACCTCGCTGGGGAAGAGGGGTTCGTCGTGCTTGATGCCGGCGTCGTTGACGCCCGGCACGTCCTCAGCCGTCAACACCCGGACCACCCCGGGCACCTCAAGGGCGGGGGCGACGTCCAGGGACGTCACGCGGGCGTGGGCGTGCGGGGCCTGCAACGGCCAGGCATGGAGCACGTTCTGGTGGCGGACGATGAGGTCGTCGGTGTAGAGCGCGGTGCCCGTGGCGTGATCGGCTGCGTGTTCGTGAGCGACCGAAACGCCGACCACCGGGTTCTCGGGGCGTTCTGCGAGGGATTTCATCGGGAGACCTCCTGAGCCTGGGCGGGCTGTTCCTGCGCCCAGAACTTGAGCAGGGATTGTTCGAGCATGGCCGAGCGGTAGCGGGAGCTGGCCCGCATGTCATCGATCGGGGTGCCCTGCTGGGCCATCACGGCCGCGGCATTGACCGCAGTTTCGCGGGTCCACGGCTGTCCGATCAGGGTTTCTTCGACCTCACGTGCACGGATCGGGGTGGCGGCCACGCCACCCAGGCCGATGCGCGCGGAGGTGATGCTGGCGGCGTCGTCGATCTGGATCGCGATGGCCACGGCGACGCTCGAGATGTCGTCGAAGCGGCGCTTGGCGATTTTGTAGAACGCGGCGTGGTTGGCGAGCGGCAGCGGGATGCGCAGGGCGCGGATGATTTCGTCCGGACGGCGCACACTTTCGCGGTAGCCGGTGTAGTACTCGGCGAGCGGGACCTCACGTTCCTTGCCCTTGGAGGCGAGCACCACGGAGGTGTCGAGCGCGAGGAGCACCGGGGCGGAGTCGCCGATGGGCGAGCCCGTGCCCAGGTTCCCGCCGAACGTGGCCGCGTTGCGGATCAGGCGGGACGCGAATTGCGGGAAGAGTTGATCGAGCAGGGGCACCCGGCCAGCCAGGCCTCGTTCGACCTCCGACAGGCTCAGCGCGGCGCCGATTTCGATGTGGTCGTCGCTGACGTTGAGGGTGCGCAGCTCGTCGAGGCGGTCCACGGCCAGCACGAGCGGCGGGCGGACGTGGCGGATGTTGACCTCCACGCCGAGGTCGGTGGCGCCTGCGACCAATCGGACGTCAGGGGCCTCGTCCAGGTGGTTGAAGAGTTCGTCGAGCGTGGCGGGGCGCACGAAGCGCGTGGTCGCCGTATCGATCCGGGTGTAGCTCGGTTTCGGGGCGGGCTGCTCTTGACGACGCCGCAGCAGGTCCGTTTCCTCGGGCTCACCCAGGGCGTAGGCGGCGTCGCGGATGGGGCGGTAGCCGGTGCAGCGGCAGAGGTTGCCGCTCAGGGAGTGCAGGTCAAAGCCGTTGGGTCCGCATTCGTGAGCGGCGGAGTGTTCTTCGCCCTGGACCTCCGTGCCGGATTTCTCGCCGTGGGTGTCATCGGACGGCGTGCGTTCGGGGCGGTAGTACTCCGCGGCCATCGCGCACACGAAGCCGGGGGTGCAGTAGCCGCACTGGGAGCCGCCGCGGGTGGCCATTTCGCGCTGCACCGGATGGAGTTGGCCGGGGCCGCGAGGTCCGGGTGCAGTGCCGAGGCCTTCGGCGGTGACCACTTCCTGCCCGTCGAAGGCGACGGCGGGTGGCAGACACGCGTTGACGGAGGTCCAGCGGGTGCGATCATCGCCGTCCGGCCGTGCGACCAGCACTGCACAGGCGCCGCACTCGCCTTCCGCGCAGCCTTCCTTGGCACCGGTCAGACCCTGGTCGCGCAGGAAATCGAGCAAGCGGGTGTGGGGATTGACGCCGGCGAAGCCGCGTTCGTGGCCGTTGATGGTTAAACGGATCTCGCTCATGGCGCTGAACTCCTCGTGACAAGCCACTGACTGCGACGTGGAGTGGATCCGTCCTCAGCTGTACCGGGAGCTCTCTGGCGCCGAATCAGTGCGATTCTTGGTTGCTCGCCCGGTAGATAGTCCGAATCCGGACCCGCCGTAGGCTGCCTCAAATGTAAGGCAGGTCACTTGGTGGGTGCAAGGCACGAAGTGGAGACGTGCTTCGTCTGAACAGAGTTCAACAACCTCGTGTAGTCATCCCAGCTACGACCAACACGGCAGTTCCATCAAACCAGTTCCCTCCAGCGGAGCCAGCCCATCATCTAGAGCACGCAATCTTTCGTACAGCTCTCGCATGGAGTTGCGGTCTGGCAAGTCCTCGCCGCCAGCGGCTTTCTTCAAAACGTGGCCCGTGCTGATCAACGCGATGCTGCCAATATCTGCTTGCCTCTCACGCAGGCGCCGCAGGCGTGCCGCTTCTCGCGCAGCCACCCGCCGGCCTCCACCGTCATCGATGAGCACGATGACGCGATCCCCACGCTCGGCAGCAACGACGGCGTGAGCGACCACCATGGTTTCGCCCAGATCTTTGCTCGAACGCATGCGGCTTTCGATGGGAACACCAGCGATACGATTCACTGCCGTGGCGAGCTCAGGAGTGACATCGTCGGAGAGAACTTCTAGTAACCGTGGTGGAACCTTGCCCAGCACACGTTCAGCGGGTTTAAACCGTTGGTCCTGACGAGCTTTACGCACGATTTCGTGTTCAACGATCTCTGGAACTGCAAGTGGCCCAAGTGTCGCAAAGAGCAAGCGCTCTTTGTTCAGGGAGAAGAAGTTGAGTCCCGGACCAGCATCCATGATCGGCCGCTGGCTCATGGCGATCTGCCTTCGTCCTCCAGCCCGCTCAGATCCACATCAATATCCGGAAGTTCATCGGGTTCGAACTCCCTGTCGTCCGGAACCCTCGGGACTATTCCGATCCCCTCAAGTTCATGCACAATCCGCTCAGCCGGGACTCCTCGCAGCGTGGCGATCGTTTGCGCGCTAACGACACCCTCGGCGTAGCCCGCGATCGCTCGCGACACGAGACCCTGAGGTGCACGGAGCCGATTCGAGTCGACCTGAAGCGCCTCATATTGATCGCTCCACCCGAACCTCGTTGCCAGCTGCGGCGTGGGGGTCCGACCCCATTCTGAGGCCAGGCCTGAAGGCACATAACCGGCCTCCCTCATGGCAATCGCGGCAATGGATGGTGACACCAGGAACCTCTGCACAACGTCCGAAAGGGTCTGCCTAGAGACATCATGTGTGCTTCCGAGAAACTCCTTGACCCCTTCCTGCGGCACCAGCAGATGCCGTGCAAAAGCATCAGCCCGGATTTCCTCCGGTGAGCGTTCGCCCAATTCATCCGACCAGTCCTGAAAGATCAGGTGGGCCAGCTCGTGTGCCAGCGAGCTTCGCTGACGCATTGGCTTATGGCTGCGTGCCACTCCAATGAACACCTTGTTGCGCTCCGGATCTCGCATGATCAGACCGTGCTCATCCGGGTCTGCGTCGAGAATCGCAACGTCATGCCCGGTCGTTTGCTCGATCAATGCCACTAGATCGCCAAGTGGTTGCACCCCAAGTCGGTGCTCCCGGCGGAACTCATCCGCCGCCCGTTGAGCTTGCTGTTCGAGTGAAGGAGTCATTACGCCGCAGGAATCGCGTAATCGTCAAGGTATGCGTCCAGCTCCATGAAATGCAGCAACCGTTGGCGCATGGAATCCATGTTCGATCCATTCGTCGCACGAGCCGCACACTGCACGCGCCCAGCAACGCCGCTGCCAGCCAGCTGCGCGACAGTGCATCCAGTGGCATCAGCAATCATGATCACTTCAGTCATCTTCACTGCGCGTTCACCGCTCAGAATACGGTTCAGCGTGGCCTGGGAGAGGCCTACCCTGTCGGCCAAAGCGCGCTGGGACAGACCGGCAGCTTCACGGGCGCTCTCAATCGCCGCTACCATTTCGTTCACTGCATCCACCCCCTGAATCACTTTTCTGAATTTGATTCAGCTTACCACTCATACCTGCGTTTGAGCGGACGAATTCGGGGCAACCCCGGCAACGAGCAGGTAGCTCCACCCATGACTCAGGAGAAGAACACGCCATGACCACCGAGCAGAACCGTCCCGCATCGGATCAACCCGCCGAGAAAACAAGCGTTTCGACGGCGGTCGCTGACGTGATTGCCGAGCGTTCCGACCATCTGTTCGGCCTCATGGGTAACGGCAATGCCCACGTGATCAGTCATCTCACCTATCAGGGGTTCCCGTTCACCTCCGCTCGTCACGAGGTGGCCGCCGTGACCATGGCCGACGCGTATCACCGTGCGACCGGTCGGATCGGAGCCGCCACCGTGACCTACGGCGCCGGGTTCACCAACACCTACACGGGCTTGGCGGAGGCGCGCCTGGCCCGCGTTCCGCTGGTACTCGTGGTGGGTGACGCGCCCACCACCGGAAGGCGACCGTTCGATATCGACCAGGCCGGAGCGGCGTCGGCGGTGGGTGTGACCACGCTGGTGGCCGGCCCGGACAATGCCGCGGCCATCACCCACCGGGCCTTCGATCTGGCGCAGCAGACCGTGCAGCCGGTGATCGTGGCGATCCCCTACGACCACGCCACCGCCCCGCTCACCGCGCAGACCGAGCTGGAGCCGCTGCCGAACAAGCCGTCCTGGGTCGCACCGGGCGAGGAACTCGATCGTATTGCATCTATTCTTCGTGGCGCGGAGCGGCCACTGATCCTGGCCGGCCGCGGGGTGCTCCTCGGAGACGCCGCCGGTGCGCTCCAGGAGCTCGGCGATCGTCTCGGGGCGCTGTTCATGACCTCCGTGATGGCCACCAACGCGTTGGACTCGCCCTGGAACCTGGGCATCGCCGGGGGCTTCACGCGCGAGCACCGCCTGGATCTGGCGCAACAGGCCGACGTCGTTCTGGTCGCCGGTGCGAGTCTCAACACCTTCCAGTCGCGGTACGGAACGCTCTTCTCGCCGGACGCACGCGTGATCCGCATCGACAACGAACCCGAGGCCATCATGGCCCACCCGCAGGTCACCGACTACGTGCGCGCGGATCTGGGGCCCGCCACCGCCGGCCTGTTGGCCCGCATCTCGGCCGCCGACGCCGCGGCCACCTGGCGCGCCGCCGTCCCCGAAGTCGCCGGGGAAGAATTCCGCTCCGCCGAACCAGTGGAGGACCCCACCGAGTTCGGCCCAGACGGACGGCTCAACCCCCGCGCGGTGGTCTCAGCCCTCGAGGAAATCCTGCCCGCCGAGCGCTCCGTGGTCATGGACGGTGGACACTTCATCGGCTGGGCACCCATGTACTTGTCCGTCCCGGATCCCCGGGCGATGGTGCTGGTGGGCACCGCGTTCCAGTCGATCGGGCTGGGCTTCGGCTCCGCGGCCGGCGTCTCGGTGGCTCGCCCGGAACGCACCACGGTGTTCGTCACGGGAGATGGCGGAGGGCTCATGGGCCTGGCGGATCTGGAAACGTTCGTGCGCGCCACCCGCCGCGGTGTGGTGGTGGTGCTCAACGACTCCGCCTACGGCGCCGAACTGCACCAGTACGCATCCAAGGGCCTGGATCCCACGGCCATGCTCATCGACGAGGTGGACTTCTCTGCGATAGGCAAGGCCATGGGTGCGGACGGTGCCAAGGTCCGCAGCCTGGCGGAACTGTCGGTACTGACCGACTGGCTGGCCACTCACGAGGAAGGCGTGTTCGTCCTGGACGTGGCCATCTCGCAGAAGGTCGTGGCCGAGTTCATGTCCGCGTCATTGAATGCGGGGAAGCGGCTGTAGGGCTGACTTCTTCCGCTTGGAGTACTGCAGCGCCCAGCACAACCCCACGTGGACGAGCGTGATGATCAGGCCGTACGCAATCAGTTCGCCGACGAGTTCGCCGGACGCGGTCAGGTATGCGATCACGCACAGCAGGATGATCAGGAGGTCGATCACGCCGTAGGCAAGGGCAATTCGCTTCGCTTTCTTGCTGTACGTGGGCGGTTCGCCTGGTGGGTTCTGGGTGGTGGCGGGGCGCCGCTCGGTTTGGGCTTGCGGGGACGTTGTTGTTCTCTGCGCGCGCCGTCCCCGCAGCGCGCTCCGCAGGTCCACCCACGCCCAGGTCACCACGGACCACAGGGTGGTGGCGAGCACGAAGTAGAAGAAGATCACGATCCACGCTTCGACCATGTCCGTGATCCTCTCTGATCGTGGACGACTTCTTCAGTGACGATCCGCTGAAGGACTCGTGCGAGTTGAACCTCAGGCTACGCCCGAATTCGGTCAGGTGAGGTCCAGCTGATCGACCGCCGTTTTCACGCGTGCGCGCTGCTCCTCATCCAGGCCCTGGATCGGCAGGGGCAGACACTTCTCCGGTGCCAAGCCTAGGTACTCGGCAATAGCGGCCACCACGCGCAGACTTCCGAACTCCGCGTTGAGCTCCCACAGCGGGGCGAGGCGGACGGATTCTTTGGTCGCTTCGTTCGCGTCGCCATTCTGGGCGAGCCGAGTCAGCTTCACGGCCAGGTCCGGCAAGGTCCCGCCGATCACCGAATACCAGACATCGCACCCGGCTTTCAGGCCGCCGACGGCGCTCTGGTCACCCGAGATGCCAATGGTCACGTTCTCGGGGATCACGCTTCGGATCTCCTGAACCTTCTTCCGCGCCTCCGCGCTGTTGGCAGGCAGCGCGGGAATCTTGATGGACGCGATCCCCGGCAACTGGGCGATACGGGCGTAGAGATCCGTGGTGAAACTGAAGTGCGTGGTCCCCGGGTTGTCGTAGACGATGACCGGCAGATCCGTGTGCTCGGTGACGGCGCGAAACAGCTCGAACACGTCGTCCTCGGTGAGCGCCTGGTAGCTCATGGGTGCGAGAAGGAGAGCAGAGGCGCCGGCTTGGGCGGCGTCGTCGGCGTGGGCCAGGACGTGGGAGGTGCGCAGCGCGCCGATACCCGCGAACACCGGGACGTCACCCGCGTGCTCAACTGCTAGCCGGGCGACCCGCTGCCGCTCTTCGCGGCTCAGATACGCATAGGATCCCGTGGAGCCGAGGGCTGTGATGGAGTCGACGCCAGCGGCAGCAAGGCGTTGAACCAAGCCAATGAAGGCCTTCTCGTCGACCTGATCGTCGTGAAGCGGTGTGAGCGGGAAGGCGCTGAGTCCGGTGAACATGTGGGTGCCTTTCGTTGCGGTCAAATACGCGCAGTGTTGTCCACTTGGCTGCTCTGACACTAACCCTCAGAACCAGGGTTGGGGTCCCGCTTTTCCCGGTGGTCGAATCTCCGGTCCATATTTCCGGGGTCCTCTGCAAGACCGCGTTGGAGTTCATGGCACCCCTTCCTCCGATGGCGTCGTCGCCATGTGCACAGCCAAACACACGACGCGCCTTTGCAGAAGATCCCCGTGCCGGCACTGCCCATCGCGGGCGCACCGCAGGACATTCGCACCGGAGTACGCTGATGCCCACCTTGCATGCCGCTAGCAGTAGGAGCACCATGAGCAACTCATCAGCAACGGTCGCCATCACCGGAGCAACGGGGGCCATCGGCGGTCGGGTAGCCCGTCGACTTGCCGAACAAGGCATGGCACAGCGGTTGATCGTGCGCGATCTCAACAGGGCACCGGAACTTCCGTTGGCCGAGGCACGCGTCGCGGAATATGGCGACGGCGCGGTGGCCCGAGAAGCGCTGGAGGGCACCGACACCTTGTTCATGGTCTCCGGCAAGGAGAGCGCCACGCGCCGCGAGGAACATCGGACGTTCATCGAGGCCGCCGCCGCGGCCGGAGTCAAACACATTGTCTACACCTCGTTCTTCACCGCGGCCTACGACGCCGTGTTCACTCACGCGCGCGACCACGCAGAGGCAGAGGACCTCATTAAATCGTCTGGGATGCAGTGGACCCTGCTGCGAGACAACTTCTACATGGACGTGATGCTTCACTTTGTCGGGGAGGACGGCGTGCTGCGCGGACCCGCCGGCGACGGCCGCTGCTCTTTGATCGCCCGGGACGACGTCGCCGCTGTCGCCACCCGCATTCTCGAAGCCCCCGAGGGCCACGCAGACAAGACCTACGATCTGACCGGTCCCGAGGCGCTGACCCTGTCCGAAGTGGCCACCGCCATCAGCGCCGCACAGGGTCGCACCGTGACTTTCCACAACGAAACCGTGGAGGAAGCCTACAAATCCCGCCGCGCCTGGCCCGCTGAGCAGTGGGAGTACGACGCATGGGTGTCCACCTACACGGCTATCGCCTCGGGGGACCTCTCCGAGGTCACCGGCGACGTCCGGCGGGTTCTGGGCCGGGCACCCATGACGTTCGGGCACTTCCTGCAAACTCAGTGAACCTGAAACAAGAGTCAACAGAAATTGATGCTCTTGGAATAAACCGGAAACCCTCTCCGTTTGCACTCCCACAAGCGCACACAGAGAGGAACCACCCATGAATATCGGAATCATCGGCGTAGGCAGCATCGGCTCCACACTCGCCAAGCGTCTGCCCGCCAAGGGTCACGACGTCAAAATCGCCAACTCCCGCGGCCCCGAAACCATCGACGAAGACTTGCTGGCCAACGGCGCACAGGCTGTGACGGCAGAAGAGGCCGCGAGCGACGTCGACGCCCTCATTTTGTCCATCCCGCTCGCCGCGATGCCCAAGCTGGCACCGATCATCCAGGCGCTGCCCGACGAGACAGCGGTGATCGACACTTCCAACTACTATCCCCACCGCGACGACGCCATCGAGGCGATCAACAACGGCCAGACCGAAAGCGAGTGGGTCGTGGAGCAGTTCGGTGGACGCACGATTGCCAAGGCGTGGAACGCAGTCCTAGCGGGCGTCTTCGCGGATCAGGCGCGTGAATCGGGTGATCCCGAGCGCATCGCCATTCCCGTGGCCGCCGACGACGCTCACACCGGAGAGATCGCCCGCTCCCTGGTCGAGGACACCGGTTTCGACGCCGTGGACGCCGGGCCCTTGACCGAGTCCTGGCGCCAGCAGCCAGGCTCCCCCGTGTACTGCACGAGTCTTTCCGCAGATCAGGTCGTGGACGCACTCGCGAGGGCTGAGAAGGACCGCATCCCGCCGCGTCGTGACCTGGCCATCGGCGTGATCATGGACCGTGCGGATGACCCGTCCATGACGATCGACGCGGACTACCTGACCGAGCTGAACCGCCTCATCTACGGCTGATCTGTAGTCAGATCTCGACGACGAAGGCCGCGCTGACATCTGTGGCTCGAGTTCGCACCCGGAACACGGTTCTCGCTGCGAACCTCTGCCCAGGATGTCGGCGGACCGACGCACGGACACCAACGCTAGGAGAACATCACTCATGAAGATCGGACTCATCGGAACCGGCCACATCGGCTCCAGCCTGGCCAAGCGACTGCCCACCAAGGGCCATGAGGTCAAAATCGCTAACTCGCGCGGACCCGAAACCATTGATAGCGACCTCTTGGCCACCGGCGCACAGGCTGTGACCGCGGAAGAGGCCGCGAGCGATGTCGACGCACTGATCCTGTCCATTCCTCTGAACGCCATGTCAAAGATCGCGCCGCTGGTTCAGGCGCTGCCAGAACAGACCGCAGTGATCGACACCTCCAACTACTACCCCAACCGGGACGAGTCCATTGAGGCGATGGAGAACGGCCAGGTGGAAAGCGAGTGGGTGGTCGAGCAGCTGGGTGGACGCACCATCGTGAAGGCTTGGAACGCCGTCGGCTGGGGCGTGCTCGCGGACGATGCGCGCGAAGCGGGCGATCCCGAGCGCGTGGCCATCCCGGTGGCCGGCGACGACGCCCACGCGAAGGAGATCGCGATGACCCTCGTCAACGATTCCGGCCTGGATCCCGTGGATGCCGGTTCTCTGGCCGAATCGTGGCGTCAGCAGCCCGGCTCCCCGGTGTACTGCACGAAACTCACGGCAGACCAGATCCCCTCGGCCCTGAAGGCTGCGCGCAAGGAGAAGCTTGCTCACCGCCGCGACATGTTCGTTGCCGTCCTGTTCGATCACATGGAGGACGAGACGCTGACCGTGGATGCCGACTACGGAACCCAGCTGAGCCGCATTATTTACAGCTGACTCAGCGCTCTGAGTCCGAAAACGGTGACGCGCCGACATCTGTGGCACTAGATCGCACCCGGAACCCGGTTTTCGCTGCGGTCCTCTGCCTAGGATGTCGGCGCGCCACGAGTGCCGCCTTCCGAGTGACTACGCCTCGGGAATCGCTTTGCCCCACTTCTCCAGCGTCATGGAGGCGGGTTCGGGGCCGCCGCGAACACCCTTCTCCAAGGCGTCGATGGCCGCGATCTCACTATCGATCAGTTCGAAGTCGAAGATGTCGAAGTTCTCCGCAATGCGTTCTGGGCGCACCGACTTGGGGATAACCTGCACACCTTTCTGCAGGTGCCACCGCAGCATGACCTGGGCGGGTGACTTGCCGTGGGCGGTGGCAATCTCGCCGATCGTGGGGTCCTGCAGCGGGCTGCCCTCGCCACCCTCGTAATTCACGACGCCGCCTATCGGTGACCAAGCCTGCGGCAGAACTCCGTGCTCGCGCCCCACCGCGACAACCTCTTCCTGCTGGAAGTACGGATGCAGTTCGATCTGGTTGACCGTGGGGACGACATCGGTCTGGGTGAAGAGTTCGGTCAGGTCCTCGACCATGAAGTTGCTAACGCCGATCGCGCGCACCTTGCCGTCCGCATAGAGCCTCTCCAGGGCTTTGTACGCCTGAATGGTGCGGTCGAATTCAGTGGTGAGCGGTTGGTGCAGGATCAGGAGGTCAATCGTGTCGATCCCAAGCTTGCCCGTGGCCTTTTCGAAGGCGTGCAGGGTCTCGTCGTAGCCGAAGTCGCTGATCCAGATCTTCGTTTCGATGAAGATCTCATCCCGCGGGATGCCCGATTCGGCAATCGCCTTGCCCACGCCACGCTCGTTGCCGTATGCCGCGGCGGTGTCGATGTGCCGGTAACCGACTCTCAAGGCCTCTGCGACAGCAGTCTTGGTCTCCTCCGGTGGGGTCTGAAAAACGCCGAAGCCAATCGCAGGCATGACAACGCCATTGTTGAGTGTGATGTCCGTGTTCGTCGTATCGCTCATGACTCCGACCCTACGCACCGAACCACGGTTGAGGGAGGCACTGGTATTACCCGGGACAGCAGAAACTGTCAGGCGTGAGCAAGCAGGAGCAGGATGGGTCATGACCCGAATTTTCCACCTGACACTAGGAGCAACACATGCAGTACCGACCTCTCGGACGCACGGGCGTGCAGGTCTCGCCCCTCTGCCTCGGCGCCATGATGTTCGGCCCGTGGGGCAATGACGATCACGCGGATGCGACCCGCATCATCCACCGCGCGCTGGACGCCGGCATCAACTTTGTCGACACCGCAGACGTCTACTCGAATGGCGTCTCGGAAGAAATCGTCGGTGAGGCCATCAAGGGACGCCGCGACGACGTCTTCCTGGCCACCAAATTCTTCATGCCCATGAGCGAGAACCCCAACGAACGCGGCGGATCGCGCTTGTGGATCGTGCGCGAGGTCGAGAACTCGCTACGTCGCCTGGGCACCGATCACATCGATCTCTACCAGGTGCACCGCCCCAGCCCGGACACGGATGTCGAAGAAACCCTCGGCGCCCTCACAGATCTCGTGCGCCAGGGCAAGGTCCGTTACATCGGTTCGTCGTCTTACTCCGGCTCCCAGATCGTCGAGGCACAGTGGGCATCACGCGAGCGCAACCTCGAACGCTTCGTCACCGAGCAGCCGCCCTACTCGATGCTCGTGCGGGGCATCGAAGAGGACGTGCTCCCGACCACGCGACGCTACGGCATGGGCACCCTCTCCTACAGTCCCTTGTCCGGCGGGTGGTTGTCCGGGCGGTGGCGCAAGGACAACGCATCCACCCCCACATCGCAGGCTCGCCCGAGCGCTCGCTTCGACATGTCCTCGCCCGCCAACCAACGCAAGCTGGACATTGTCGAAGACCTCGCATTGCTCGCCGAAGAGGCCGGCATGTCACTGCTCGAGATGGCGATCGCATTCGTGATCAATCACCCGGGCATCACCAGCGCCATCGTTGGCCCCCGCACCATGGAGCAGCTTGAGTCCTACCTACCCGCCGCGGAGCTCAGCCTCGCCACGGACGTGCTCGACCGCATCGATCAGATCGTCGCTCCGGGCGTCACGGTCAATCCCGAGGACAACAGCTACGGGACGCACGAGCTGCAGCCGGCGCAGCGGCGTCGGGCCTGACCCTCGCAGCAACTGAAAGTGCCCGCCACGTGCTAGTCGGCACGTGGCGGGCCTTTTTGCCATTCGTCCGCGAGCTTCGAGTGGCTCGCGACGAGCCCCAGGATTCCGGTCGCTACGACGACGCCGCCGCACCGCGCGGCGTCGTCGTCTGGTGTTCTCGCGTGGCCGCCCACGAGGCGAGCAGCACGAGTGAATCGGCGGTGGGTGTTCCAGCCGGGGCGGTGTAGACGTTGAGGCGAAAGCCCGGGTCCCCGGGCAGTTCCATGGCCTCGTAGTCGAGATCGAGATCGCCCACCACGGGGTGGTGCAGGCGCTTGCGGCCGTTGCGGTGCTGCTTCACGTCCTGGGAGGCCCAGCGTTCGCGGAAGACCTCACTCTGGGTCGAGAGCTCGCCAATGAGCCGGATGAAATCGGGGTCGTGCGGCGTGCGGCCGGCTTCCATCCGAAGCATCGCAGCACAGTCATTGAGCACCTTGTCGTAGTCGCGGAAGAACTCCCGCGCCTTGGGGTTCAGATACGCGAATCGCGCGGTGTTCAGGGGCCCCCGTGAATCCTCGATCATGGGCGAGTACAGCGCTCGGCCCAGGGTATTCATGGCGATCACGTCGAACCGGCCGTTGCGCACCCAGGCCGGCGAATCGATCGCGTCGAGCACTTGCTGCACAGCTGGCCGCAGTGAACCCGCCGGGCTCGTCCGACGACGCCGCTCCGGGCCTGCCGCGCGGGCGAGGTCGTAGAGATGCTCGCGTTCCGCGTCGTCGAGTTGGAGCGTGTTGGCGAGCGAGTCCAGCACACTCTCCGACGCGCCAGCCAGGTTCCCGCGCTCCAGGCGCACGTAATAGTCGACCGAGACGCCGGACAGCATCGCGACTTCCTCGCGGCGCAGGCCAGGCACTCGCCGATTGCCGCCGTAGGCCGGTAAACCCGCCATCTCGGGCGTGATCCTGGCCCGGCGGCTGCTCAAGAACTCACGAACTTCGCTGCGAACGTCTCCCATTTTCTCGACGATACGCCGCGCCGCCGCGGGGAAGGAGGTACCGTCACTACCCGCCGGGCAACCAACGGAACTGCCGACGGGTGGGGTGCGGCAGCGGCGTCGTCGTGGGATCTGAGACGCTTTCTGACCACCCCCGATATCTGAGACATCCTTAATCCAGTTCCCGGGGTCTTGAGTGGCTTTAAGGCGTCTCAGATCTTCGCCGTGGCTTAAGGGTGTCCCAGATCTACCCCCCGATTCCTACCACCGCGATCATCACGGGCACGATGGTGACGATCAGGATCACGCCCAGGATGTCGAAGAAGATGCCGGTGCGGATCATGCGGGTGATGGGCACGGCGCCGGTGCCGTAGACGATCGCGTTCTGCGGCGTGGAGACCGGCAGCATGAACCCGAAGGATGCTGCGAACGTCGCGGCCATTGCGGGTACGAACGGATCGACGCCCATGGCCTGACACAGCGGGATCACAATCGGCACGATAACCGCCGCGGAAGCCGTGTTGGACGTGGTTTCCGAAATCAACACCGCCAGCACCGCGGAGAACACGGTGATCGTCACGACGTTGGTGATGTTCAGATTCTCGGACGCACCGGTACCGATGGTTTCCGCCAGGCCGGTGTCTGCAAGCAGCGAACCGAAGATAATGCCAGTACCGAAAAGGATGATGGTTCCCCAGTCAATCTTGGCTGCGTCGGTCCAGGTGAGGGTGGCTTCGCGCTTCTTCCAATTGGTCGGCAGGATGAACAGCAGCGAGGCACCCAGGACGGCCACGATGCCCTCATCGAGCCGGTCATCCACAAAGATGTAGGCGTCAGACTCGGTTCCGCCAATCAGGCTGACGACCGCGGGCAGCAACCAGAGAGTCACGGTGAAACCGAAAGCGATCAGGGTGTTCTTCTCGGCACGGGACATAGGCCCCTGCTCTTCGCGGTGCTGGCGGATGTACTCCTCCACACCCTCGATCCGCCGAATCTCCGGCTTGTTGAGCAGCAACATGAGGATGGCCAGAACTACGAACATGGCTGCACAGACCGGGAACGCGATAGCCATCCACTGGGCGAAGGAAATCCGGGTGCCAGTGGCTTCCTCGATGAGGCCGCGGCCGATCAGGTTGGGCGGGGAGCCGACCGGGGTCAGCAGGCCACCCACACTGGCACCGTAGGCGAGCATGAGCAGAAGTGCTGCACCCACGCGCAGGCGCAGCGGATCGAAGTCAGCCTTCACCACGCCGCGGTCCTGCATCATCTCGGCGATGACCGCCAGGATGCCCAACGCGGTGGGCATGAGCATGGCCACCGTGGCGGTGTTGGAGACGAACGCGGACAGGATGCACGTGATCACGCCGAACGCGATGATGATCCGATACGTCGATTTACCGACCCCCGGTAACGACAGCACCGCGAGCGCGAGCCGTTGCGCAATACCGTGTTTGAGCATCGCCGCGGCCAGGATGAACGCTCCGATGAACGTGAAGATCGTGGTGGATCCGAAGGGTGCCAGGACATCGCCTGCCGGGGCCACACCTAATATCACCACCGCCGCCACGCCCATGAGACCGCCCACCGGAATGGGCACGGGTTCGCAGATCCACAGGATGATCACACCCAGTAGCACCGCGGCCAGGATGTGCTGATTTCGTTCCAGGTTCAGCGGCAGCAGCGCAAAGATAATTGCGACGGCCGGGGCGAGAAACAGCCCCGTAGTTTGGCGGGCGCGCTCGAATTTTTCCTCCCGCGGGGACAGCGTCTGCTCGCTGAGACTGCGGAAGGTCTTGCCACCCAGCAGGGCGGAGCGCACGTCGGTGCGCTGTGATGATCTGGCGGGTCCGGTGGACTCGGATTCCTGGGTGGTCATGGCGAGGGCCTTTCGTCGCAAATCATTGCGGGTTGAACACACTGTGCGCCTGTGACTTGCATCACGTCCAAGGCTTGTTATCTACTGAACGCATAGGCAAAACCAATGGATCAGGGGTGCGCGCGTGGATGTCCGGCAGCTGACGTACTTCCTAGCGGTGGTCGATCACGGCGGATTCACCCGTGCTGCGGAGCACCTGATCATCGCCCAACCGTCACTGTCACAAACCATCAAGGGCCTGGAGCGGGAGCTCGGTGTTTCGCTGTTCCATCGCATCGGTCGGCGAGTCGTGCTCAGCGAGGCCGGTCACGAACTGCTCGGCCCCGCCCGGTTGGTTGTGCGGGACCTCGAGGCGGCCTGCAGCGCCGTCGACAATCTGCGCGGTGTGCGTAGCGGGCGGTTGGACATGATCGCGATGCCCTCCCCCGGAATCGAGCCGCTGACCTCAATGATCGCGGCGTACGCGCGCGCCCACCCGGCCGTCACGCTCAATGTGGACGCCGCCTTCACCGCGGAGGAGGTCCTCGACTCCGTGCGCACCGGCGGCGCGGAGATCGGCATCCTGGGTACCAAGACGCCCTTCAAGTCCGCGGACGTCCAGGTGCTCCAGCTCGAGCAACAACCCCTGGTGCTCATCGTGGCCCCGGGCACAGACGCCTTCGACGGCGCGGACACGATTCACCCCAAGGACCTGGCCGGGCACCGGATCGTGGCCTCGCAGCAGGGGTCGCTCATGCGCCTGATGGTCGACGACACCCTGGCCCACGGCGTGCCTCTTCAGATCGTCGCGGAGGTTGCGCACCGCACCTCGGTATTGCCCCTGGTCCTTGCCGGGGTGGGGCACGCGGTCATGCCGTCATCGTGGACGCCCCTCGCGCACCAGGCCGGTCTGCGGGTGGTGCAGATTTCACCGACGACGCCGCTGCACGTCGCCGTGATCAGTCGCCCCGAGCACGTGACACCGGCCGCCAAGGCATTTCTGGAGGTGGCGGAGGAGTATGCAGTTCACGGTGGTTTGGCTCTGCTGTCCGAGGACGCGGACAGAGTCGACCAATAGGCTCCACCTATGTAGGGGATGAAAAACCAGTCTTGGACCTATGAGGTGCTCGGGCGCTCTACTGGATGAAACGCCGCTCATCGCGGCCCACGAACACCAGCCCTCGAATTCTCGAGAAGGAGCGCACCATGACTGAGCAGCAGGTTTTCACCATCGCCTCGATCCCCGCGGACGGGGTGGGTAAGGAAGTTGTTACCGCCGGCCGTAAGGTCCTGGACGCCATTGCCGAGCATTCCGGCGGAGCGTTCTCCTTCGATTGGACCGAGTTCCCGTGGGGCTCCGCCTACTACGCGGAGCACGGCGTGATGATGGACCCGGATGGTCTGGAGACACTCAAGGACTTCGACGCCATCTACTTTGGCGCCGTGGGCTGGGAGAACGTTCCCGATCACGTGAGCCTGTGGGGCCTTCGCCTGAACATCACGCAGAATTTCGATCAGTGGGCCAACATCCGCCCCGTGAAGTTCCTACCGGGAGTGCAGTCTCCTTTGCGCAAGGCCGATGACACCGAGCTGGACTGGGTGGTGGTGCGCGAGAACAGCGAGGGTGAGTACGCCGGTCTGGGCGGGCGCAACTTGTCCGGCCGCGGGCCCTCCAACGAGATGGCCGTGCAGACCTCCCTCTTTACCGAGAAGGGCTGCGAGCGCATCATCCGCTTCGCCTTCGACCTGGCCCGCACCCGCGCGGTCAAGAAGGTTTCCAGCGTCACCAAGTCCAACGCGCAGCAGTACGGGATGGTCCTGTGGGACGAGGTCTTCGCCCGCGTGGCCGCCGACTACCCGGACGTGGCCACCGAGTCCGTGCTCGTGGACGCCATGAGCGCCAAGTTCGTACTCCACCCGGAGGAGCTCTCCGTGGTGGTGGCCTCCAATCTCAACGCGGACATCCTCTCCGACCTCGGTTCCGCCCTGGCCGGCAGCCTTGGCCTGGCGGCGAGCGCCAACCTCAACCCGGAGCGCCGCTTCCCGTCCATGTTCGAGCCAGTCCACGGCTCCGCGCCGGATATCGCCGGTCAAGGGATCTCCAACCCCATCGGTGCGATCGCCAGCGCCGCCCTGATGCTCGACCACTTCGGCCTTCACGCCGAAGCCCGCCAACTCGAGGCAGCCATCGAGGCGACGACGGCGTCCGGTCACCTCACGCGCGATATCGGCGGGACCGCCAGCACCGAAGAAACGACCGACGCGATCATCGAGGCATTTGTGGGGGCCATGGCCAAGGCGTGAGGATGGGTCCTCAACCGTCTGGAGGACCCGCATGACCATCAGCACGTTCGACCCGCCCGTCTCCCCCGAGCCTGGGATTCCCCGTCCGGAGCATCCGCGCCCGCAGTTCGTGCGGGAGCACTGGGTGAATCTCAACGGTCAGTGGGATTTCGAGATCGACCGCAGTGACTCGGGAATCGACCGCGGGCTGGTCTCGCGGCCGCTGGCCGGAACGATCACCGTTCCGTTCGCGCCGGAGTCTGAACTGTCCGGGGTCGGGGAGACCGATTTCCTGGAGGCCGTCTGGTACCGCCGGGTCATCACGGTCCCGGCCGAGTGGGATGGGCTGCGTTCGGTGCTGCACTTCGGCGCCGTGGACTACGACGCCACGGTGTGGGCGAACGGGGTTGAGGTCGCTCGTCACCGCGGCGGCTTCACCCCGTTCAGCGCAGACCTCTCGAGCGTAGTTGGCCCGGGCGAGGAGGTGGAGATCACCGTGCGCGCCCGCGACCTGCACCGCGAGGTCCAGGCTCGCGGCAAGCAGGCCACCTGGTTCGCCAACACCCACTGCCACTACACGCGCACCACCGGGATTTGGCAGACGGTCTGGCTTGAAGGCGTGCCACCGGTAGCGGTCGAGCGTCTGCAGATCACGCCGAGCGTCGCCTCCCGGACGCTCACGGTTCTGGTGCCGCTGTCCCGCAACCTCGCCGACGGCGTGCTGCGGGTTCGCGTGTCCGATCCCGATGGTCGATTGGTCGCCGAAGAATCGGTGCGGACGGGCTTCGATCTGGCGCCGAGCGCCGTCGTCAGCATTGCCGAAGAGGACGTGCGGCTGTGGGACGTGGGCGACCCGCAACTATATGGCGTGGAAGTCGCGGTGCTCGCTGAGGCCGACGGCGCGGAACTCGACCGGGTGCGCAGTTACGCGGCGCTGCGATCGGTGAGTATCGACGGCACTTCGTTCCGACTAAACGGGCGCCGGGTGTTCCAGCGGCTCGTGCTCGATCAGGGGTACTGGCCGGAATCGCTCATGACGGCACCGAGCGATCAGGCGCTCATCGAGGACATCGAGCTGTCCATGGCGGCGGGCTTCAACGGCGCGCGCCTGCATCAAAAGGTCTTCGAGGAGCGGTTTCTTTTCCACGCTGACCTGCGCGGATACCTGGTGTGGGGAGAATTCGGGGACTGGGGTGTGTCCGGGCAGGGGCCGGTGGGGCATAACCAGAAGCCGAATGCGTCGTTCGTGGCGCAATGGATCGAGGCGGTGCGGCGGGACGTGAACCACCCGTCCATCGTGGGCTGGTGCCCGCTCAACGAGACGCACCAGGTGCTGCACGACCGGATCACCGTGCTCGACGACGTCACCCAGGCCATGTTCTGGGCCACCATAATGGCGGATCCGACCCGCCCGGTGATCGATGCGTCCGGGTACTCGCATCGAGTGCGCGAGACCGATGTCTACGACTCGCACTCCTACGAGCAGGATCCCGAGGCGTTCCGCGCGGAGCAGGCCGGGCTGGCGCACGGGGATCCGCACGTGAACCGGTACCACGGAGGTGAGATCGCCCTCCCCCACGCGCGGCCGGAATACTCGGTGCCGTATGCCGGGCAGCCGTTCTTCATCTCGGAGTACGGGGGTATTTGGTGGAACAAGGAGGAAGCCGCTCGCGCTGATGCGGAATCCGCGGGCCAGGACCAGGCCGATTCTTGGGGCTACGGGGACCGTGTGCGCAGTGAAGAGGATTTTTACGACCGCTTCGAGGGGCTGACCAACGTGCTGCTGGATGACCCCAACATGTTCGGCTATTGCTACACGCAGCTCACCGATGTGTTCCAGGAGAAGAACGGGATCTACGGCTTCGACCGGAGCCGGAAGTTCGACGTCGAGCGGTTGCGGCGGGTCCAGCAGCGCGCGGCGGCGTATGAGTTGCGGGAGGATTGAGGCAGTGGGCGGGTCTAGCAGAGTTTCGGCAGCCCGGAGTAACCCCTGGACCTCGTACGGGACCTGTCTTACGTTTGGTTCATGAGCGCCGTGGAACCTCCAGTCGAGAGCCTCTCGCTACACCAGCTCCATAACGAGTCTGGTCGTGTGCTCCGGCAAGTGGGTGAAGGGCACTCTTTCATTCTGACGAATAGCGGGACACCCGTTGGCCGGATTGTGCCACTGGACGCGCCTGAACCTTCGCTCCGGATCACTCGCCCCGCTCGCCGTGAAGGCGGTTGGAAAGCACTGAGGATCAAGCGCAAGAACTCCAAGCGCGATTTTCCCTCGATTCTTGATGTCTTACGCGGAGACCGTCCTTGACGAGGAGTTAGAAGAGAAAAAGAGAGAAGTGTTGAATACTCAGTGAGTACTCAATAGTGTTGATTCATGAACCATCGGCGGGAACAACGCGAGGCTCTCGGCCTGACCCAGATAGAAGCGGCGGCCAACGCAGGAATTAGCTTGGCCACCTGGCGCCGCTGGGAAGAGGACCCCCGCTCGGTCCGCGCCAGCACCCGTGTCGCATGTGAGGCAGTGTTCAGCACTGAGCACCCTGTTCGTGAGGACAAGACTGAAATCCAGGCGTTCGAGAGATCCTGGCAAGATTGCTCTTACCTCACTCCTCGACAGGCTTACGCCATCGCAGCAACGATTGATTTATGGGCTGACTTATACATAGGGGAGTGGCTGAAAGATCCCTCCTGCGAACCACTTCACCAGGTTTCGCCCTTCGATCAACTCGATCTGCGCATCATGATGCACGTAAATGAGAGTCGTTCCTGGGCCGCCAAAGTGGCTGAACGTTGCTACGCCGTCTCGGACGAGATCGCCAAAGGGGTTCTCCCATTCGACCGAGAAGGCGCGTATATGGACGAACTCCTGATCGCCATGTCGTTGAGTGACGCTCAAGTGACCATGGAGGACATCCCCGAGCTCTTTGATGAGCTCCCGGCTCGCGCCAGTGAAGACGAACGTGTGGGCGATGAAGATTGGGATGCGGTCAGCAGCTACTTCGACGATCAGTGTCGTTGGGACGAATGGGAGGTACCGCTGTATCGGGAACATCCGCTGTTGCCACCTATCCTTGCCGAGCGCCACCCCTTTACTTGGTTCGACAATATTCCCGCGTCCGGCGCGGGGTATCTCAACCGGCTCATGGGACGCGAGGTGTTGGTAACAGATGGCCAGGATGGTCCCGCTGGGACGTCTCAATGATTTTCGGGGAACCTACTCATTACGTTCCGAATGAGCCATTTCACCAACGTGGCTCACTTGCGAGCGGCCGATCCACCCGCGTAGACTCTGCATCACTAAGACCGGTTCCGCCTACGTCAGTAGGTCCAGGGCCGGTCCTCATTTTTTCCGGACAGCCCTCATGAACGAAGAAGTCAAGGCATACAAGACCTACGGCGAGCAAGTAGACATCCTTGCCCAACGAGGCATGGACATGGGCGACCGGGAACTCGCAATACAGACGCTCCGGAGAGTTAACTACTACCGATTGAGCGGATACTGGTACCCGTTCCGCAAACAGACATCATCCGGACGACAAGATGATTTCTACGCCGGGGCCCGATTCAGCGATGTCGTTGCACTGTACAACTTCGACGCTCGTCTCCGTGCTGCCACATTCTCAGCCTTGATGCCCGTCGAGCTCGCCATTCGCGCCCTACTTGGGCATGAGCTGGGCCGTATCGATCCATGTGCCCACTTGATTCCTTCAAAACTAGGACCGACTGCTCAATCCGGTGATCGATACCCCCGATGGCTCGAGAGATACAAGGGTGAACTGAACAAGTCCCGCGAAGACTTCGTTGCACACCACGACAAAAAGTACGGTGGGCGGTTGCCTGTCTGGGCCGCGACGGAACTGATGGACTGGGGAAGTCTCACTTACCTGTACGGCTTTGCGCCGCGACATGTTCAAGACACTGTCGCTGAAGCCTGTGGCCTGAGCGCACCTCAGCTGACGAGCTGGCTTAAATCACTCAACCTCGTCCGAAACACCTGCGCTCACCACGGGAGACTGTTTAACAGGGTGCACACAATCGTGCCAAAGCTCCCGAAAGTCGGACGTCACCCGGATCTCGATGCAGTCTCCACAGAATGGAACCGCACGTTTGGCCAGCTCACTCTCATTCAATTCTTGTCTGACCGGCTTGACCTCGGACGGAACACCTTGCTCCCTGCCGTCATGAGGAGCTTTCCAAACGTCCAAATCGTCCCAATCTCTCACATGGGAGTCCCCCACGGATGGCAATACAATTGTGCGCTTTGGGTCTGAACCAGCTTTGCGGTCGGCGCTGACCACGAGTATCGCGATGAACGGAATCGGAAAGGTCAACATGAAAACCGAAATCACCGTGACCGCCCGGCAATGGTCACACGGGTGGGAACTGATCCTGGACGAGGACAATGCGACCCAAGTCCGCACTCTTGATCGGGCCAAGCAGCAGGTTCGTGACTACCTAAACACCGTCCATCCGGAGATCGACCATTCTGAGCTCCGCGTTCACCTTGTACCTGAACGCCGGACATCTTCCTGACAGCCAGGACCCGCGAATGTAATCCGCTGCGCACCATCCGCCGGGAGGACGGTGAAGGTGTCCGGGGACTGTAGTTCGTGGTCGGCAAAGGTTCTGAGGACGGCGTCTCGGACCTGGTCCAGCTGGCTCTCGTGAACGAGGGCGATCGCGGAGCCGCCGAAACCGCCGCCTGTCATTCGGGCGCCGATGGCCCCGGCGTCCAGGGCTGCGTCGACGGCGAGGTCGAGTTCGAGGCAGGAGACTTCATAATCGTCACGCAGCGAGACATGCGAGGCGGTCATCAGTTCGCCGACGCCGCTCAGGTCGCCCTTGCGCAGCCGCTGCACCGTCTCCAGCACTCGGGCGTTTTCGCTCAGCACATGCCGGACTCGGCGGGCGGTTTCATCGTCGAGGACGTCGAGGGGGTCTTGGGCGGGCAAATCCGTTCTCAGGGTTCCCCTGTTGGGCGCGGCACCCGGGACGGTACCCGTGGCAGGAGCGGCATCGGCGGCGGTGTTAGGCGCAGAGCCGGGAACGCTACTGGTGGCTGAGAAGGTGGCTGGAGCGGCGTCGTCGGCGATGGGGATGTCGCGCAGGGAGTTGACGCCCAAAGTGGCCGCGGCGCGCTCGCACGAGGCGCGGCGGGCGGCGTACCCGCCGTCGGTGTGGGAGTGGGCGACCTCGGTGTCGATCACGAGAACGCTGAGGCCGTACTCGGTGAGGGGTAGGGGCACGATCTCGGATTCGAGGGTGCGGCAGTCGAGGAACAGCGCGCCGCCGGCCCGGCCCATGAGGGAGGCGGACTGGTCCATGATGCCGGTGGGCGCGCCGACGAATTCGTTTTCGGCGCGCTGGGTGAGGCGGGCGAGGTCGGGGTGGCTCAGGCCCAAGCCGAGGAGGTCGTTGAGGGCGACGATCGTGGCGACTTCGACCGCGTGGGATGAGGACAGGCCCGCGCCCACGGGCACGGTGGAGTCGAGGAGTAGCTCGAACCCGGGCACGTCCGCGCCATCCAAGCTAGCCAGGACGTACACGACGCCGGCGGGGTAGGCGCCCCAGCCGTCGACCGATCCGGGGGTGAGTTCTGAAACGGTGAAGCTGGCGCGGGAGTAGTCGCCACCGCCCGGGGCGTAAGTGGAGGCCAAGTCCGCGGTTCCCGTTCTCGTGTCGGACGGCTGTTTCAGCCGCACCGCCACCATGGCCGCGCGGTCAATCGCGAACGGGAGCACGAAGCCGTCGTTGTAGTCCGTGTGCTCGCCGATCAGATTCACCCGGCCCGGGGCCCGCCACACGCCGTGCGGTTCGTGGCCAAAGAGCTCGGTGAAACGGTGGGTGAGACGTTCGGCGCGGGTGCGCTCGTCATGCTGGGTGGGCTGGTGGTTCATGACGCAGCCTGCCTCAGGCGTTCGGCGGTCTGTTCCGCGGTGATGTCGTTGATGAAGGCGCCCATGGCGGCCTCGGAGCCGGCGAGGAATTTAAGTTTGTCCTCGGCTCGGCGGGGGCTGGTCAGCTGGAGGTGGAGCCAGCCGGCTTCGCGATCCGCAGTGGTGATCGGCGTCTGGTGCCATGCGGCGATGTAGGGCGTGGGGGTCGAGTAGAGCCGGTCCACGCGCTGCACGAGATCGCGGTAAAGCACGGCAAGTTCATCGCGTTCGTTGCCGGTCAGTGCCGCAAGATCGGGGAGCTGTCGATGCGGGACCAGGTGCACTTCCAACGGCCACCGAGCGGCGTAGGGGACGTAGGCGGAGAAGTGATCGCCGGTCAGGACCATGCGGTCGCCAGCTTCGGTTTCATCGCGCAGCAGTTCGCCCATGAGCGGCCAGCCGGTGGTGTCCAGGTGCGCCCGCGAGCGCTCAGCCAGGCGGGCTGCGGTGGGTGCGGCATACGGGTAGGCGTAGATCTGCCCGTGCGGATGGTGCAGGGTCACGCCGATCTGTTCACCGCGGTTCTCGAACGGGAACACGTGGCGGATACCCGTCATGGCGGACAGCGCCTCGGTGCGCTGGGCCCAGGCCTCGACCACCGTGCGGGCGCGTTCGAAAGGCAGGGTCCCGAAAGAGCCCTCGTGCTCGGGCGTGTAGACCACCACTTCGCAGCGGCCATACGCGGACGACGGCGCTCCCCACAGTTCCCGTCCCATCGCACCTTCCGGTGACGGCAGTTCCCCCAGCTCCGGGCCGAGCGACGGGAAGCGGTTCTCGAACGCGACTACGTGAAAGTCCTCCGCCGGAATCTCCGACGCCTTGCCGCCCACCGACGGGCACAGCGGACACTCATCGGCCGGCGGTAGATACGTGCGGCTCTGCCGGTGAGCGGCCACCGCGACCCACTCCCCCGTCAGCCGATCAAAACGCACCTGACCGTGACCGGAGCGCTCGCCCAGCGGACGGGTATCGATCACGTGCTCTACGGGCGCGGTGCCGCGGTCGCTGAAGAATATGGCCTCGCGCCCGTCGGCCAGGAGGTGGCTCCGGTGCTCGATGGGCCCTTCGTCCGTAGAGTCACTCATGGATTGAGAGGTGGAGTCTGTGGCCCTTCCCATTGCACATCCCTGCCTGCTCGACGGTGCTAGTCGGGTTCACTGTCTCACACGCCGCGCGACCCCGGCCCGCGCAGGATCACTGATCGTTCTCCGTCATCTGCTCCCACGCGGTCGATCCGGGCAACGGGCCGCGAGGGTCCAGGTTGTCGTGGTCGGGGTTGGAAACGCGAGTGGGCGACGTCGTCGGACTGGGCGTGCTGCTGGCCGACTCGCTGGAGGTCGAGGAGGCGCTCTGGCTGGGACTCGAGTTCTCTTCAGCCGAGGACTCTCCGCAGCCCACCAACAGTCCACCCATGATCAACGCCGCAGCCCCCGCAACGGCGGCCCGAGCCCGTCCGGCCGAGCAAGTTTTTGTCGAGTTCTCAAGTACACGATTCACGATTACCCCCATAGATTCTGTCGGGCGCCTCATGCGCCTGCCTCGATCTAAGCCGTTGAGCGAACGCGAATCATCGGCCCTGGCCAATCTGTGGATAACTCCGGCATTGGCCCCAAATAGTGGCGGAACATTACAGGCCCTTCACAGATGAGCGTGGGTAGGCGTCTTCCGCCACGGCCGGTGGCCACCGGCGGCGAGCAGGGCGC
>NZ_JAVKPR010000003.1:0-260718 GCF_040980905.1 Kocuria sp. CPCC 205235
ACCAAAAAATACAAATACTTTTCGGTATCAACAAACTAGGCACACTATTGAGTTGACAAACAACAAACCACACGGCGGATCTCAGCGATCCTGTCGTTGGTTGAAATTTTCGCTTTTCGCCGAGAACCTCGCGGTTCCGCTCGGAAGCAACTTTTCTATCGTAGTACCTTCTGCTTCGGCGTGTCAACTTGATCTCTCAAGCTGGTTGGCTTCCACTTCTGATAGCTGTCGATTCCGCATGAACAAGGCGCAGGAACAACCTGTGCTGATCTTTACGGGATGTTCACCGCTGCGTTGGCCTTTCGGCCTTGCCCGCGGCGACTCGGACTACATTACACACGGATCCCACGGCGCGCAAAACCACTGCCAGCGCCCCCGGTTCCCGGATGAGAAGAGCCCTGGAGCGCCCATAATGGCAACTCTCCAGGGCTCAGGGCTCAGGGCTCAGGGCTCAGGGCTCAGGGCTCAGACGACAGTAACTGCAGCCAGATTCTTCTTGCCTCGACGCAGCAGCGCGAATCGCCCGTGCAACAGATCGGAGGCATCCAGTGCTGCGTCCCCATCGGTGACCTTCTGGTTGTTCAGCGAAACGCCACCTTCCTTGACCGTGCGTCGTGCGGCGGACTTGGACTCCGAGAGTCCGGTGGCCACCAGGAGGTCAATGATCGTGGTCTGATCCGCGCTGACTTCAGCATGGGGAAGCTCAGCCGTGACCGACGCCAGGGTTTCCTCGTCCAGGTCGGAGAACTGCCCCTTCCCGAACACGGCAGCGGATGCCGCGATGGCCTTGCGCGTTGCCTCTTCACCGTGGACCAGAGTATTGACCTCGTAGGCCAGGGCCTTCTGGGCTTCGCGACGGTACGGTTCGGTCTCCGTGAGACGGCCAAGCTCTTCGATCTCTTCGCGGGTACGGAAGGTGAAGACCTTGAGACGGTCCACCACATCTGCGTCAGCGGTGTTGAGCCAGAACTGGTAGAAGGCGTACGGAGAGGTGAGCTCCGGGTTCAACCAAATCGCGTTGCCCTCGGACTTACCGAACTTGGTGCCGTCCGAGTTGGTGATCAAGGGCGTACCGATCGCGTGCACGGTGGCACCTTCAACCTTGCGTACCAGTTCGGTACCCGAGGTCAGGTTGCCCCACTGATCCGAACCACCGGTCTCCAATACGCAGTTGTACTCGCGGTACAGGTTCAAGAAGTCCATACCCTGCAGGATCTGGTAGCTGAACTCGGTGTAGGAAATACCCTCGTCCGAGTTGAGTCGCTTGGCCACAATGTCCTTCTTGATCATCGTGCCGACGCGGAAATTCTTGCCGACGTCCCTCAGGAAGTCGATCGCGGACATCTGCGACGTCCAATCCAGGTTGTTGACCATCCGTGCCGCGTTCTCCCCTTCGAAGGAGAGAAACCGCTGAACCTGCTCGCGGAGCAACTCAACCCACTCGGCCACGGTCTCGCGGGAGTTCAGGACGCGCTCAGACGTCTGACGCGGGTCACCGATGAGTCCGGTGGAGCCACCGACCAACCCGATGGGGTTGTGTCCGCCCAACTGCAGACGGCGCAGCAATAACAACTGAACCAGGTGGCCCAAGTGAAGAGAGGCCGCGGTGGGATCGAACCCGCAGTAATACGTGATGGGTCCGGAGGCCAAGGCATCCTCAATGGACTGTGGGTCCGTGGACACCTGGACGAGACCCCGCCAATTCAGTTCTTCCCACAGGGAATCGAAGGTCGGGTCGTTGTGCTGATTGCTCAGATCGGTGGTTGACACGAGGACTAAGTTATCAGCCCTGCGACTCCGAGCAGGTTTGTTCCAGACCCGCTGGCATGCCATGCGCGGCCACCATGTACAGACGCTGGGTGGGTCGTGTCATCGCCACATACAAGTTGCCCACTCCCCCGGCAGGATCGTTGGCAATGTCCGCCGGTTCCACCACCACTACGGAATCGAATTCCAGGCCCTTCGCATCCCACGGGGTGAGCAGCATGATCTGACGATCCAGTCGTCGCATTCCCGCGGCGACCAACCCCGGGAACGCCTGGTCGAGTGCTGCGGCCACGGCAGCAATCGAGTCACCGGGACACACGACGCCGATCAGTCCTCCCTCGACGAGATCCAGTTCACTGCGGAGCTGCTCGATCACCGCCTCGGCCACTTCCTCCTGGTCGGCAACGTTGATCAAAACGGGCGCCTCCCCGTCACGAACGGCGCGCGGGTCCGACACGCGAAGGCCTGCTGCGCGGGCAACTCGCACGGCGGCGTCGGCGATGGGCTGGGGCGTGCGGTAGTTGACCGTGAGTTCCTCAAGGGAGAAGCGATCCCCCACGAACGGTTCCAGCGCACCAGCCCATGTGGTCGCTGCCGCGGCGTTACCGGCCTGGGCAATATCGCCGACCACCGTGAACGACTTCATGGGGCAGCGGCGCATCAGCGTGCGCCACTGCATGGCCGAGAGCTCCTGAGCCTCGTCGACCACCACGTGCCCGTAGGCCCAGGTGCGGTCCGCCGACGCCGCCTCGGCAGCGGTCATGCGCCGCACCGGTTCCTCGTTCAGGGTGGTCAACTGGTCCACGGTGATGATGCCCTGGGCGCCGATGTCTTCGAAACCCTCGGCCATGGTGGCGAGCACTTTCTCCGCGGATTCTGCCGCCTTGCGCTGCTCGGCCGCCTGACCGCGCAGCTTGATACCCGCGGAATCGAAGTCGCCAAGCAGCTCTGCCGCTTCGTCGAGCAATGGCACGTCCGCGACGGTGAGCGGCGCATCAGGGGCTCGGAGTAGCTGCGCGATTTGGGCGTCACTCAGGTTGGGAGCGGCGGAACGCAGGTAGCGCTCCTTGGAGAACAGCTGACCCACCAGTTGCTGTGGGGTCAACGGCAACCACAACAGGTTGAGAGCCACTCGGACCTCGCGGGACTGCCGCAGGTCTTCCTTGAGATAGGAACGGTCCATGGTGGAACCGGCCTTCTCGTTGAGCTGCTGCCCCAGGGTTTCCGCGAGCTGCTTGATGATGACCTTCACAAAGGTCGCGCGGGCCTCGTTGTGCGCCTTGCCCGTGGCACGGGCACGCTCACGCGCGTGCCGTACCAGGGAGCGCTTGAGTTTGACCGAATGACCATCCACGGTCAGCCAGAGATTCTTCTCCGGAACCTTTTGCCGGTCCGCGACCGCTCGCTCGATCACGTCCACCATGTGCAGTCCGGACTTCCACCGTGCGACCCACGGATCACGTTCGACCTGGCCGTGAACGCCCGGGTACAGATCCGCCAGCGAAGACATGACCACACCGGTCTCACCCAGAGCGGGCAACACCCGTTCGATGTACCAGAGGAACGATGACGATGGCCCGACGATCAACACGCCGGACTTGGCCAGGCGTTCGCGGTGTTCGTAGAGCAGGTACGCGGCACGGTGCAGCGCCACCGCGGTCTTCCCCGTTCCGGGACCACCCTGCACTACCCGCACACCCTTGAGTGGTGCGCGGATGATGCGGTCCTGTTCGGCCTGAATGGTCGCCACGATGTCGTTCATCCGACCGGTGCGGGTCTTGTTGAGTGCTGCGAGGAGCGCGCCTTCGCCTCGGACGACCTCGTCCTGTTCCACGGCGTCCGCGTTGAAGACATCGTCCTCGATGGCCGTGACGTTGCGCTTCTCCATGATCAGGTGCCGACGCCGCGCGAGCCCCTGGGTGTTGCGTGCGGTCGCCTGATAGAACGCGCCGGCTTCTCGGGCGCGCCAGTCCAGCACCAGACGCTGGTGGTCCTCGGTGGCCAGACCGAGCCGGCCCACGTAATAGCGTTCGTCGTCCTCGGTGTCGAGGCGGCCGAAGACCAGGCGCTCATCCACCGATTCGAGTTGCGTCAATCGGTCCTCGTAGTGGGACGCAAAGGCATCACGTTCGGACTTGGCCTGGTGACCGCCTCCGTAGTCACTACGCCGGACCTTTGCGAGTTCATGACTGTTGACCTCGCGCAACTCGTCCAGGCGTTCATAGGCCTGGGCAACGTAGTCCCGTTCCAGCTCGAGCTGCTGGGCGGTTCTTTCAGACGCGGACTCGGTCACGCAATTCACCTCACGGGGACGGAAAACGACCGCCGGTTCCATAACCAGCGGTCGTCAATCCTATCGCGCTCCCGTGACCGAGGATGTCACGGGGAGAAACTCAGACTCGCAGCAGGGCGCGAACCCGGTGTCCGCCCAGCTGGGCGCGGCCGCGCAGGGCGGTCAACTCCATGATCACGCCGAAGCCCGCCACGTTGAAACCGGCGCGGGTCAGCAATGAGGCAGAGGCACCCAACGTGCCACCGGTGGCCAGAACGTCGTCGAGCACCAGAACACGCGAACCGCGCGGGACATCGTCCGTGTGGATTTCGAGCGTTTCGGTGCCGTACTCCAGGTTGTACTGCTGCGAGATGGTCTCGCGCGGCAGCTTGCCCTTCTTCCGAACGGGAACAATACCCACGCCAGAGGCATAGGCCACGGCTGCGGCAATCATGAACCCGCGCGCTTCCACACCGGCCACGCAGTCGTACTGGCCGCGGAATGCATCGGTCAGTGCGTCCACGGTGCGCTTGAATCCGTCACCGTCTGCAAACAGCGGAGTGAGGTCACGGAACAACACCCCCGGCTCCGGGTGGTCCGGGATCTTGGCGCACAACCGGTCAATCATCTGCTCTACGGATTCAGTCACCGGACCATCGTATCCGCCGTTCGACCCACACGAGCAGTTCACGCGGATGCTACGGCCGGGTTCTACGTTTCTTGACGGCAGCTTTTCGGTACGGCGAGACCGTGGGATCGTTCTTGAGCGCGAAGCGCCACGGGAAAGCGTCCGTCCCGCCTTCGCCCGAGACGCCGGTGCGAGCGGTGGTCACCATCTCCGCCTGCCCAGCATGCTCCGGCAGAAAAATCCCCGTCCAGGGTTTCGGATACCCGGGGTGCTCGGTCACGAGACGCTGCGCGGCGAGGACGGGATCCGGGACGCTGCCCAGGTAACGCAACGGAGCGCCGTCGTCAGAACGGTCCAGCCCGAGTGCCTGGGCGACATTGCCGGGTCCCCTGGCAAGTGCGGCGTGCGCTGGTTCGGTGGCCCGGTTCGCACTACGACGACGCCGCGCGGCGTCCTCCCCCGCCACCAGCTCCCCGGCACGAATGAGGCAACCGCCCGCGTGTCCGTCGGGCCGACAGACCAGGTTGAGGGCGTGGTGCAGTCCGTAGGTGAAGTAGACGTAGAGGTGAGCCGGCGGGCCGAACATCGAGGCGTTGCGGGCAGTCCGCCCGCGATAGGTGTGTGCCCCGGGATCCGGAAGGTCGGAGTCGGCTGGCCCCCCGTACGCTTCGACCTCGGTCAGGCGCAGTGCCACCGTGGCTTGTGAATCGGAACGTACCAGGACGGCACCCAACAGCGCCGGAGCTGCCTCCGGCGCTGTTGCGGACAAGAGCTCTTCGAGCGAATCGGCCACGTGTGCGAGTGGTCAGGAAACGATCGGCTGACGGGACTCGAACGCGGCCAACTCACCCAATTGGCGCTTGAGCTCGGCCAATTGCTGTGCCACAGCGGACGGAGCCGTGCCGCCCTGAGAATTGCGGGAATTCAGCGATCCTTCGACCGTGAGTACCTCGCGCACCTGCGGAGTGAGGTGCGCGGAGATCTGCGCGAACTGTTCGTCGGTGAGGTCCCACAGCTCGATGCCGTTCTCCTCGCACACACGCACGGCGTCTCCGGAGATCTCATGGGCCTCGCGGAACGGGACACCCTGGCGAACGAGCCACTCGGCCACATCCGTGGCCAGGGCGAAGCCCTGCGGAGCCAGCTCCACCAGGCGCTCCTGGTGGAACACGAGCGTGCCCATCATGCCGGACACCGCAGGCAACAGGACCTCGAGCTGATCGATCGCGTCGAAGACCGGCTCCTTGTCCTCCTGCAGGTCACGGTTGTACGCGAGCGGCAGGCCCTTGAGCGTGGCCAGCAAACCGGTGAGGTCGCCGATGAGGCGACCCGCCTTACCGCGGGCGAGCTCGGCGACGTCGGGATTCTTCTTCTGCGGCATGATCGAGGAGCCCGTGGAGAAGGCGTCGTCCAGGGTCACGAACGAGAATTCCTTGGTGGCCCACGTGGTGACCTCTTCGCTCATGCGGGAAATGTCGACCGCCGCCATTGCGGTGACCCACGCGAATTCGGCGTAGACGTCGCGAGACGCTGTGCCGTCGATCGAGTTGAAAACAGCGGAATCGAAGCCGAGCTCCGAGGCGACGGCATTGGGGTCCAGCCCCAAGGAGGAACCGGCCAAGGCGCCGGAACCGTAAGGGGACACCGCGGCGCGCTTATCCCAGTCGACCAGACGCTGCACGTCGCGCAGAACTGCCCAAGCGTGCGCGAGCAAGTGGTGGGACAGCAGGATGGGCTGCGCGTGCTGCAAATGGGTGCGGCCCGGCAAGGGTGCGTACGGGTACCGCTCGGCTTGAGAGATGAGGGCACGCACCACGTCCAGCAGGTCCTTGGCGATGATGGCGGCGTGGTCGCGCAGGTACATGCGACCCAGCGTGGCGATCTGGTCATTGCGGGAACGGCCGGCGCGGAGCTTACCGCCCAGCTGCGGCCCGGCGCGCTCGATCAGACCGCGTTCCAGGCAACCGTGGACGTCCTCATCGGATTCGGCGGGAACGTAGGCGCCGGAACGAACGTCGGTCTCGAGCTGATCGAGCGCGGCAATCATGCCCTCAAGTTCTTCGGCAGTAAGCAGTCCGGCCGTGTGGAGCACGCGAGCATGAGCGCGGGAACCCGCGATGTCATAGGGAGCCAACCGCCAGTCGAACTGCGTGGACTTGCTCAGAGCGGCCAGGGCATCCGCCGGTCCCCCGGCGAAACGACCGCCCCACAGGGCGCCCTCATTGGTTCCGTGCTGCTGGTGCTGGGCCATGCTGCTCCTTGCTCGCGAGATGGTGCTCGTTGGGTTCCGGCGACCGGGCGCCGACGGTTCGTGTGCCGAAGCTACGGGTGCCGAGGTCGTGGTTACCCGTAACGACTTCGGACGTAAATCCGGCCGGGCTCCAGTCTAGGAGCCCGGCCGGTCATGACGCGTCAGCGGCGTTTAGTTCTCGCCCGCCAGGCGCTGTTCGCGCTGCGAGGCAACCTTGGAGGACATACCGAACAGCTCGATGAAGCCGCGGGCGTTCGACTGGTCGAACGAATCGCCTTCGTCGTAGGTGGCCAGGTTGAAGTCGTACAGGCCGGTGTCCGAACGGCGGCCGGTCACGGTGGCGCGACCCGCGTGCAGTTCCATGCGGATGTCACCGTTGACGTACTTCTGGGTGTCATCCACGAAGACGTCCAGGGACTTCTTCAGCGGCGAGAACCACTGGCCGTCGTAGACCAGTTCGGTCCAGCGCTGATCCACGGTCTTCTTGAAGCGTGCCTGCTCGCGCTCAATGGTGACGTTCTCCAGTTCGCGGTGCGCCGCGATCAGGGTCATGGCACCGGGAGCCTCGTAGATCTCGCGAGACTTGATGCCCACCAGGCGGTCTTCAACAATGTCGATCCGACCCACGCCCTGGGCGCCGGCGCGGCGGTTGAGTTCCTGGATGGCCTGCAACGCTGTGACCGGCTTGTTGTCGATCGCGACCGGAACACCTTCCCGGAAGGTGATGACCAGTTCGTCCGCGGGCGGCGGGAAGGTGGGATCGTCCGTGTAGTCGTAGACGTCCTTGGTGGGACCGTTCCAGATGTCCTCCAAGAAACCGGTCTCCACAGCGCGACCCCACACGTTCTGGTCGATCGAGAAGGGGTTCTTCTTGGTGGTCACGATGGGCAGGTCGTTCTTCTCCGCGTAGGCAATGGCCTTTTCGCGGGTCAGAGCCAAGTCACGAACCGGGGCGATGCACTTGAGCTCGGGACCCAACGTCTGGATACCCACCTCGAAGCGAACCTGGTCGTTGCCTTTACCGGTGCAACCGTGTGCCACGGTGGTCGCGCCGAACTGCTTGGCGGCCTTGACCAGGTGCTTGACGATCACCGGGCGGGACACGGCGGACACCAGCGGGTAGGCATCCATGTACATGCCGTTGGCCTTCAGAGCCGGCATGCAGTATTCCTCGGCGAACTCGTCGCGAGCGTCGGCCACGTAGGCCTCCACGGCACCGCAGTCCAGGGCGCGCTGGCGAATGGTCTCCAGGTCCTCGCCGCCCTGTCCAACGTCAACGGCCACCGCAATGACCTCGGCACCCGTGGCTTCTCCGATCCAACCGATAGCCACCGAAGTATCGAGACCTCCGGAGTATGCCAACACAACGCGATCGCTCACGGTGCTCTCCTCACTTTGCTGCACGACAAAAACTTTGCGCACGGGCCAGGCCCGCGCCTCAATGCATGACTATACAGCACTATTTGTAATTATGCATTGAGCGAGAGTTCGCGCTTGAGGATCTTGCCCGTGGGTCCCTTGGGGAGCTCGTCCAGAACGTTGTAGTGACGGGGGTACTTGTACTTGGCCACCCGTTCCTGAACGAAGGCGTCCAGCTCCTTGGTCACTTCTTCCGTCGACCGGTCACCGAGGGCCTTGGGGTCGAAGACGACGACGGCACCCACCTCCTCGCCGTGCTGTTCGTGAGGCACACCCAGCACGGCAGCTTCCACCACACCGGGGAACTGGTACAGCACCTCTTCGACCTCGCGGGGATACACGTTGTAGCCGCCGCGCAGAATCATGTCCTTCTTGCGGTCCACGATGTAGTAGACGCCGTCCTCGTCGCGGCGCGCCATGTCCCCGGTGTGGAACCATCCGTCGCGAATGGCTGCCTCCGTTGCTTCCGGGTTACGCCAGTAGCCCTTCATCACGTACTGGCCGCGGACCACCAACTCACCGACCTCCCCCTCGCCGACGGGCTGGTCCTGGCCATCGAAGATGTCCAATTCAGCGCCCTCGACAGGTGTTCCGATGGAACCGGGTTTACGAATGCCTCCCGGCTGATTCAAGGAAACCACCGGTGACGTTTCGGAGAGCCCGTATCCCTCGTGGACGGTCGTGTTGAACACCTTCTCGAACCGTTCGAGCACCTCCACCGGCATGGGTGACCCGCCGGAGAGAGTTGCCCGAAGGTTGATACCCTCCACCGCTTCCGGACCGATCTGATTGACTGCGTGCAGCAGGGCCACGTACATGCTGGGCACGCCGACGAACACCGTGACCTTGTCCCGGCGCAGAATCTCAAGGGCCTTCATGGCGTCGAAGCGCGGCAGCAGAGTGACCGAAGCACCCTTGGACACCACTCCGTTGAGCGCGACGGTCTGACCGAACACGTGGAAGAACGGAAGGCCTCCAAATTTCACGTCGTCTTCGGTCAGAGAGAATCCTTCGGCGGACATCGTGGCGTTGGAACGTAGGTTGAGGTGGGTCAGCTCTGCACCCTTGGGCTTGCCGGTGGTACCGGAGGTGTAAAGCAGTACGGCCGTATCGTCATCATTCCGGTCAACCACCTCATGATCGGGCTCCACACCCTGCAGCTTCTGCATGGTCTCCTGCGCTCCGATGGCCACCACAGGAATGTCACCGGCTTCCTTGGCAGCTTCCTGGCTAGCGTCGATCATGCCTTCCCAGGTCAGGACCGCGGAGACCTCAGCATTGGTGAAGTGGTAGCTGAGTTCACGAGGGGTCAGCAGCGGATTGAGCGGAACAACAATTGCTCCGATCCGGAGAATCGCGTAGTACAACACCGGCATGTGGGGAACATTGGGCATGACCGTGGCCACGCGGTCGCCCGGCTTAATCCCCTGCGTCTTGAGCATTGCTGCTGCCCGCGCCGAGAGGTCGTTGAGCTGCGCGTAGGTCATCCGGGTGTCATCCAGGATGATCACGGGACGGTCCGGATATCGTTCGGCGGAATCGGTGAGCAGGGTTGCCACATTGGACATGAGTCATCTCCCAGGAATCTGTAGTGATCTGTGACACATGAGACTGCCAGTATCGGATATCGGAGTCAATGCGACGCTCCGTGATGCCCGCTGCCAAACCACCCTGCGTCCGACTCGTTTTCGTGAGGTGTGTCGGGAGTGCACTACTGTCGGCATGATCATGTCGGAGTGCCGTGGGACACTGTCCTGGTGGTTCCCCGACTCGGGTGAAACCGCGCCTTGTCAGCTCTTTCAGGAGGAACCGTCCGTGTCCGCACCGGAGAACAATGCCCAGCAACCGCAGTTGACCGACGAAGAAATCGCCTACGTCAACTCACTCTTCGACGCCGCACGTGAGGGTAGGAACGATTTCTTGCGGGAAGCCCTCCAGGCCGGTGTTCCGGCCAACCTGACGAACGGCAAAGGCGACACCCTGCTGAACCTGGCGGCCTACCAGGAGCAGGAAGAGACCGTGTTCATGCTGCTCGAATTTGGCGCGGACACCGAGCGGGTGAGTGACGTGGGGTTCACCGCACTGATCTGCGCGGTGTTCCGGGGCAACGAACCCATCACTCGCAGGCTCTTGGAAGCGGGCGCGGGTCAGGCCACGGGCAATCAGCACGCACAGGACGTGGCCAAGGTCTTCGGACAGGAGCACTTGCTGCCCGTTCTGCAGGAGTTCGAACCCCGCGGGTCCTGACTGCCCCGCGACGCAACGCGCCGCCGAACGAGCCGGTCAGCGAACGTGGATGGCTCAGCCAACGAGACAAGATCGCCAAAGGGCAGTGAACCCTTATTGGTGGGCCCATCAGCGGGCCGGAGACCCATCGGCCAGGGATCAGCGGTCAAGGGATCAATGAGCCAGGGGTCAGTGAGCCAGATCCAAGAACTTCTGGGCCACCGCGTCCCCACCCTGCGGGTCGCGGCACACCACCATGATGGTGTCATCGCCGGCAATCGTTCCCAGGATGTCCGAAAGCACGGAATGGTCGATCGCCGAGGCGAAATACTGGGCGGCTCCGGGAGGGGTCCGCAGAATCACGAGGTTCGCGCTCGCCTCCGCAGTGACGAGCAGATCCTTGCAGAGCCCTGCCAGGCGGGCGTCCAGGGTTTCGCGAGTGATCCCGCTGGCGGGCGAGCGATCCGCTCCGGCTTGCGGCACCGCATACACCAACCCGCCTTCCGGCGAGCGCACCCGCACGGCTTCGAGCTCGACCAGGTCCCGGGACAGCGTGGCCTGTGTGACCTGAACGCCGTCGGCGGCGAGTAACTCGGCAAGTTCCGCCTGCGAATGAATGTCTCCGCCGGTCACCAACTCCATGATGCGAGCCTGCCGGGCGGTCTTGGTGGTGGGAATGCTCACTGCTGTCCCCCGGCGCGGCGCAGGGCATCCGGCCGATCCGAGGACAGTCCGGAAGAATCCAGCAGCCACGTGAGCAGCGCTTTCTGAGCGTGCACGCGGTTCTCGGCCTCGTCCCAGACCAGCGATGCCGGCCCGTCGATCACCTCGGCCGTGACCTCGTTGCCCCGGTAGGCGGGGAGACAATGCAGGAAGACAGCGTTCCCGGCTGCCTGCGCCATGGCCTCGGATGTCACCGAATACGGCCGGAAGATCTCGGCGCGATCACCCTTCTGATCCTCCTGGCCCATGGACACCCACGTGTCAGTGACCACCGCGTGGGCACCCGCAAGGGCCTCAGCCATGTCGCTCGTGACCAGCACGGAACCGCCGGTTTCGGCGGCGCGTTCCCGAGCGGCGTCGATCACCTCCTGGCTGGGCAGGTGCGAGGCGGGACCGGCAATCCGCACGTGCATACCGGCAGTGACACAGCCGAGCATGTACGAGTTGGCCATGTTGTTGGCGGCGTCTCCCACGTAGGTCAGGGTGAGGCCCTTGACGTCGCCGAAGCGTTCCCGGAGCGTAAGAAGGTCCGCGAGGATCTGGCACGGGTGATAGTCGTCGGAGAGCGCGTTGATCACGGGCACGGAACTGTACTCGGCCATTTCCTCCAGGCCCGACTGCTCGAACGTGCGCCATACGACCGCGGCGAGCATGCGGGAGAACACGCGCGAGCTGTCCGCGATGCTTTCCTTGTGACCCAGCTGCGACTCGCCCGGGTTGATGATGAGCGGGTTGCCGCCCAAATCGGCCACGCCGGTCGCGAAGGAAACACGGGTGCGGGTGGAGGTCTTGTCGAAAATAACGCCCACGGTTTGTGGGCCGGCCAGGGGACGGCGGCTGAACCGATCGGCCTTGAGCGCGGCGGCCAGATCCAGGACTTGCTCCTGTTCCTCGGGGCTCAGATCGGTATCGACCAGAAAATGACGCAACACGGGGATTCCTCCTGCGGGTGAATGAAGTCTGTTAAGAGCCGGCGAGCGCGGTGCGGGCGTCGCTGATGATGCCCGGTAGTGCGGCAACGAAACTGTCCGTTTCCTGCGCGGTGATGATCAGTGGCGGGGCCAGGCGCACGGTACCGGGACCGGTGGCGTTGATGATGAATCCGGCTTCGCGGGCGGCGGTCACGACGGCGGGTGCCAGGGCCTGCTCGGGTGAGTCCTGGACCAGATCGATGCCGATCAGCAGGCCGTGCTGACGCACCTCGCGGACCTCTGTCAGGTCTTTCAATGCCGCGGCCAGGTGCGCGCCGACAACGTCCGCGTTGCCGAGCAGGCCCTCGTTCTTGATGACGTCCAGCGTGGCCGACGCCGCCGCGGTCGCCAACGGGTTGCCTCCGAACGTGGTGCCGTGTTGTCCCGCGGTCAACAGCGAGGACACGTCGGAGCCAACGGTGATCATGGCGCCAATGGGGAAACCGCCACCCAGGCCCTTGGCCAAAGTGATGGCATCCGGGAATTCACCCTCGGGCAGCTGCGCGGTGGTCGCGAGCCACTGTCCGGTGCGTCCGATGCCGGACTGCACCTCGTCCACGATCAACAGTGCACCGTGTTCGCGGGTGAGTTCGCGGGCGCGAGCCAGGAACCCCTCGGGGAGTGCATGCACACCGGATTCACCCTGCACCGGTTCCACGATGAGCGCCGAGACTGTACCGTCCAGCTCCTTCTCAAGCGCCTCAATCGTTGCGGGGATGTGGGTCACTCCCCCGGGCAACGGCTCGAAGGGTGCCCGGTAGGCGTCCTTGGCGGTGAGGGCGAGCGAGCCCATGGTGCGACCGTGGAACGCGTTCTCCAGGGCGAGCACCCGGGTGCGCGGAGCGCCGTCGGGACCGGGGTGGGCCGCGCCGTGACGGCGCGCCAGCTTGAAGGCGGCCTCGTTGGCTTCCGAACCCGAGTTGGCGAAGAACACGTGTGAGCCCTCGGGCGCGTCGGTCAGCTCGAGCAACTGGTGCGCGAGCGAAATGCCCTGCGGTGAGGTGAACAGGTTGGAGATGTGCGCGAGCTTGCCCGCCTGCTCACTGACCGCCGCAACCCAATCCGGGTGCGCGTAGCCGATCGAGTTCACCGCGATACCGCCGAGCAGGTCCAGGTACTTCTTGCCGTTGGCGTCCGTGACGTACACACCTTGGCCCTCGGTCAGGACGAGGGCGGGGTCACCGAACACCCCCAGCAGGTTGTCCTTGTAGTCCTGCAGCAGCTCGTTCTGCGATTCGCTCATGGGGTGTCTCCGTCCGGGGTGACCTCGGTGCCGATACCGGTGTCGGTGAAAATTTCCAACAGGGATGAATGCGCGGACCGGCCGTCCACAATGGACGCCCGCGGCACACCGTTGTCCACGGCGCGCAGGGCAGCCTGCATTTTGGGGATCATCCCGGATTCCAGGGAGGGCAGCATCTCGCGCAGCTCCGTGATGGTCAGCGACGAGATGAGGGAGGACTTGTCCGGCCAGTTGGCGTACAGGCCTTCCACGTCCGTGAGGGCCACGAACTTCTCCGCACCCAGCGCAACGGCAACCTCGGCCGCCGCGGTGTCCGCATTGACGTTGAGCACCTCACCGGTCAGGTCACCGGAGCCGTCCGACGCGGAAGGGTCGTCCGCGAGTTCGGGTGCGATCGAGGCGATCACCGGGATCTTGCCGATCTCGATGAGCTGTTCCACGGCCGCGGTGTTGACCTTCTCCACGGTCCCCACCAAGCCCAGGTCCAGCGGTTGTCCGTCCGAACCCGTGCGAATCCTGCGCGCCTGCAATAGACCGGCGTCCTCACCGGACATGCCCACCGCGTACGGGCCGTGCGCGTTGATCAGACCCACGAGCTCCCGCCCCACCTGGCCGGTGAGCACCATGCGGATCACACCCATGGCCTCGCGGGAGGTCACACGGAGCCCGTCCCTGAACTCGGACGGAATGTTCAACGTGGACAACATGGCGCTGATCTGCGGGCCGCCACCGTGGACGACCACGGGTTTAATGCCCATGTGACTCAGGAAGACCATGTCCTCCGCGAAGGCGCGGCGCAGGTCGTCGTTGATCATGGCGTTACCGCCGTACTTGAAGACCATGACGGAACCGGCGTAGCGCTGGATCCAGGGCAGGGCCTCCATGAGGGTTTCCGCCTTGGATTGGGCGGTCTCGTACCTGGTGTTATCGCTCAAACGTGACATGACGGGCGCGCGTCAGCTGGAGTACGCGCTGTTCTCCTCAACGTAATCGTGGGTGAGGTCGTTGCTCCACACCGTGGCCTGGTGATTGCCGGCCTTCAGGTCGATGACGATATCCACGGCGCGAGCTGCGGCCATGTCCACGTTGTCGCGGGAATCGCCGATGGCGCCGTTCCGGCACACCATGACGCCGTTGATGGTCACGTCAATCTGGTCCGGGTCGAACTGAGCGGACGTGGTGCCCACGGCCGAGAGCACACGGCCCCAGTTGGGATCGTTGCCGAACACTGCGGCCTTGAGCAGGTTGGACCGGGATACCGTGCGGGAGACGTCCTCGGCCTCGGTTTCGGTCGCGGCTCCCACGGTGGTGATCGCGATGTCGTGGGAGGCACCCTCCGCGTCCGTGATGAGCTGCTGCGCCAGGCTGTGGCACACAGCGGTAAGTGCGCGGGTGAATTCCAGCTCGTCTGCGGTGTTCCCGGAGGCACCGGAGGCCATGAGGGCCACGGTGTCATTCGTGGACATGCAGCCGTCCGAATCCGTGCGATTGAACGTCACCCGACAGGCCTCGCGCAGCGCGCGGTCCAGGGCGTCGGCCGGCAGCTTGGCGTCGGTCGTGATGACCACGAGCATCGTGGCCAGTCCGGGCGCCAGCATCCCCGCGCCCTTAGCGATACCGCCCACGGTCCATCCGTCCCGCGCGGCACACGCCTGCTTGGAGACGGAGTCGGTGGTCATGATGGCCTCGGCCGCCGCCTTACCCGCCTCGGGGCCAGCTTCGAGGGCCTCGGTCAACGGCGGGATTCCGGCCCGCATCACGTCCATCGGCAGTTGCTCGCCAATCAGTCCGGTCGAACAAACGACGACGTCGCCGGCGCCCACTCCCAGCTTCTCGGCCACGAGTTCTGCCGTTTCGTGGGTGTTCTGGAACCCCTGGGCACCGGTGCAGGCGTTGGCGCCGCCTGAGTTGAGGATCACCGCGCGGGAACTTCCTTGTCGGATCACCTCGCGCGACCAGTGCACCGGTGCTGCGGCTACACGGTTGGAGGTGAAGACGGCCGCCGCATTGAACTCCGGGCCGTCGTTGACCACCAGGGCGAGGTCCTTACCACCGGAGGCCTTGAAGCCTGCTTCCACACCGGCGGCGCGAAAACCGACTGCCGCGCACACGCCGTAGGTTGTGTCCACGGTGATATCGGGAACGGGGTTGTGGGATGCCATGAGAACTCCTGGTGCGTGAATCGTGAGCGGCGTGAGCGAAGGTGAGCGAGCGGCGTCGTACGTGCCGGTGTCAGTAATTAATCAGGGAGCAAGACCCTGGTGCTGGAGACCCGCTGTCTCGGGCAAGCCAAGGGCAATGTTGACGGACTGCACGGCGCCGCCCGCGGTCCCCTTGGTGAGATTGTCCAGCACCAGGCTGACGATCAGACGGTTGGCGTGCGGGTCGACCGCGAGCTGGAGCGCCACGTGATTGGACCCGACCACGGACTTGGTGGTCGGCCACTGCCCCTGGGGCAGAACGTGAATGAACAGCTCGTCCGCATAGGCATCCTGGTAGGCCTTCAGCGCAGTTTCGAGGGTGGTGCCCTCGGTCAGCGGCGCGGTGGCCGTGGTCAGGATGCCGCGGGGCATGGGGGCAAGCGTGGGCGTGAACGAGATGCTGACGTCCTGGCCGGAGGCCCAGCCGAGACCCTGCTCGATTTCGGGAGTGTGCCGATGGCCGCCGCCCACTCCGTACGGGGACATGCTGCCCATGACCTCGGCGCCGAGCAGGTGCGGCTTGGACGCCTTGCCCGCTCCAGAGGTGCCGGAAGCAGAAACGATCACGATGTCGCGGGTTGAGACGAGACCCGCCGCAACGGCCGGAGCCAGGGCCAGCAGGGACCCCGTGGGATAGCACCCGGGGACGGCAATGCGCGTGGCACTGCCGAGCTTCTCCCGCTGCTTGGCCCCGCTGGGATCGATGATCAGTTCGGGCAGACCGTAGGGCCAATGACCGGCGTGGTCGCCGCCGTAGAACGCGTCCCACGCTTCGGAGGATTCCAGCCGATGGTCCGCACCGGCATCCACGACCACAGTGTTCTCGGGCAGCTGTGCGGCGATCTCCGCAGACTGGCCGTGCGGTAGCGCCAGGAACACGATGTCGTGACCGGACAGGTTCTCGGGAGTGGTCTCCACCACCTCCATGTCCGCGAGCGCGTGCAGGTGCGGTTGCAGGCTGCCCAGTCGCTGGCCCGCGGTCGAGTGACCGGTCACGGTGGACACGGTGATCTCCGGGTGTCCGGCGAGCAGGCGCAAGACCTCTCCGCCCGCGTAGCCGGTGGCTCCTGAAACAGCTGCGGTGTACGTCATACTCGTCAGCATACCGCATGGATATACATAACTATCAATATTTATACATCCATGGCGTTGGACCATTACGCGCGTAGGCGAGTGAGCGCGACGAACCTTGAACCGATCGGTGTGGCGCGCAAGACTGACCATGACCGTTGACGACCGGCGCGCCCGCGCCCAGAGGAGGCATCGTGACCGACACCATGAAAGCCATAGCCACGCAGGAAAGCGGTGGCCCGGACGTCCTACAGCTGGCGAATGTGGGCATCCCCCAGCCCGGACCGGATCAGGTGCTGGTGCGCACCGCCGCGACCGGTGTGAACTTCATTGAGACCTACCAGCGCGAAGGTGTCTACCCGGTCGAGCACCCGTTCACGCCCGGGTCCGAAGGTGCCGGAGTGGTGAGCGCCGTGGGCGAGAACGTGTCCTCGGTGTCCGTGGGTCAGCGCGTGGCCACCTCCGAGGCCACCCGCACCTACGCCGAATACTTCGTGGTTGACGCGGCCAAGGCCATGCCGGTTCCTGACGAGATGTCCGTTCACGACGCCGCCGCCCTCCCGCTCCAGGGGCTCACCGCCCACTACCTGGTGCGCTCCACTTTCGAGCTCAAGCCCGAGCACACCGCGGTCATCACCGCGGCCTCCGGTGGCGTGGGTGGCCTGGCGATCCAGCTCATGAAGCGCATCGGGGCCACGGTCATCGCGTTGACCTCCACCGAGGAAAAGGTCGAAACCGCGCGTCAGCTCGGTGCCGACCATGTCCTGGGATACGAGAACTTCGCGGAACAGGTCCGGGAACTCACGGACGGTCGAGGTGCCGACGTCGTCTACGACTCCGTGGGGAAAACAACGTTCGACGAATCGCTGAAGGCCACGCGCGTGCGCGGCACCGTGGTGCTCTTCGGAGGATCCTCCGGTCAGGTCCCGCCGTTCGACATCCAGCGCCTCAACGGCTCCGGTGCGCTGTTCCTGACCCGTCCCTCCCTGGTCCACTACCTCCGAGATGCTGAGGAGCGTGCCTGGCGGTGGAACGAATTGACCGGCGCCGTGGTGACCGGAGACCTGACGGTCCGAGTGGGTGGCACCTATCCCCTGGCCGATGCGGCACAGGCCCACACCGATCTGGAATCCCGCAAGACCCAGGGCAAACTGCTGTTGCTGCCGTAAGTCGTCCACCACGCGGACTGCTGCACCATGTGGGTCCGCGCATGACGAAGGGCCCGGCGAGAACCGGGCCCTTCGTCATGTTCTGCAATCCGCACCGCGCTCGGCGCGGTCACGAGCGGTGGTCAGTGTGCGTGGCGGTTGACCGCGCGCACTCCCCAGACCGTCCCCGCCAGGGACAACAGTGTCAGACCGGCCAGCCCAATGGCCTTCACGCGTTGACCCGTCACGGTGGAATCGGTGATGCCCTCACCGTAGCTACCGGGCTCATCCGTTTCCATGACGCGTAGTTGACCGTCTTCAACGGCCAGCAGCGCATCGACGGCCTCCGGGAAGTCCGAGTCCTGCTGCCCGGTCTCGGACCCGCGGAACGTGATCTGATCCCCTACCTCGGCCTTGACCGGGTCGTTCAACCCGTTGTCGAACGGGTGGTCCTTCAGCAGCTCGTTGTCGGGCATGATGCCCGCGTAAATGCCGTTGAAATCCTTGGTGACCAGATCGTGGGTCATGGTCTGGTAGGAACCAGAGACCACCATGGAATTCCCGGCCCAGTCCGCCAGTCGGCCGGCCTTGTCGAAGGCCAGCAGCGACGCGACGGCGAAAATCAGTGACACCACGACGCCCACGAGCACGACCAGGACGATCCGCCAACCGCCGGCCCTGCTGCGCCGGGGAGGCTCCTGCTCGTCAAAATCAAAGAACTCCTGGGCGTCGTGTGACAACGATTCTCCTTCTGATGTGTCAGCCACGCAGTTGCGCGCCGTGAGCGGCTTCAGCAGCGGCCACGGCCGCGGTGCGGGCCTCTGATGCTTCGTCGGCGGTCAGGGTACGGTCCGAAGCTCGGAATCGCATGGCAATGGCCACGGACTTCTTCCCGTCCTCCACACCGGTACCCGAGTACACGTCGAACACGTTGGCCGATTCCAGCAGCTCCCCGGCACCGCTTTCCACGGTCGCCAAGAGTTCAGCCGCCGGGAGATCCAGATCGACGACGAGCGCCACGTCCTGCGTTGCTGCGGGGTATCCCGAGATCGACTCGGCCACCACGGACGGGATCTCACGTTCGATCAACGCCGAAAGGTCCAGTTCCATGACGCACGTGCGTTCCGGCAGGTTCTGTGCCGCCACGAGCTTGGGGTGCAGTTCGCCGGCCACACCGATGACCGCACCGTCAGAGGTGCTCAGGGTGGCGGTACGTCCCGGGTGGAAGGCCTGGTGCTGGCCCTGCGTGACCGTGAGTTCCACACCCAGCACATCCGCGGCGAGCATGGCGGAGTCCAAGGCGTCCTGCCAATCCAGGCGACGCGGCGCTACCCAGGGTCCCGCGGCGGCGTCGTTGCCCGTGAACACCGCAGCGAGCTTGCGCGGCTGATCGGGAATGGCCGCGTTGAGGCGCGCCAAGTCGTCTTCCGAGGGGCGTTCGCCCAATGGCGGGATGGGCTGGGTGTCCGGGGTGTAGCCCTCGGGCAGGAACACGTGACCGGATTCGAACAACGCGAGGTCACGAAAACCGCGGGAGTGGTTGCGCTTGAGCACCTCGAGCAGGCCCGGCAGGATGCTGACCCGCAGCAACGGCTTGGCCTCGCTGATCGGGTTGGCGAGCTTGACCGACTCGACGGTCGTGCCTTCCGACGCCGAGCCCCACAGGTCGTTCTCGTCCTGGGAGACGAACGGGTAGCTGAGCACCTCGGTCAGGCCGGCTGCGGCCAGAGAGTTGGCCACGCGGCGTCGTGCGGCCTGCCAGCGGGTGAACCCGCGACCGGGAGGCGCAACCGGAAGCCGATCGGGGATCTTGTCGTACCCGTCCAGGCGGGCGATCTCCTCGACCAGGTCTTCCTTGTCGCTCAGGTCCGGGCGCCATGTGGGCGGGGTGACCGTCCAGCCGTCCGCGGTCTCGAGGACCTCGGCACCGATCTCGCCCAGCGAGTGCTCGATGGTTTCGGGCGAGTAGTCCACGCCCACGCGGGCCTCGGCGTATCCCGCGGGCAGGTCGATGGACTCGGGAGCCACGGTCTGATCGACGTCGGTCACCGCACCGGTGTCGGTGCCGCCGGCAAGTTCGACCAATAGATCGACCACGCGCTGAGCGGCCACCGGGGCGACCTGCGGGTCCACACCGCGTTCGAAGCGCTTGGACGCCTCCGACGGCAGCTTGTGGCGACGCGCGGTACGGGCGATCGAGATCTCATCGAAACGCGCGGCCTCCACAAGAATGCGTGTGGTGGAGTCCGAGACCTCGGTCGTGGCACCACCCATGACACCGGCGATGCCGACGGGACCGGACTCGTCCGTGATGAGCAGATCCTCGGAGTCGAGTTTGCGGGTCTTGTCATCCAGCGTGGTGAGTTTCTCGCCCTGCTGGGCCCGACGCACGGTGATGCCGCCCTGGAGTTTGTCCAGGTCGTAGTTGTGGATCGGGTTGCCGTATTCGAGCATCACGTAGTTGGAGATATCCACGGGAAGGCTCAGGGAACGAATCCCGGCCAAGCGCAAGCGGGACGACATCCACGGCGGGGTGGGCGCGGTCGCATCCACGCCCTCGACCACGCGGGTCACGAACCGGGTGCAGCCCTCGCGTCCGATGATCGGGGCGTCGTCGGCCAGCGTAACCGAGAAGCCCGAGTCGTTCGCGGCGGGCACTTTTGCGGCCAGCTCGGCCACGGGGTCTGTGAACGGTGAGCGCGTGGCGTGGCAGTACTCGCGGGCCACACCGCGCAGCGAGAAGCCGTACCCGCGATCCGGGGTCACGTTGATCTCGGCGGCGGAGTCGTAGAGGCCCAACAGTTCCATGGCGTCCGAACCCAGTTCCGGGTCCAGGCCCAGGGTGGAGAGCACCAGGATGCCGTCGTGATCATCACCGATGCCCAGTTCACGCACCGAGGCGATCATGCCGGCGGAGGTGTGACCGTAGGTCTTGCGCGCGGAGATCTTGAAGTCGCCGGGCAGCACGGCACCGGGCAGGGTCACCACGACCTTGTCGCCCACGGTGAAGTTATGGGCACCGCAAATCACGCCCTGCACACCGGACGGGTCGATGCCCTTGCCGGTCAGCGTCTGCTCCTGGCCTTCCGGAACCACGCGCACAGTGCACCAGTTCACGGTCTTGCCGTTGGAGTGGGTTTCCGGCTCCATAGTGAGCACCTGGCCCACCACGATGGGCCCGGAGAGCTCGTCCGTGGGGCGGTGAATGTCTTCTTCTTCGAGGCCCACCTTGACCAGCGTGGCCAGGACGTCCTCGGCGGTTGCGTTCTCGGGTACGGGCGCGTACTCGCGCAGCCATGACAAAGGAACTCGCATGATTAGATCTCCATCCCGAAGTGCTCGCTGAAACGGATGTCGCCCTCGACCATGTCGTGCATGTCCGGGACGTTGTTGCGGAACATCAGGGTCCGCTCGATACCCATGCCGAACGCGAAGCCCGAGTACCGCTCGGGGTCGATACCGGCCGCACGCAACACGTTGGGGTGCACCATGCCGCAGCCGCCCCACTCGATCCAACGGGGGCCACCCTTGGCGGTGGGGTGCCACACGTCCAGCTCGGCGGAGGGTTCGGTGAACGGGAAGTAATTGGGGCGCAATCGGATCTGGGCTTCTTCACCGAACATCACTCGCGCGAAGTGCGTGAGCGTGCCCTTGAGGTCGGCCATGGACAGACCCTCGTCCACGGCGAGGCCCTCCACCTGGTGGAACACCGGGGTGTGGGTCGCGTCCAGCTCGTCCGTGCGGTAGGTCTTACCCGGGCACACCACGTACACCGGCAGCTCGCGCTCCAATAGGGAGCGCATCTGCACGGGTGAGGTGTGGGTGCGCATGACCAGGTGCGAGGACGGCGGGTCCACGAAGAACGTGTCCTGCAGCTGGCGGGCCGGGTGGTCCGGCTTGAAGTTTAACGAATCGAAGTTGAACCATTCGTGTTCGAGCTCGGGGCCGTCCGCGATCTCCCAGCCCATGCCCACGAACACGTCGCCGATGCGGTCCATCAGGTTGGTGAGGGGGTGGCGTCCGCCCAGTCGCGCGCGGCGGGTCGCGGCGGTGACATCCACGGCCTCGTCCACGAGGATGCGGGCGTCGCGCTCTTCCTCGAGCACGGTGGTGCGTGCGGCCACAGCCTTGTTCACGCGGCCGCGGGCCTGACCGACGAGCTTGCCGGCAACAGCCTTCTGGGCCTTGTCCAGGCCACCGATCTTGCGGTTGGCCAACGCGAGCGGTGACTTCTCACCGGTGTGGGCCAGTCGCACGACCTTCAATTCGTCGAGGTCGGAAGCTGTCTCGATCTCGGCGAGCGCGCGTTCTACGGCTGAGGTGACCCCGGCTTCGTCAGTGGGGTCCACCTCGATGGACGATGTGGGTTCGGACATGGTTTCTCGCGTTCCTGCTCGCGGACGGGTTCAGCGGGAGGCCCGGCGTCAGCGACGGCGCCGCGGTCCCCGTGTAAATGCCCGCAGCGATGACGGTGCGGGCAGATCCAGTCTAGTGGATCGGCTAGCGGCTCTTCGTCTCGGGCTCACCCCACCAGCGCGGCGGGGTGAAGAACGCGGCAGCCATCGCGCCCAGCAGCAGAACGGCGGCCGGGAGCAGCAGGGTCTGGGTCACCGCGGCGGCAAAGCCTTCCTGAAGCGCCTCGGGTAGCCCACCCGCGCTCGACGACGCCGCGAGCGACGTCGTCCCCGCACCTTCAGGCAGATTCGCGGCCAGTCGCGCTTGCAGCAGGACGGCGACCATGGCTGCGCCGAGGACGGCGGCTACCTGGCGCGTGGTGTTGAACACCCCGGAGCCGGCGCCCACGCGGTCGGGACGGAGATTGGAGGTGGCCGCGATCGAGACCGGCGACCAGACCATGGCGCTGCCCAGCCCGATGCCCAGGGTCATGACGGCCAACAACCAAATGGGCGTATCCACGCGCAGGGCAAAAGCGTAGGCCGCCAGCGAGAGCGACATGATGATGAGTCCCGGGAGCGCAAGGGATCGCGGAGTGCGCTTGGCCAGCGACCGTCCCACGAGCGGAGCCAGGATCGCGGACAGCAGCGACATGGGTGCATAACTGAGCGCCGCCACCGTGGGATCGAGATCCCGGACGAGCTGCAAGTAGAGCATCGCGGGAATGATCATGGAGTTCACGGTGAAGCTGACCGCGCCGATCGCCACGTTGGCCAGCGAGAAATTACGGTCGCGGAACAGCGCGAGCGGGACCAGTGGCTCGCGGTGATTCTTGGCCTGCCACGCGACGAACGCGATCATCACGGCCACACCGGTTCCGATGACCACGGGGATCGTAATGGGACCGACCACGGTGGACCACTCGTAGTCCTGGCCCTCCTGCACGCCGAACACGATGAGGAACAGGCCCACACCGGAGAGCAGTACACCGGGGAAGTCCAGTGAATGACTGCGACGTTCGAACCGAGGGAGGTACTTGGCCGCACGCCACAGGGCGTAGATTCCGACCGGAACGTTGACCCAGAAGATCCACTGCCAACCGGCCAGGTCCACGAGCACGCCGCCCAGGAGCGGTCCTACCAGCGTGGCGATACCGGCCGTGGCGCCCCAGATACCCATGGCGGTGCCGCGGGTTTCGCTCGGGAACATCCGGGTGATCACGGACATGGTCTGCGGCGTGAGGATGGCCGCGCCGAGCCCTTGGACGACGCGGGCGGCCACGAGACTTTCGAGGCTTCCGGCGAACCCGCACCACAGGGACGCCAGGGTGAAGATCGACAGCCCCAGCAGGTACATGGTGCGCGGACCGAAACGATCACCCAATCGGCCCGTGATGAGCAACGGCACTGCATAGGCAAGGAGGTAGGCGCTGGTCACCCACAACACTCCCCCAATGGGAGCGTTGAGGCCCGCCATGATGGCCGGGACGGCGGTAGAGACGATGGTGGCGTCCACCAGGATCATGAAGAATCCCAAGACCATGGCCCACAGGGCGCTCCACGCGGCGGGGTCGCGGCGCGTCTCGGTGTGCTGCGCCATGATCAGCGTCCGCTGTGGGAGGTTCTGGAGCGGGGGACGCCGGTGTCTGCGGTGCCGGTGACTGGGGCACCGGTGTGGGCGGCGTCGGCGATCAATGGGCCCGACAGCGCTGTGCCCACACCTGAGTTCTCGGGTCCGGCGGTGGTCGTTCCGACCACCGCGAGTTGCTCGAGCAGTGCCCGGACTATGGGCAGGTCCGCGGGGATCCAGTCGAGATCGAGAATCGCTGCGGGGTTATCCAGGGCTACCCAGCGCAGTTGCAGATGGTCCTCCCCCGCGGCGGGCTCACGGTCATCGGTGACCACCGCGGTGAAGACACGCATCACGGCGGTTCCTTTGAGGGGCCAGCCCTCCGGGTTCGGAGCGGGGACTTCGTCCAACAGGCGGACGGTCACGCCGAGTTCCTCGCCGCATTCCCGAACGAGCGCTTCCTCAGCGCCTTCGCCGGGGTCTTGTTTCCCGCCCGGGAACTCCCACAGACCACGCAACTTCTCTGGGTAGGCGCGTTGGGCCACCAGCAATCGCGTGGGCGCTGCAGAGCTGTCGAGGATGGCCGCGCCGGTGACCCGCGTGAGCGGATCCTGCGCGGACGCGGTGGTCATGAGTGGGCGCGGCGCTGCGCACGCGCCGACGAATACAGGCACACCGTTGCTGCGGTGCCTACGTTGAGTGATTCTGCGGCCCCGTAGAGCGGGACGGCCACGGCCAGATCGGCGTGGTCTTTTTCGTCCTCGGTCAGGCCTTGCGCCTCATTGCCGAACAGCCATGCGGTGGGCCGGGACAGGTCGTAAGCGGCATCGTCGGACGGTGAGACGCCCGCGGAACGCAACAGAGCGGCGTCGGCAAGATCATCGACCGACACGGACGCGTAACCGTCCGCGGCAAGAATCCCCAGGCCGGCCAACTGGGCGGTGTCGGCAATCTCGGCCATCTCTGCGCCCGTGACAACCGGGACGTGGAACAGCGAACCGGCCGAGGATCGCACGGCCTTGGGGTTGAACGGATCAACACTGCCGGAGGTGAACACGGCAGCCTGGGCGCCGGCGGCATCCGCGGCGCGCACGACCGTTCCGGCATTACCGGGGTCCTGGACGCGCACGAGCACGCAGGCCAGCTCGGCCCGCGCCAGCGCGGCATCAAGTGTGAGGGAGGGGAGGGAGCACACGGCCAGCATTCCCTGCGGCGTGACGGCGTCGGTCATGGCCGCGAGCACCTCGGGGCTGACCGCGCGGATGAACACTCCCCCGCGTTCGGACACCGCTTCCAGATCAGCGGCGATGTCCAGGTGTCGCTCCAGCTCCGCCTCGGTGACATAGACAGCCTCAAGTCCCGGCAATCCGGGCGGTGGCATGTCAGAGAGGGCCAGCCGCAGTGCTTCGCGCACGTTCTGGGGGCCTTCGGCGCGGAACACTCCGCGCTTGGAACGAACCGAGCGCCTGGTCAACGCGGCTACGTCACGAACCCGATCAGAACGGGTGTTGGACAGCAGCCGGTCTCCCAGGCGCTCGGTGAAGTTCACGAACCTGATCAGGCAGCGTTGCGCGGTGCGGAGGTGTCCTCCGGCAGTGCGTCCTTGGCAACCTTGACCAGAGCGGCGAAAGCGTTGGCGTCGTTGACAGCCAGCTCAGCCAGCATGCGACGGTCCACCTCAACCTCAGCGGCCTTCAGGCCCTGGATGAAACGGTTGTAGGTCAGGCCGTTGGCGCGGGAAGCAGCGTTGATGCGCTGGATCCACAGGCGACGGAAATCGCCCTTCTTCTTGCGACGGTCGTTGTAGGAGTAGGTGTACGAGTGCAGCACCTGTTCCTTGGCCTTGCGGTACAGGCGCGAACGCTGTCCGCGGTAACCGGAGGCCATCTCCAAAATTTCACGACGCTTCTTGTGGGCGTTGACCGCCCGCTTCACACGTGCCACGTGTGTACTCCTTACGGTTCGGTTCCGATCGCGATCGGAACAATCTCAAACTTCACAGTGCCGTTCTCACGGCACAAAACTTGGTTAGCGCTGGCTTACTTGCCCAGCATCCGCTTGATGGCCTTGGCCTCGCCCGGGGTGCTCACGATCTGATCGCTCGCGAGGCGGCGGGTCAGTCGCGAAGACTTGTGCTCCAAGTAGTGGCGGCGGTTGGCCTGCTGACGCTTGACCTTGCCCGAACCGGTGAGCTTGAAACGCTTCTTAGCTCCACTGTGGGTCTTCATCTTCGGCATGGTGGCCGTCTCCTTTGGTTCAACCGGTGACGCACACCGGTGGGCCGCCGCTCGCAAGCGACGGCCACGCTTGTGTTGAGCGTGTTGCACGCCCAACGATGTCAATTCACTGTGTGCTGCGCGCCTCAGCGCTTAGCGGGACCCGGCTTGGGAGCTCCGGGCTTGGGGGCACCGGGCTTCGGGGCCGCGACGGGCTTGGGAGCAGCCTTGGGCTTCTCCTTGGCCGCCTTGGGCTTGGTCGACGACGCCGCCGCCTTGGGCTTCTCGGTGGAAGCCTCCTCGGTGCGCTTCTCCGCCTGTTCCTCCGTCTCGGTCACTGCCGGAGCAGCCTGACCGATCTTGGGATCAACGGCCGGAGCATCCACAACCTTGGGTTCAGCCTTGGGTGCCTCGACCTCGGTGGACTCGGGCTTGGTATCAGCCTGGTCCGAAACTTTGGCCTGCTCGGTGTTCTGAGCCGGTGCTTCTTCCGTGGTCTCCGGAGCGGTTGCCTTGCTCCGCAGTTCCTCCGGGAACGCATCCCCGATGGACTGGGTCACGGGGGCAGCCTTGGAGGTGTCCACCCGCTGCTTCCGCTCGTTGTCCGCCTTGGACTCGTCGCGCTGCTTCTGACGACGGGCCTCGGCGCGAGCCTCAGCCTTGTTCTTCAGCGGACCGATGACCATGACCATGTTGCGACCGTCGACGCGGGGGTTGGTTTCCACCACACCCACCTCGGCGACATCTTCCGCGAGACGCTCGAGCAAACGGACGCCCATTTCGGGGCGCTGCTGCTCACGGCCACGGAACTGGATCATGGCCTTGACCTTGTCGCCAGCACCCAAGAAGCGCTTGGCGTGACCGACCTTGGTCTCGTAGTCGTGAGTGTCGATCTTCAGGCGGAACCGAACTTCCTTGAGCACGGTATTCGCCTGGTTCTTGCGAGCCTCACGAGCCTTGACCGCGGCCTCGTACTTGTACTTGCCGAAGTCCATGAGCTTGGCCACCGGAGGCTTGGCGTTGGGTGCGACCTCGACCAGATCGAGATCCGATTCGCGTGCTAGCCGCAGTGCGTCCTGGACGCGTACGATGCCAACCTGCTCGCCGCCGGGTCCGACAAGGCGGACCTCCGGGACACGGATTCTGTCATTGATACGTGGATCGCTAATGCCAATCTCCTGATGTTCGTGGGTTTCCCCGTTGCTATGAACTACCGCAACAAAAAACCTCCGCTGCGATAGGCGCGAGCGGAGGTTGAAACCACACTGTCATCAGAATTACGAATGGATCACACACCTCACGGCGTGGATCTCGGATTTCCGGTCACTGACCCGGAGTCCTACAACCCGGTTTGACGCGGGCGGACACGGGTGGGAGGTACCTCCACTTGCACACTGCCAAATAGTTTAGCGCATGGGCGGCCGTGAGCGCGAACCGTGGAGGTGATGATCGCCTCACCACCCGCACATATTGCTCGGCGCCGCCGCGTTGCCAGACTGATTTAGAGTAGATCCATGACCGATGCACCGCGCAACGAGCGCTTCGAATTCGACGACAACACCCAGGGCCACGGCGCACACGGCGCCCCCGACGAGACCGTCGAGGCGGTCAACGAGCAGATGCGCGACATCGCGGAAGTTCCCGCCGTCGAGGTCATTACTACGGCCGCCGTTCACCTCATGAGTGCCGCGGCCGTGAAGTGCGGCCTGGCCGCTGGTGACGACGCCGAGGAACTCAAGGACCTCGATGAGGCCCGCAAACTCATTACCGCACTGGCGGGTTATGTCACCGCCGCCGCCCCGGAGATCGGCTCGCAGCACGCGGCTCCCCTGCGTGACGGTTTGAAGTCCCTGCAGTTAGCTTTCCGTGAGGCATCCCCGTTCCCGGACGCCCCCGGCGCCGGCCCCGGTGAAAAGTTCACCGGCCCGGTGTTCGGCTAAGCGGTCAGGCGAAGCCCCAAGGAATCCACGTTCGCGGCCATGATCGGCTCGGTGACCAGCTTCTGCTGGTACTGGCCGATCGTGGCCTGAACCATTTCTTGGGTCAGTCCTGGAGTCAGTTGCAACACGATCACGAGTTCGGGACCCGTGGCGCCGCCGTTCAGCAGTGCCCCGTCCGATCGCTTCCCATTGATTCCGGGGCCCGGCTCGGTGCGTGCGGAGACAATGTGCTCCATGTCCAGGGCGGCACGCAGAACGGCGTCGTCCACGGAGAAATCCAGGTACGACGGCGTCCAGGCCGTAGCTTTCGCCACGCACCACATCGCCGGACGACGCACCACGAAGGCCGGGTCAGAACCCGGATTCACGACCAGTAGATCTGATCCGTCCTGAACCGCGGACAGCGCTGCCTTGCGGATATCCACCGCAACGGGTCGCGCCTCGGAGTTCCACGCGGACAGCTCATTCACAGCGGTGAACACCGGCAGGGCCTTGCGGCCGTCGGCGGTGCGCAGACTCACCAGGGCCATGTCAGCTTCCTTATCGGACACCAAACCGTGTTCAGTGATCTCAGAATGGGTGACCTCGGCCACGATCGGCACGAAGACCCTGATACCGGGCAGTGCCGCAACGACATCCGTTTCGGAGGCGCGCCCTTCTCGCCACGCCGCCAAGGCGGCGGAAATCCCGGGTGCCGCGGCGCCGTCGTCGTCGGGGAAGAGGTGCGTGTGACTGGTGCCCTCCCCCAGGTTGCGACCCTCCCACGCCTGGCCGCCGGTGTCCTCGCTACCGCCGGCCGAGCGTAGTTGCGCCGCGATGTGCGCGGGCAACGATCGAGAGTCGGAGCTATCAGGCATTCGGGCGGCCGGCCACGTCGAGGGCCTCGGGCAGCGTGAACTTACCCGCGTAGAGGGCCTTTCCCACGATGGCGCCCTCGACGCCCACGGGCACGAGTTCGCGCAGCGCAGCGATGTCCTCAAGAGAGGACACGCCGCCGGAGGCCACCACGGGCTTGTCGGTGCGACGGGCCACCTCGGCCAGCAAGTCCACGTTGGGGCCCTTGAGCGTGCCGTCCTTGGTCACGTCCGTGACCACGTAACGGGAGCAGCCGTCGGCCTCGAGGCGATCCAGGACCTCCCAGAGATCGCCGCCTTCCTTGGTCCAGCCGCGCGCGGCCAGGGTGGTGCCGCGAACGTCCAGGCCCACGGCGATCACGTCACCGTGCTCGGCAATCACGCGCTGGGTCCACTCGGGATTCTCGAGGGCTGCGGTGCCCAAGTTGATGCGAGCGGGGTTGAGGGACAGAACCCGCTCGAGGGATTCGTTGTCACGGATACCGCCGGACATCTCGATCTTCATCTCGATCCGCTCGGCCACGCGACGCAGCACGTCGATGTTGTCACCGCGACCGAACGCCGCGTCCAGGTCCACCAGGTGCAGCCATTCCGCCCCGGCCTCCTGCCACATGAGTGCGGCGTCCACGGGATCGCCGTACCCGGTTTCGGAACCGGCCTCACCCTGAACGAGACGCACGGCCTGGCCGTCTTGCACGTCCACTGCGGGCAACAATTCCAAACGGGGGGTGGTGTCTTGAGACATGGTTCTCCTTACCGGCGGTGGATACCGCTCAATGACTGCACGAAAGATGCCGCGACCCACGCCGCGGCGGGAACTACACGGACGTGAACCAGGAATACGCGCCGTAAATGATCAGCGCCAAGGCAATGGCCGCCAAGAGCAACACCGACCACAGCGGTTTCTTCTGTTGCTTGAACGAAATGGCACCACCGGCGAAGAACGCCCCCAGCACCATGGTCAGCATGGAGAAGGTCACTTTTCGACCTCCGCGCCCCGCGCCGGCATACGGTCCGCCATGCGGCCGGTGCGCGGCAGCGTGCTGAGCCAATTGCGCAACAGGGCAATGCCTGCGGCCGAGGACTTCTCCGGGTGGAACTGCGTCGCACTCAGCGCGCCGTTCTCCACCGCCGCAACGAACGGGCCACCGTGCTCGGACCACGTGACGCCCGGTGCCTTCATGCGCTCAATGGTCTGATCGAAATTCCAGTCCTGCACACCGTAGGAGTGCACGAAGTAGAAGCGCTCGTTCTCAATGCCCTTGAAGAGGATCGAATCCTGCGGCGGTTCCACAGTGTTCCAACCCATGTGGGGTACCACGGGTGCGTTCAGGCGCTCCACGGTTCCGGGCCACTGGGCCAAGCCTTCCGAACGTTCACCGTGTTCGACACCCTCATCGAACATGACCTGCAGGCCCACGCAGATGCCCAGAACGGGTCGGCCGCCGCTGAGGCGACGGTCGATGAGTCGGGGAGCCTGAACGGAGCGCAGTCCATCCATGACCGCTGCGAAGGCACCCACGCCGGGGACGACGAGCCCGTCGGCATCCATCACGTCCTGCGGATCGGCGCTGAGCTTCACGCGTGCTCCTGCGGCCTCCAGTGCGCGCACGGCCGAGTGCACATTGCCTGCGCCGTAATCGAGAACGACGACGCACGGGGCCTGTTCGGTCTCGGTCACCTGTTCGTTACCGGGGTTCACAAAGCTCCCTTGGTGGACGGGATGGTGTCAGCCATGCGGGCATCGCGTTCCACGGCCTCGCGCAGTGCGCGGGCCAGTGCCTTGAACTGCGCTTCCACGATGTGGTGCGGGTCCCGACCGCGAATGACATCGATGTGCAGGCACAGCTGGGCGTGGTAGGCGAAGGACTCGAACACGTGGCGAGTCATCGAGCCGGTGAAGTGACCGCCGATCAAGTGGTACTGCTGGCCTTCGGGTTCGCCTGTGTGCACCACGTACGGTCGGCCGGACACGTCCACGACCGCCGAGGCCAACGCCTCGTCCAACGGGACGGTGGCCTGACCGAAGCGACGGATGCCTCGCTTGTCACCGAGCGCCTTCAGGAACGCGTCACCGAGCACGATGGCGGTGTCCTCGACCGTGTGGTGCACGTCGATGTCGGTGTCCCCGTGGGCCTGAACGTTGAGGTCGATCAGGGAGTGCTTGGACAGCGCCGTCAACATGTGGTTGTAGAAGGGCACGGTGGTCTCGATGTTGGACTGACCGGTGCCGTCCAGGTTCAGTTCCACGCGGACAGTGGATTCACTGGTTACGCGTTCCACCACGGCCGTACGAGGTGAGTTGGTTGGGGACATCACGGGGTGTAACTCCTCGAATTCTGCGTGCGCCTGCCGGAAACAGCGGCGCTCTTCAGTCTAATGCGCGGGCCTGCCGGGCCCGCAGGATGACGGGTGGATGACTCCACCCGCGGATTACTTCTGCTGCAGGTAGTTCTCCACTGCGGCCAGGAATGCGGTGGTTTCGTCCTCGGTGCCTGCGGTCACGCGCAGGTGGCCGGCGATTCCGACGTCGCGCACCAGAACGCCCTGATCCAACAGGTTCTGCCACATCTGCTGGGCGTTCTCCATGCCCCCGTAGAACACGAAGTTGGAATCAGATTCGGCCGGTTCCAGACCCAGGCGCTTGAGGTCGTCGACAATTCGGTCGCGCTGCATCTTGATGTCTTCTACGGTGCTCAACAGGACATCGCTGTGTTCGAGCGCCGCAAGGGCGGTCGCCTGGCTGACGGCGGAGAGGTGATAGGGCAACCGGACCAAACGGATGGCATCCGTGACCTCGGGGGCCGCGGCGAAATAGCCCAAACGGGCACCGGCCAGCGCAAAGGCCTTGCTCATGGTGCGGGTGACGATCAAGCGAGGGCGACCCTCGAGCAGTGTGAGCGCTGAAGGAGTGCCGAATCGGGCGAACTCCGCGTAGGCCTCATCCACGATGACCATGGAGTTGGATTCTTCCGCGGCCTCGTACACGGCTTCGACCACGTCCAGGCCAAGCGCAGTGCCGGTTGGATTATTCGGCGAGCACAGAATGACCACATCGGGCTTGTGCTCACGTACTTGCTTCGCGGCGGACTCAGCCGTCAAAGTGAAATCTTCCGCGCGCTGACCCGCGATGAACTTGGTTCCCGTCCCGGAGGCCAGCAAGGGGTACATCGAATAGGTCGGCACGAAGGTGAGGACCGAACGTCCGGGGCCACCAAATGTCTGCAGAATCTGCTGCAGGATCTCGTTGGAACCGTTGGCTGCCCAGAGGTTGTCGGCGGTCAGTCCGTGGTCCAGGTATGCGGCCAATGCCGTGCGAAGTTCCGTGAATTCCCGATCCGGATAGCGATTGAGCTGACCTGCGGCCCGCGAAACACGGTCGGTGATGGCGTCCACCACGGGCTGGGGAACGGGGTGCGTGTTCTCGTTCGTGTTCAAGGCAACCGCAACATCAAGTTGGGGTGCGCCGTACGGGGACATGCCCCGCAGGTTCTCACGGAGGGGCAGGGCTTCTAGGCGATCGAGATTTTGGCTCACTCCCCTAGCTTAAGCGCCGAGCAGGCCTTCACACGATTCAGCGTGCGGGGATCTCCAGCAGCTGACCGGCGGACAGTTCCGAGGATGCCAGTCCGTTGAGCTCCACGATGTCGTCCATGACCTCACGGGTGTCGCGCTGCGGGTCCGCTGCGTAAGCGATCTCCCACAGGGACTGATCGGACTGGACGGTCACGGAGTGGGTTACGGGTTCGCCCACGGGATCGGTATTGGCCTGAACCGTGGAGGGAAGCAGGAAGATGACCGCAACCACCAGCAGTGCGGCGGCACCCGTAATGAGCGGCAGTCCGATGAAGACGAACCGTCCGCGACGGGTCAGGTTGAGCTTGGGCGCGCGAGTGAAGCTTTGGGCGCTGGTGGGCAAGATATGTGTGGTCATGGCAACCTCCTGGTGAACTTTCCGGTGACCGCGGGATGAAGCGGCAGGGTGTTCGAACCCTTTCCCCGGCGTTAGAACACGTTTTCGAATATCTGCGTTAAGTTCTAGCACGGGTGTACGAACCTTGTCGAGAGAAAAATCGAACATGTGTTTGAGTCCTCACTCTTGGCGCACTAGTCTTGAAGCAACGTCCGTACTAGTTGACCGAACGTCACTGACACGCATAAGCGGCAGGATTGAACTCGACGGGTACGGAGTACGTCGCGGTTGACCCCGCGGTCGGAAAACGGTGAAAGGACCCCAACTCGTGAGCACACCTTCCCCCTCCGGTTCGGAGTCCCAGCGACCCCAGCGGCCACTGACCGCGCGTCAGCGAACCATCCTGGGGGCGGTGCAGCGAGCCATCGGTGAGCGCGGTTATCCCCCGTCGATGCGTGAAATCGGCGATATTGTGGGCCTCGCCTCGCTATCGAGCGTGACCCACCAATTGGGCCAGCTCGAGAAGCTTGGCTATATCCGCCGAGACCCTCGGCGCCCTCGGGCCATGGAAGTTCTGCGCCCGCTCTCGGAGGCCGAACTGGCTCGGGAACTGGGCGAGCCAGAACCGGCCGAGCAGTCTCCGAAGGCTTCGGACGGCACACTGCACAACGTCACGCAGTTGCCCACCACCAGCCCGGATGACTCCATGGCTTCGGTGCCCCTGGTCGGACGAATCGCGGCCGGTGGCCCCATTACGGCAGAGCAGTCGGTCGAAGACGTGTTCTCACTTCCGCGCGAGTTCGTCGGTCACGGTGACCTGTTCATGCTCAAGGTGTCCGGTGATTCGATGATCGACGCCGCTATCTGTGACGGTGACTGGGTCGTGGTGCGCCAGCAGAACACCGCGCTCAACGGTGACATCGTGGCGGCCCTGCTCGATGACGAGGCTACGGTCAAGACCTTCCGCCAGCGTGACGGTCACACCTGGCTACTGCCGCAGAACACCCAGTACGAGCCCATCCTGGGCGATCACGCCACGGTGATGGGCAAGGTTGTATCGGTTTTCCGGTCCCTCTGACGGATCCTCCATTAGCCACTCACCATGAAAGAACCGGCCCGTAGGTGAATTCACCTACCGGGCCGGTTTCCGTTCGGGGGTTCACCAAAAGGAAACGGCTCCCAGCGACTGCAGGATCACGTTCCGCCCGTGTCTGAACGTCATCTCCCCATGCTGCTGCGGAACTACTGCGAGCTGCTGAGCCGCTTCAGTGCACCCAGCACCTTGGTCTTGTCCGCGGTGGGCCACAACGGCGGCAGTGACTTGGTCAGGAAGGTTCCGTATCGCGCCGTCGCCAATCGCGAATCGAGCACGGCAACCACACCGCGGTCGTTGCTGGAACGGATCAGGCGTCCCGCACCCTGGGCAAGCTTCACCGCGGCGTGAGTCGCGGACACGGCCATGAAGCCGTTACCACCGGCACGTTCGATGGCCCTGGTCCGGGCGGTCCCCAGTGGATCATCAGGCCGCGGGAACGGAATGCGGTCGATGACCACCAAGCGACACGAATTCCCGGGCACGTCCACGCCCTGCCACAGGCTCATGGTCCCGAAAAGACTGGCGGTGGGGTCGTCCGTGAAGTCCTTCACCAGCGACGGCAGGGACGCCTCCCCCTGGCAGAGGATCTCAGTGTCGATCAGTTCGCGCAGTTTCTCGGTTGCCTCTTCCGCTGCGCGGCGGGACGAGAACAGCCCCAGGGCACCACCGTTGGAGGCCTTGAGCAGTTCGGCCAATTCAGCCAACTGCTCCGAGGACACGCCCCGGCCCGGCTTGGGTAGGTGCCTGGCCACGTACAGGATTCCCTGCTTGGGGTAGTTGAACGGGCTTCCCACGTCCACGCCGCGCCACGGCGGAGCGCCCGCACCCTGCAGACCGAGGGCACCGGCCACGGACGAGAACGATGACCCCACGGCCAACGTGGCAGAAGTCAGCACGACCGTGCGGCCGTCGAAGAGTCCTTCTCGCAGCGCGCCCGCCACGCTGAGCGGAGCGATATTGAGGGTTGCCGGTTCACCGGCATCCGGTGACACGTAGCCGGAGGACTGCTCCCAACGCCCCACACGGGAGATCCACAGGACATCGTGATCCGTGTTGGCCGTGAGCAGGCGATCAGCGGTGTCGAGAATCTCGGACAACCGTGACCGCGCCGCATGACGGCCCGCGTCCTCCGCGTTGGAGTCACCCTTGGTCGCGCTCAATCCGGCACGTGCGGCGTCCTGCACTCCCCGCACGGCGTAGACCTGCTCTTCGGTGAATCCTCGCGGCAGCAGTCCGTTCGGATCGCCGTTGAAAGCTCGGTCGAAGGCATCCGCAGCCTTGTCCAGGTCCTCGTGCGGGGCCGCGGTGTGTTTACGCACGCCGCTCGCCGCCGCGCGTACCGCGGCACCGGACAACGCACCGGTGACGGCCCCCGTGACCCGGTCCTGCAGTTCGTGAGCCTCGTCCACGACCACCACGTCGTGTTCGGGCAGCACGGCCAACCCCTCGAAGGCGTTGATGGCCAGCAGCGCGTGGTTGGTGATCACCACGTCCGCTTCGCCCGCGGCCAACCGTGCTTTCTCGGCAAAGCATTCCTCGATCAGCGGGCATTTGCGCCCGATGCACTCACGAGCGGTCACGGAGACCTGACGCCAGGCTGCATCGGAAACGCCGGGCTGCACGTCGTCCCGGTCCCCGGTCTCTGTGGACTCGACCCATTCGCGCAACCGCTTGACCTGCTGGCCCAACTTACCCACGGCCGTCTCCCCGCCACGAGCGGAACCGGCCGGTTCAGCGAGATTGAACAGAGCGGCGTCGTCATCGGTGGGGTACCCACCGCCGATCTTGTGCAGGCACGCGTAATTGGAGCGGCCCTTGAGCAGGGCCACGTTGGGCCGGTGCTCCAGGTGCTCCTCGACCGCATCCAATACCCGCGGCACGTCGCGACCGGTCACCTGCGACTGCAACGCCAAAGTCGCGGTCGAAATGATCACGGGTTTATCTGCGGTTTGGGCGTGCTCGAACACCGGAACCAGGTAGGCCAGGGATTTACCCGTGCCCGTACCCGCCTGAACCAAGAGGTGTTTGCGGGTGTCCAGGGCCTCGGCTACCTTGGCCGCCATGAACCGCTGCCCGTCGCGCCTCTGCCCGCCCATGGCGGTCACGGCGGCGTCGAGGAGCTCGAGCGAATCCTTGGCTCCGGGCAGGGTTTCGGGCCGAAGGTCCGAAATGTCCCGCCCGGTCTCGTCAATGAACGGGTCTGCCATACCTATGCGGTGTCCGCGCCGTTTTCGTCCGGCTGCGCATCTTCCGCCGACGCCGCTCCAAGCCGGTACTCCTCGAGTTCCGCCACGAGGCTTCCCCGGACGCGCACGCGCAAGCGCGTGCCGTCCTCGGTGTGCTCCGTGCTCAGAATCTCGGCGTCCTGGGCATGTAGTCGCGAGACGACTTCACCGTGGACATAGGGAATCAGCAGGTCCAGCTCGTGATCCGGGCGCGGGATCGCCCGAGAGATCAGCTGCTTGAGTTCTTCGATGCCCTCACCCGTGCGAGCCGAGACGGCAACCGAAGGGCTCTCATGGTTGAGGAGACGACCCAGCACCACGGGATCTGCGACATCTGCCTTGTTGAGCGCCACTAATTCCGGGATGTCGGTCGCCCCCACGTCCGTGAGAACATCGCGGACGGCCTTGAGTTGACCCTCGGGGTCCGGGTGAGAGGCATCCACCACGTGGACGATCACGTCCGCGTCCGCCACTTCTTCCAGCGTGGAGCGGAAGGCTTCGACCAACTGAGTGGGCAGCGAACGCACAAAACCCACGGTGTCCGAGAGCGTGTAGCCGATACCGTCCGGGGTTTCCGCCTTGCGCACGGTGGGATCCAGCGTGGCGAACAGCGCGTTCTCCACGAGCACACCGGCGTCCGTGAGGCGGTTGAGCAGCGACGACTTCCCGGCGTTGGTGTAGCCGGCAATGGCCACGGACGGCACCGAGAAACGTTTGCGGTTGAGCCGCTTGGTTTCACGGGCCGGCTTCATTGCTTCGATCTCGCGGCGCAGTTTAGCCATGCGCTGGCGGATCCTGCGTCGGTCGAGTTCGATCTTGGTTTCACCGGGGCCACGCGAGCCAATGCCTTCACCGGCAGCGGCACGGCCACCGGCTTGGCGGGACAGCGACTCACCCCAACCACGGAGGCGAGGGAGCATGTATTCCAGCTGTGCCAGTTCGACCTGCGCCTTGCCCTCTTTGGACTTGGCGTGTTGGGCGAAGATATCCAGGATCAGACCGGTGCGGTCGATGACCTTGACCTTGACCACGTCTTCCAGGGCACGACGCTGGGACGGCGCGAGTTCGGCATCGACGACCACGGTGTCCGCCCCGGTTGCCGCGACCACGTCCCGGAGTTCCATGGCCTTGCCCGAGCCCAGGTAGGTTCCAGGATCCGGGTTCACACGGCGCTGGAGCATTCCGTCCATGACCTCGGAACCGGCGGTCTCTGCGAGCGCGGCGAGTTCCCGGAGTGAATTCTCCGCGTCAGCCAGGGTTCCGGCGGACCACAGGCCGGCGAGCACCACGCGTTCCAGGCGGAGCTGACGGTATTCGACCTCGGTGACGTCTTCGAGTTCGGTGGAGAGACCGGCGACACGGCGCAGTGCATGACGTTCGGCAAGGTCTTGTTGCTCGCCGTCGGCGTCGGAGAACTGCGGATCCTCGTCGAGAAGTTCGCGCGCGCGGCCCAGGGGGTCGCGGCGCTGTTCGGTGGCATCCTGAGCGCCGTCGCGGAAAATGGTGGGTTCCTTCTGCGCGTGGGCGCGAGCCAGAACCCTGGCGACGACGTCTTCGAGATCGGCGCCCGAGGGTTCCCCCGGTGTCACCGACGCGCGGTGCTGGGAGTCTTCGGGGCGGTGAGATTCAGTCATAATTCCTTGATCTGCAAGCTGCTGGTAATTCGTTCAGTCTATCGCTGCACCCCGACACGGAGCGCTGAGCGATAGCATGTGGAGCCATGGCCCCAGAACCGCACAGTGCGCATTACTTTGTGACCGATCCGTCCCTGCCGGAGAAGCCCCGGCAGATTTCAGTGGACCTGCGTGGTCGCGAAGTGCGAGTTCAGACCGCCGCCGGAGTGTTCTCCCCCGGTGATCTGGACAAGGGAACCGCCGCACTCTTGCGCAACGTTCCCGATCCGACCGGCCGTCATTTCTTGGATATTGGTTGTGGCTGGGGTCCGTTGACCCTGGCCATGGGATTGGCCGATCCGGAGGCCACGGTAACGGCGGTCGATGTCAATGACCGCAGTCTTGACCTCACCCGCCGAAACGCCGAGGCTCACGGACTGTCCCACGTGGAGACCTTCCGCCCCGAGGACGTTCCCCAGGATCGCCAGTTCGACACCGTGTGGTCCAACCCGCCCATTCGCGTGGGCAAGGAAGCACTGCACGAGATTCTGCTGACGTGGCTGCCCCGACTGGCACCGGGCGGCACCGCCTGGTTGGTGGTTCAGAAGAACCTGGGCGGAGATTCACTGCAGCGCTGGCTCGGCACGGTCCTGGACGCCGAGGAGTTCACGATCGAACGCGCTGCCACGGACAAGGGCTTCCGGATCCTCACGGTAGAACGCGCGCGATAGCGCGGGCATTCCCGGCCATAGTCCCGCAGCTCGGGACCGGCCTCGAGAGCCGGCACAGATCTTTGCGACCTAGGACCGACGCGGTGAGCCGGGCCCAGTCCGACATCCCGGGGCCTCCGGATGGTGGAGCCCGTTATGCAAGGACGGCTCGGGCCACCACGCGAGTCGGTCCAGCCAGCACCACGTGCTCGGTGCCGTCGGTTGCGGGCACGAAGGTCACGGACAGCACTCCGCCCGGGACTTCCACCAACCAGCGGTCCGGTGCATCCGCGCCGCCCCAGAAGCGGGTTGCCGCCGCGGCCGCGCACGCGCCGGTGCCGCACGAATAGGTCTCCCCCACACCGCGCTCGAACACGCGCATGTGAATGCGGCCGACCTCGGTGTCGTCGTGATCAACGGGCACCACGAACTCGACGTTCGTGCCGTCCTCGGGTTCCGGCGAGACCGATGGCGCTCGGCGAAGGTCCAACTGATCCAGCTTGTCTTCCTCGGACAGGGCCACCACGGTGTGCGGGTTGCCCATGCTGATGGATAACCCCGGGCGGGGGACGCTCAAACCGTCGGTCGTGACCACGGCATCCGAGCCCTTTTCACGGGCGTCCTCACCGGCGATGAAGCTCCACGGCCCCATGTCCACGGCGTAACCGCCTTCGGTGCGGGCCACGGATCGCACACCCGCGCGGGTGCCGATGCGCAGCTGCGATCCCTGGGGAAGCTCCACGAGACCTTCCCGAACCATGTGGTCCACGAAAACGCGCACACCGTTGCCGCACATTTGCGCGATGGAACCATCAGCGTTGCGGTAATCCATGAACCACTCGACCGAGGGATCCTGCTCCGTGAGTTTCCGGCCCTCGGGCAGCTCACTCGCACGAACCACGCGAATCACGCCGTCCGCGCCAAGACCCATATGACGATCGCACACGGCCACCACGGTGTCCGCGGACAGCGGGATCTCACCGTGTTCATCCGTGAACACCACAAAGTCGTTGCCGGTTCCGTGGGCCTTTACCACTTCATGGTTCACCAATTCACGCCAGTCCACGGTCTTCACTCCCCGATCCACAGTTTCAGTCACGGCCGCCAGTTTACGCGGCCTCAATCATCCTCACGGCATCACATGCAAGTGCGTCCACGCCGCCGGGATGTCCCGCGTCGAGCCAGTGCACCCGCGGGTCCGCGTGGAACCACGTGCGTTGCCTCTTGGTGAAGCGACGGGTGGCCACCACGGTGTCCTCCCGGGCATCTTCCAAGGTCCGCTCCCCGGCCAGCACATCCAGGAGTTGGGGATAGCCCAGGGCCTTACCCGCCGTGGGGCTCTCGCGCAGACCCCGCCTCTCGAGCGAGCGCACCTCATCCAGCCATCCCGCGTCCAACATCCCGTCGATGCGTTGAGCGAGGCGTTCGTTGAGAACTTCACGGTCCATGTCCAGACCGAATTGCACCGTGGGGCGCACGTACTCGCGCTGCGGCATGAACGAGGTGAACGGTCGCCCGGTGACTTCGTAGACCTCCAGCGCCCGTACCAGCCGCCGGTCATCTTTGACGCGCGCTGCGGATTGGGGGTCGACGTCGCTCAGTCGCCTTAGGAGCGCGCCGCGCCCTTGTTCAGCCAATTCGTTCTCCAGGCGGGCCCGAACTGCGGGGTCCGTTCCGGGGAACTCGATGGCGTCCACGGCGGCGCGGACGTAGAGCCCCGAACCGCCGGCGAGGATCGGCACTTTGCCGCGCGCGGCGACGTCGTCGATTGCGGTCCGAGCGTCCGTCTGGAACCGGGCGACCGAGGCTTCCTCGGAAATATCCATGATGTCGAGCAGGTGGTGCGGGATACCGCGCTGCTCGGCGACTGACATCTTGGCGGTACCGATGTCCATGCCCCGATAGAACTGGAGGGCATCACCGTTGATGACCTCGCCATCGAGAGCTTCGGCGAGGGCCAGCGCGAGATCCGATTTACCGGTTCCGGTGGGACCAACCACGGCGATCAGTGGTGGGCCTTCGGGCGGCCATGAGATGGCAGCCACCTAATTGGTGCGCAGGGCAGGCATACCGAGCCCGACGGTGCCGGGCTTACCAGAACCGTCGGTGCCACAGGATTCCGCCTGGGCAGCTTCCCACGCGTCCCCGCCGCGGGAACGGCGCAGTGAATATTCGGTGGAGTCCTTGGGGTCGGCCAGCAAGTGGTAGGCCGCGGCCGCGGTGACCGGAACTGTCACGAAGTCACCCGGGCGCGGGGACTCAGCGCCCTCAGGCACGGAGAAGTGCACGAGCCGCTGGTCCTGCGACCGACCACTCAGGCGGTGGGTGCTCTCCGATTTACGGCCCTGGTGCGCGCTGACCAGGACCTCCACGGTGGAGCCGACCAACTGCTGGTTCAACCGCGCACTGATTCGGTCCTGCAGAGCTGTTAGCCGTTCGAAACGCTCTTGGACGATGTGGTGCGGAACCTGATTCGCCATCTCGCCAGCAGGGGTGCCGGGGCGAATCGAGTACTGGAACGTGAAGGCGGAGGAGAACTCGGAGGCCTCGACCACGTCCATCGTGGCCTGGAAGTCTTCTTCGGTCTCACCGGGGAATCCCACGATGATGTCGGTGGTGATCGCCGCGTTGGGAATCTGTTCACGGACCCGTTCGAGAATCCCCAGAAACTTCTTGGAGCGGTATGAGCGACGCATGTCCTTGAGGATCTGGTCAGAGCCCGACTGCAGCGGCATGTGCAACTGCGGCATCACGTTGGGGGTCTCGGCCATCGCGTCGATCACGTCGTCTGTAAAAGCCGCCGGGTGCGGACTGGTGAAGCGGACACGCTCCAGCCCTTCGATCTCGCCGCAGGCGCGCAGGAGCTTGGCGAACGCACCGCGGTCACCGAACTCCACACCGTAAGAGTTGACGTTCTGACCCAGCAGGGTGACTTCCACAGCGCCGGAATCCACGAGCGCCTGCACCTCGGCCAGGATGTCCCCGGGGCGGCGGTCTTTCTCCTTACCGCGCAGCTGCGGGACGATGCAGAACGTACAGGTGTTGTTGCAGCCCACCGAAATGGAGACCCATCCGGCGTACGCCTGCTCGCGTTTGGTGGGCAGAGTCGAGGGGAAAGTTTCGAGCGACTCGAGGATCTCGACCTCGGCCTGGTGATTATGACGGGCGCGCTCCAGCAACACTGGAAGGGAACCAATGTTGTGGGTACCGAACACGACATCCACCCAGGGGGCCTTTTCCACGATGGTGGAACGGTCTTTCTGAGCAAGGCAGCCGCCCACGGCGATCTGCATGCGCTCATTGCGCTTCTTGGCCGGTGCCAACTGACCGAGCTGGCCGTACAACTTGTTGTCCGCGTTTTCGCGCACCGCGCAGGTATTGAACACCACGAGATCAGGGTCTCGATCCACGGCGGGCACGTAGCCCGCTTCTTCGAGCAGACCGGTGATGCGCTCCGAATCGTGGGCGTTCATCTGGCAGCCCAGAGTGCGCACCTCATAAGCGGGCGCGGGCAGATCAGAGGCGGCGGGGGCGGCATTCACCAGTGTGTCGGTCAGTTGAGTCACCCCACTATGTTAAGGACCAGGTCAAATTAACCGAGTCATGCGCTACACGCTGGGCCAGGGATCCGGTTCCGAGAAGTCATTCTCGGTGCCGAACGCCGATAGCTCCTCTTTCACCACCCCGAACGCGAGTCCGGGCGGGTACCCCTTGCGACCGAGCATGCTGACGAGACGCCGGGTGACCTTGTCGACTTCTTTTCGATCCGAGAAATCGATGCTCTTGGGCATCTTCTTGCGTACGAGCTCGTGGGCATCCTCGGTCTCGTCCTCGTCGGTGCGTTGCTCAAGGGCTTCCTCCGCAAGTTCCCCCGTAATGCCTCGTTGTTGCAGTTCGCGGCGCAGCGCGTTGCGGGAAAGCTTGCGCGTTTCGGCTCGGGACCGCACGAACATCGCGGCGAAGGAGCGGTCGTCCACCAGGTTGACCTCTTCGAAGCGGTCCAGAACTTCCTGGGCGACTTCTTCGGGAACATCGCGGTCCGCGAGCTTGTCTTCGAGCTGCTTACGAGACTTGGCGGAGGCAGTGAGCTGGCGCAGCACGATGGCCCGAGCAACTTCACGCTGATCGGGCTCGACGTCCTGGCCAGCTGAGCCTTCCGCGGGTGGCTCCGCAGGACCTCGGTACCGTGCCGAGGCCCTGCGTCGCCGGGAGTTGTAGCTGGAGGACTGGCTCATCGCTCAGTCACCTCGATCAGAACGCGGGAAGTTCCGGCTTGGTCGAATCCGGAGCCTCAAGGATGTCGTCCTCGGGGGCTTCCACCACGGTGTCCTCCTCGGGCTCCTCGGTGCCCTCAGTGATGCCGAGCTTGACGAGGATCTTCCGCTCGATTTCCGCGGCCAACTCTGGGTTGTCCTTGAGGAACCGGCGGGAGTTCTCCTTACCCTGACCGAGCTGGTCACCTTCATAGGTGAACCAGGCACCGGACTTCTTGACGATTCCGTGCTCCACACCCATGTCGATCAGGCCACCCTCGATGGAGATGCCCTGGCCGTAGAGGATGTCGAACTCGGCCTGCTTGAAGGGCGGCGCCATCTTGTTCTTGACGATCTTGGCGCGGGTGCGGTTACCCACGGGGTTGGCGCCGTCCTTGAGAGTTTCAATGCGACGGACGTCCACACGCACCGAGGCGTAGAACTTCAGAGCCTTACCACCGGTAGTGGTTTCCGGCGAGCCGAAGAACACACCGATCTTCTCGCGCAGCTGGTTGATGAAGATGGCGGTGGTGTTCGTGTGCGACAGACGACCGGTGATCTTACGCAGCGCCTGAGACATCAAACGCGCCTGCAGACCCACGTGGCTGTCGCCCATTTCGCCTTCGATTTCCGCCTTGGGGACCAGCGCTGCCACGGAGTCGATCACCACAATGTCGATGGAGCCGGAGCCCACCAGCATGTCCATGATCTCCAGTGCCTGCTCACCGGTGTCCGGCTGGGACACGAGTAGGTTGTCCGTGTCCACGCCCAACTTTTCGGCGTACACGGGATCCAGGGCGTGCTCTGCGTCGATGAACGCGGCGATACCGCCGGCGCGCTGAACGCTCGCCACTGCGTGGAGTGCCACGGTGGTCTTACCGGAAGATTCCGGACCGTAGATCTCGACCACGCGACCGCGCGGGAATCCTCCGATACCCAGGGCCACGTCCAAAGCGATGGAGCCAGTGGGAATGGTCTCGATGCGAGTGGCCGGGCGGTCACCCAGTCGCATGACCGAACCCTTGCCGTAGTTCTTGTCGATCTGTGCCAGGACAGTATCCAGAGCCTTCTCGCGATCGGAGCCGACCACCTGAGAGGGAACGGAAGTGGTTCCCTTTGACTTGGCTGCCATGATTCACCTCGGTTCTTAGGGGCCTGTGTTCCGGGCCCTGTTGTTTGGTTCGTGTCTCAACCTACTGAGGGGGTCCGACACGCATAAGGGCTCACGAAGGATGTGGAGCCCGGATGATCTGATTCGAATATACATTCGATTGGCGTTCGACGCCATTGCGCAGACTAGGACTTGCGTTCCCTGTCCGGGCCCCACCAACGCTCCTGCGGGATCTCCTGCGCTTTACAGATCGCGAACCACACGTGCTTGGGGTCGATGCCTGCGTCGAGGGCTTCGACGGCGGTCCGGTCCCCCACTTCTGCCATGACGAGATCTCGAGCGAGAACCTTGGAGTATCCGGACCCGAACTCGTGGGCCATGAACTCCCAGAACGTACTGATGCGCATGCGGCCTTTCCTAGCGGACTACAACGGTGGGGTGACATAACAAGGGCCCGCCGACAATGCCGACGGGCCCTGGAAACTCTAACGCTGGTGAGCGGATGGGATTAGTACGCCGAAGTGGCTGCGCCCCCGCGCAACTGGCGGACCTCACGAGTGAACTCTTCGGTCATCTCGGAAGGCACGGTATCCGGAATGTAGTTGCCCTCGGCGTATGCGAGGCGATCTGCAACTTCACGCAGCATCTGTGACAGGGGAATTTCGAGAGCGGTGCAGATGGATGCCAGCAGCTCGGAGGATGCTTCCTTCTGGCCTCGCTCCACCTCGCTCAGGTAGCCCAGCGACACACGAGCACTGTGCGAAACTTCTCGCAGAGTGCGTCCCTGACGCTGGCGGACGCTACGGAGCACTTCGCCAATTTCTTGTCGCAAAACGCCCACTTTGACGTCCTTCGTCTCGGCATGTTCTTCGTCGGACAGTCCCACGTCCTTCCAACGGACGACACCATTGACGGACACGGGTTGCTTCGTCATGTGAATTGCCTACTCCTCGTACGAACGGTCAAACCGTTTAACCAGGTGCTTTCAGTCGGGCGGTAGCCACAACCTTGACCCTGGGCGACTCAAGTTGAGCCTCTGGTAGTAGTAACCTGCTTGCCCGTTCAATTGTTCCTTGTTGGCGAAAGAATTTCACTGGAAGTTGTCTGTGAGCTCGATTTGTGACGCAAGAAAGTCAATGGCCCGGGAAACCGACTCCCGACGGATAGCGGCGCGTCCGCCATCCAGGCGCAGCTCGAGGTGGTCCTCTCCCCTGGGTCCGCTGACACCGAGGTACACGGTGCCGACCTCCTGACCATCGTGCGGTTCGGGGCCGGCCACGCCGGTCGTGGCCACGGCCCAGTCGACACCCAGAGCGGCACGGGCGCCGCGTGCCATGGCCTCCGCCACCTCGGGATCGACGGCACCCTGACGCTCCAATAACTCATGGGAGACGCCCAGAGTCTTTTCCTTCACGGCATGCGAGTAACTCACCACACCGCCCTCCAGAGAGTCGGAGGCGCCCGGAACATCGACAATGGCCGCTGCCACCGCTCCACCGGTCAACGATTCCGCGGTTCCGATGGTCACCCCGTGCGTTACGGCCAACTGAATCAGATCCACGGCGGTATGAAGTTGAGAATCTGCCACTATTCGTCCTCGTTCTCAGCGGCCTTGTTCACGGCAGCGTTACGCAGTTGCACGGCCTTGATCACGTAGTCAATACCGGTGACGACCGTGACGATCAACGCCAGCGCGGTCAACACCCATGCGAACCACAGCCACCAAGCACCCACGAATGGTGCCAGCGGCAGCAGCAGAGCGATCAGAGCCGCCGTCTGCAGCACGGTCTTGGTCTTGCCTCCCTTGGAAGCTGCCATGACGCCGTAGCGGATCACCACGAAACGCATGATCGTGATGCCCCACTCACGCACCAGAATCACGATGGTCACCCACCACCACAGCTCGCCCAACATGGAGAGCACCACGAACGCAGCACCGGTCAGCAATTTGTCCGCGATGGGATCGGCGATCTTGCCGAAGCTGGTGATCAGGTTGCGCGCGCGGGCGATGTCGCCGTCGAGTTTGTCCGTGTACATGGCCAGGCCGAAGACCACCACGGCAGCCCAGCGCATGGGCATGGAATCCTCACCGTGCGTTCCACCGGCCCACAGGAACCACACGAAGAACGGCACCATGACAATCCGGAGTGCCGTGAGCGCATTGGGCAGATTCCAGTTGGATGAGTTGGGCGGCGGGTCTGCGACCGCCCGGGGTGCGGGGGTTCCGCCTTTTCGAGCCATCATCGTCCGGTCAACTCCCAAGCATCGTTCGAATCATCGTCGTCGTTTCCGTCGTGGTAGTCCTTGGCCACGTCGGACAGGCTTGCTTCCACGGGGTCGTCACCGTAGTCGACGGAACCACCGGTCCCCGCCGACGCCGCTGCGGAACCTGCCGCGGCGGCGTCGTCGCCGGGGGTCGAAGGCGGTTCCTCGCCGCGAATGAGCGCCAGGGTGGCCGCGAGATCGTCGGGCTTGACCAGAACATCACGGGCCTTGGAACCCTCCGAGGCGCCCACCACGCCGCGGGACTCGAGCAGGTCCATGAGGCGACCTGCCTTGGCGAAGCCCACGCGGAGCTTGCGCTGCAGCATGGACGTGGAACCGAACTGGGTGGTGATGATGAGTTCGGCTGCCTGCAGCAGCACGTCCAGATCGTCCCCGATATCCTCGTCGATCTGCTTCTTGGGCGCTTCCTGGATCACGTCTTCGCGGTAGTTGGTCTGCATCTGGGTCTTGACGTGTTCCACGACCTTGTGGATCTCGGACTCCGAGACCCACGCGCCCTGCACACGCATGGGCTTGGAAGCGCCCATGGGCAGGAACAGCGCGTCACCCTGGCCGATGAGCTTCTCGGCACCGGGCTGATCCAGGACCACTCGGGAGTCGGTCACGGATGACGTGGCGAACGCCATGCGCGAGGGCACGTTGGCCTTGATCAGGCCCGTAACCACGTCAACGGACGGGCGCTGGGTGGCCAGCACCAGGTGGATACCGGCGGCGCGGGCGAGCTGGGTGATGCGCACGATCGCGTCCTCGACGTCGCGCGGGGCGACCATCATGAGGTCCGCGAGCTCGTCCACGATGACGAGCAAATACGGGTACGGGCGGATGACGCGCTTGGAACCGGGCTCCGGCTGCACCTTGCCATTGCGCACGGCCTTGTTGAAGTCGTCGATGTGCTTGTACCCGTAGTGCGACAGATCGTCGTAGCGGGCGTCCATTTCGCGCACCACCCACTGCAGGGCCTCGGCGGCCTTCTTGGGGTTGGTGATGATGGGCGTGATCAGGTGGGGAACGCCCTCGTACGCGGTGAGTTCCACGCGCTTGGGGTCCACCATGACCAGGCGCACCTCGTCCGGGGTGGAGCGCATCAGGATCGACACGATCATCGAGTTCACGAACGAAGACTTACCGGCACCGGTCGCACCGGCCACCAGCATGTGCGGCATCTTGGCCAGGTTGGCCACCACGAAGCCTCCCTCGACGTCCTTGCCCACGCCCATGACCATGGGGTGTTCGGACTTCCGAGCCCGTTGTGAGCGCAGCACATCACCCAGGGCCACGGTCTCTCGGTCCGTGTTCGGGATCTCGATGCCAATCGCGGACTTGCCCGGGATGGGTGAGAGGATGCGGACATCGGCGGAGGCCACCGCATAGGCAATGTTCTTGGACAGCGCTGTCACGCGCTCCACCTTGGTGCCCGAGCCGAGTTCGATCTCGTAGCGGGTCACGGTGGGGCCGCGGGAGAAACCGGTGACCTCGGCATCCACGTTGAACTGCTGCAACACGTTGGTCAGTGAACCCACCACGCGGTCGTTGGCCTCGGAGCGTTCCTTGGCCGGCGGGCCCTGCACCAGGCTCCCGGGGTCCGGCAAGTTGTACGCCATGTCACCGGCAAGCTGCAGCTGCTCGGAGCGGGCCGGGATCGGCGCCGACGGCGTGTGGGTCCGTGAACTCTCGGGGGCATCCACCTCTGCGAGCGCCGGTGCATCCGAGGCTTCTGCCGTATCTGCGGCCGGTTCCAGACCCTGTTCGCGCCGCAACTTGTCCGCGGCGATCTGGGACTTGGTCGGGCGCTTTACACCCGGTCGCACGCTCGGGATGTCCTCGGTGTCCTGGACCTGGGCGCTCGCGGCACCCGCGGCGGTCGAGGACGTGGAACCGGACGGAGCGCCGTCGTTGGAAAGATCGAACACGCGGGTACTCGAGGAGCCGTCCGCGGCCTCGCGGCGCTTGGCCTCGTCCACGACGGCACGTTCGAAGGCCTCGTCCCCGTTGTAGGCGTCCAACTGGGCCTTTTCACGACGCCGCTCGGCGCGGGTCTGGCGCTTGCCCCGCTTCTTCTGCGGGCTGGCCGGGTCCAGGTACGAGCGGTCGTGTTCAGGGTCCGACACGTCGGTGGTCCGGTGCTCGCCCTGTCCCATGAGTTTGTCGTAACCGTCCCGCAGTCGCGGCCCGATCTGGCCGACAGGGGTCGCGGTCATGACGAGTACGGCGAGGAAAGCTAGAACGGCAAGTACCACCAGGGCACCCCAGTGGGTCACGAGCGCCGAGAGCGGATCGGCGGCCAGGAAACCGACGAACCCGCCGGCGCGCCAGATCGCTTCGAACCCCTGGTTGAGTTGGGGCTGTCCACCGGCGATGTGCGCGATACCGGATCCAGCCACGGTCAGTGCCATGAGCCCGATGGCGATGCGGTTGTTGGCTTGTGTCTCGGTGGGGTGCCGGAATGCCCGCCATGCGAAGAACAGGCAGAACACGGGCAACACGAGCGCCATGAAGCCGAACGTGCCGCCGACCACGGCGTGCACCCAGGAGGCGGGCATGGAAATGAAGGTGGCATCCACTCCGCGAAGGTTCCACCACTCAACCGCCGCGATCAGGACGGCCAGCACGAGCCATACGAGTGCGCCGCCGTCGCGGCGCTCCTCCGGAGCCATGTCCGTGCGCACGGTGCCGATCCGCCGCACACCGGCACCCACCACGTGGCCGAGACCGGCCCACGCGTTGACCACGGCATGAAGGAGACGGCTACCGGCAGACGGTCCCTGTGGTATGGACTTGGCCGGGGCCTTGGACGTGCTCTTGGTAGTGCCCTTGGAGAAGCGGGATGCGGTCGAGGTTCGAGATGTTGACTTCGACGATCGCGGAGGGGAAGTTCGTGACGCCATATGTTCCAGAATACCCGCCGAGCGCAAAGCCCGCCCCGACATCGCGTCGGGGCGAGCTCGGCTCGCTCGGATCAGCCTTAATTAAGCTTCGACCACCACGGGTACGATCATGGGTTTGCGGCGCAGCTTGCGCGAAACCCACGAGCCGATGGTGCGGCGCACGACCTGCTGCAGCTGGTGCGCTGTGTGATTCTTGCCGGACTCCCCCATCGCGTCTTCGAGGGCCGCAATGATCTTGGGGCGGATTTCATTGAAGACAGTGTCCTCCTCGGCCACGCCGCGCGCGTGGATGTCCGGGCCGGAAACGATCTTGCCGGTGTCGCGATTGACCACGGTAACCACGGAGATGAAGCCTTCTTCACCCAGGGTCATGCGGTCCTTGAGGTCCGCGTCCGTGATCTCACCCACGGAGGAGCCGTCCACGTAGATGAACCCGCATTCGACCTGACCGGTGATCTTGGACTTACCGTTGTGCATGTCCACCACGGTGCCGTTCTCGGCGAGCAGCACGTGATCGCTGGGAACACCGGTCTCCTGGGCCAGGGCACCGTTGGCGATCAGGTGGCGCACCTCGCCGTGGACCGGCATGACGTACTCGGGCTCCACGATGTTGTAGCAGTACAGCAGTTCGCCGGCGGCTGCGTGACCGGACACGTGCACCTTGGCGTTGCCCTTGTGCACCACGTCAGCACCCAAACGCATCAGACCGTTGATCACGCGGAACACCGAGTTCTCGTTACCGGGGATCAACGACGACGCCAGGATCACCGTGTCACCGGCGTTCACCTGAACCTTGTGGTCGCCGTTGGCCATGCGGGACAGCGCGGCCATGGGCTCACCCTGAGAACCGGTGCACATGATCACGAGCTTGTCGTCCGGGTAGTCCGCGGCCTTCTTCTGGTCGATCAGCACGTTGGGCGGAACGTCCAGATAACCGAGCTTGTCGGCGATCTCCATGTTGCGGATCATCGAGCGACCCATCAGGGCAACCTTGCGACCGCTGGCCACGGCGGCGTCGAGCACCTGCTGCACGCGGTGAACGTGCGAGGAGAACGAGGCCACGATCACGCGCTGGCGTGCCTTGGCGATCACGTCTGCGAGCACGGGGCCAATGGCCTTCTCGGTGGGTACGAAGCCCGGCACCTCGGCGTTGGTGGAGTCAGTCAGGAACAGATCCACACCCTCTTCACCCAGGCGGGCGAAGTGGCGGAGGTCGGTGATGCGACCGTCCATGGGCAACTGATCCATCTTGAAGTCACCGGTGTGCAGGACGGTGCCGGCCTTGGTCCGCAGGAACACGGCCAGGGCGTCAGGGATGGAGTGGTTGACGGCCACGAACTCGCACTCGAACTCGCCGAGGCGCTCGACCTGGCCCTCGCGCACGGCCAGGGTGAAGGGCTTGATGCGGTGCTCCTTCAGCTTGGCTTCGATCAGTGCGAGGGTGAGCTGGGAACCGATGATGGGGATGTCCGGACGGCGCTTGAGCAGGTACGGAACGGCACCGATGTGGTCCTCGTGACCGTGCGTCAGGACGACCGCCACGATATCGTCCAGGCGGTCCTTGATGTTGTTGATGTCCGGCAGGATCAGGTCCACACCGGGCTGGGTTTCTTCGGGGAACAGCACACCGCAGTCGACCACGAGCAACTGCCCATTGATCTCGAATACGGTCATGTTCCGACCGACCTCGCCCAAACCTCCCAGCGGGATGACGCGCAGAGTGTCTGCGGCCAACGCGGGGGGTTCGGAGAGGTCAGTGTTGGTCCATCGGGTCATGAGACCCCTTTCGTCTTAATTGTTCAAAGTGTCTGCCAGGACCGAGGAACTCAGATCCGCGCGGATCTGCTCGATTTCGGCCTGAGTGGGCGCCACATGCGGCAAGCGCACGGTGTTGTTCGGCAGGCGCCCCTGCCAATTCAAAATCGTTTTCGCGGCCACGGCACCGGGCACACGAGTCATGGCGGCGCGAACCACCGGGATCAGCTCATTGTTGACCTTGCGCGCGGTGACGAGGTCACCGGCGAGGGCGGCGTCGACGAGCGTGCGGAACCGCGGAGTGTCCAGGTGGGACGTGACGCCCACGAGACCTGCCGCGCCCAGCGCGATCCAGGGCAGGGTCAGTCCGTCGTCACCGGAGTAGTACACGAGATCGGTTTCGGCCATCACGTGTGCGGCGGCATTGAAGTCTGCCTTGGCATCCTTGACGGCCACGAGGTTCTCGTGGGACGCCAGCGAGATGAGCGTTTCCGGGGCAATCGGGACGCCCGAACGACCCGGAATGTCGTACATCATGATCGGCGTGTCGACGGAATCCGCCAGTGAGCGGAAGTGCGCCTCGATACCGGCCTGTGTGGGCTTGCTGTAGTACGGCGTGACGATCAGCAGGCCGTCCATGCCGATTTTCTGGGCTTCCAGGGAGAGGTACCGGGAGTGCTCGGTGTCGTTGGAACCCGTGCCCGCGAGCAAGGGCACGCGCCCGCCCACGGCATCCTTGACGGCCCGGAAGACGGCGAGGTTTTCTTCGTCGGTCATGGTCGAGTACTCGCCGGTGGTGCCACACACCACCAGTCCGTCACAACCATCGTTGACCAGTTCTTCCGCCAGATGCCCCGTGGTTTCGAGGTCCACGGACCCGTCGTCCTTGAACGCGGTCACCATGGCGGTGAGCAGAGTTCCGAACATGGGGGCGGGGCGGTCGGGCTGAGTGGCTACGCTGCGATCGGTCATACGCTCAAGGTTACCGCGATCACCGCGCCAGCGCCGCCCCCGGGTCCGCGCCGCGGTACAAGGCAATGGCGGTGCGCATGGCACCGCGGGCGCGCCGACCGTCCGAGCTCGCCGAGTAGGCCAGGCTCAAGCGGTACCAACCGCGCCAATCCTCCGGGTTCGCTTCGACCTCTTCGCGCACGGCGTGGAAGTGCTCGTCCGCGGCCTCTCGTACATAGCGGCCCGACGGCGTTTTGGGCAGGTTGTCCTCCGGGAGCCCGCCTTCCGCGGCGAGGGTGCGGCCGAGTTTTTCGGTACGGGCACCGAAAATGATCTCTCGCACCATGGCCCACGTGCCTACCGCCGGGATGACCAGCATGGCGATCCCGAAGCCCTTCACGATCCAACCCTCCGAACTCAGCAGCAGCACCGCTCGTTGGAACGACAGGCCCAGATAGAGCGCGAGCAAAGCGATCATGAGGGCGGCCAGGATGCGCCCCTTGGAACCGATTTCGAGCACGGTAAAGACCGCAGCGAAGGCCAACATGGCGATGATCCACACTTTGGAGCCCACGGAGATGGGCAGGATCACCACGGTCAGCAGCGCCAGCACGATGACCGCGGCCACCCACCACCGCAGAGAACTGGGTTTCCCGGAGTCGGACGTTACGGAAACGTGTTCTCGGGAGTCGGATTCGCGATGACTCACAGGCCCAGATCCATGTAGCCGTCCAGCCCGTGAGTCAGTCCCGGGTGCTTGGCGACTTCACGCACGCCCAGCACCACACCGGTCATGAACGAGATCCGGTCAAAGGAATCGTGACGAATGGTCAACTGCTCCCCCGTGTTGCCCAGCAGAGTCTCCTGGTGGGCGACCAGGCCGCGTAGTCGTACGGAGTGCACGTGCACGCCGTCGACCACGGCACCGCGTGCGCCGTTCGGATCGGTCTGTGTCGCGTCCGGCGAGTCGACCACACCGGCCGCGCGGCGGGCCTTCCCGATCAACGATGCCGTACGGGCTGCGGTTCCCGACGGCGCATCCAGCTTGTCGGGGTGGTGCAGTTCGACGACCTCCACGGATTCGAAGAACGCGGCTGCCGCCTCCGAGAACTTCATGGCCAGCACCGCACCCACTGCGAAGTTGGGGGCGATCAGCACACCCACCTCGGGGTGCTTGGCCAGCTGAGATTCGAGGTCCGCCAGGGCCTGATCGTCCCAGCCCGTGGTGCCCACGACCGAATGGATACCGTGGTCGATGGCGAAGCGGACGTTGTCCCGCGTGGACTCCGGAACGGTCAGGTCGATCATGACCTGCGCACCCGAGTCGACGATGGTTTGGAAATCATCGCCACGACCCAGCGCGGCGACCAGTTCCAACCCGGGAGCACGCTCAACGGCAGCCACGGCCTCGGAACCCATGCGTCCGTGGTGACCGAGCACGGCCACCTTGATGGTGTTGTTCGATTCGGTCATCTCAACCACTCCTTAGTTCTGGCTCGGCAGCTTCTCGGCCGGGGCTTGCGGCCCCACCACGGTCTGCACGGACGACGCCGCGGACAGTTCCACCGCCAGCATCTGAACGTCCTGCGAGGTCACGGCGCGGATCCGGTCCAGGGACTCGTCCACGTCCATGTACACGCCGGTCTTCAATTCTGCCGATCCCAAACGGGACGTCCGTGAACCGGTATCCTCCAGGGCCAGCACGGTGGCGCCGCTGAGCTGACCCTCGATCTTAGCCAATTCTTTGGCGGTCATTCCGTCCTGCGCGAGCCGGTCCAGCTCGGTGCGCATGAGTTGCGCGACCTGGTCCACCCGATCCATGGTGCAGCCCGCGTACATGCCGAAATACCCGGCATCCGAGTACGCACCCGAGAACGAGAACGTGGAGTACGCCAGGCCCTTCTGCTCGCGGATCGTGTGAAACAACCGTGAGGACATCCCCCCGCCCAGTGCGGCATTGAGCACGGTCATGGTGAAACGCCGGTCGTCCCCCACTCGCAGTGCAGGACCGCCCAGCACCACGTGCGCCTGTTCCACGGGGCGGTGAAACACCTGGGTGCCCGTCAGGGGTGTGAGCACAGCCGATGTATTGGCGCGCCGCGCCCCCACCGCACCGGGTGCATCCGGATCCCAGCCCGCGCGGGTCAAGGACTCCCGAACCAGCTCGACCACGCGTTCGTGTTCGAGCCCGCCGGCGGCCGTGACCACGAGATGTTCCGGACGATAGGCCGCACGGTAATGCTCCCACACGGCGTCGCGAGCCACGGACCGGATCTCCTCCGGGGTGCCCGCAATCGGACGCGCCAGGGGTGAGCCGTCCAGGACCGCTGCGGTGAACTGTTCGAACGCGAAATCGGTGGGATCGTCACGGTCCATCGCGATTTCCTCGAGGATGACTCCCCGTTCGCGATCGAACTCGTCCGGGTCCAGTACCGCGCTCGAGAACATGTCCGCGAGAACGTCAATGGCCATGGGCAGATCGTCCGAAAGCACCCGCGCGTAGTAGCACGTGTTCTCCTTGGCGGTGAACGCGTTGGACTCGCCACCCACGGCGTCGAACGCTTCGGCGATGTCGAGCGATGTGCGCCGCGCCGTGCCCTTGAACAGCAAGTGCTCCAGGAAGTGCGTGGAACCGAGCATCCCGGGTGCCTCGTCACGAGAACCCAGGCTGACCCAGAAGCCCACGGAGGCCGAGCGTTGACCGGGCATTTTTTCCGTGAGCACGCGTGTACCGCACGGCAGTACGCTGCGGGTGATCACGGCGCCGTCGGCGTCGTCGTGGACCACGTGGGTGAAGCCGGTGGTGTCCGGCAAAGAAGCTGAGTACGCCCGAAGGCGGGCGTCCGCGGGGAAGATTTTCTCCCCGGGATCGCCCGCCTCCAGCGGAAGGTGAACTACCGTCATGAACCTCGAGTTACCCCTCGATCAGCTCTCGTTGACGGGTTCGGACTCGAGCTCTTCGGCCTTGTCCTCGTCGGCAACGACCGGTGCCAGCGACAGCTTGCCGCGGTCGTCGACCTTGGTGATCTCGACCTGGACCTTCTGGCCGACACTTACGACGTCGTCAACCTCGTTGACGCGCTTGTTGTCGTTGAGCTTGCGCATTTCGGAGATGTGCAGCAGGCCGTCCTTGCCCGGGGTCAGGGAGATGAACGCACCGAAGGTGGTGGTCTTGACCACGGTACCCAGGTAACGCTCGCCCACCTCGGGGACCTGCGGGTTGGCGATCGCGTTGATCGCCGAGCGAGCGGCCTCTGCCGACGGTCCGTCGGTGGCACCGATGTACACGGTGCCGTCGTCCTCGATGGAGATGTCGGTTCCGGTGTCTTCCTGGATCTGGTTGATCATCTTGCCCTTGGGGCCGATGACCTCACCGATCTTGGAGACGGGAACGTTCACGCTGATCACGCGAGGAGCGAATTCGCTCATCTCGTCCGGAGCGTCGATCGCGGAGGTCAGCACATCCAGGATGTACAGGCGGGCTTCGCGAGCCTGGCTCAGGGCGGCGGTCAGCACGGAGGCCGGGATACCGTCGAGCTTGGTGTCCAGCTGGATGGCGGTCACGAACTCGGAGGTACCTGCAACCTTGAAGTCCATGTCACCCAGGGCGTCTTCGGCGCCGAGAATGTCGGTCAGCGCCGCGTAGCGGGTTTCGCCGTCCACGGTGTCCGAGACGAGACCCATGGCGATACCGGCAACGGGTGCGCGCAGCGGCACACCGGCGTTGAGCAGCGACAGGGTCGCGGCGCACACGGAGCCCATGGAGGTGGAGCCGTTGGAACCGAGGGCCTCGGAGACCTGACGGATCGCGTACGGGAATTCCTCACGCGAGGGCAGCACGGGCGTGATCGCACGCTCTGCCAACGCACCGTGACCGATTTCGCGGCGCTTGGGCGAACCCACGCGGCCGGTCTCACCGGTGGAGTACGGCGGGAAGTTGTAGTGGTGGATGTAGCGCTTGTGCTTGACCGGGGACAGCGAGTCGATCTGCTGTTCCAGCTTGAGCATGTTCAAGGTGGTGACACCCATGATCTGGGTCTCGCCGCGCTCGAAGATCGCCGAACCGTGCACGCGGGGCAGCACCTCGACCTCGGCGGTCAGTTCACGGATGTCCGTGAGGCCGCGGCCGTCGATGCGGACCTGGTCCTTGAGGATGCGCTGACGCACGGTCTGCTTGGTGAGTGCCTGGTAGGCACCGTTGATCTCGTCCTTGCGGTCGGCGAAGGGCTTGCCCTCACCGGTGAGCTCGGCCAGAACGCTCTGGTGCAGCTCGTCGGTGGCGGCTTCGCGCTCCTGCTTACCGGCGATGGAGTACACCTCGGCCAGACGGTTACCCACGAAGTCCTCGACGGCCTGGGTGGCGTCGTCGCCGTAGCCGCCGAAGCGAGGCAGTTCCATGGGGGACTTGCCCGCACGGGCGACCAGGTCGGCCTGAGCGTCGCACAGTGCCTTGATGTAGGACTTGGACGCCTCGATGCCCTCGGAGACGAGCTCCTCGGTCGGGGCGACAGCGCCCTGGCCCTTGACGAGCTCCCAGGCGTTGTCGGTGGCTTCGGCCTCGACCATCATGATCGCGACGTCTTCGGAACCGTCAGCGGTGGTGACCACGCGGCCGGCCACGGCCATGTCGAACACGGCGTTCTCGATCTGGGAGTGCTTGGGGAAGGCGATCCACTGGTGCTTGCCGTTCTCCTCGGGCATGAGTGCCATGCGCACGCCGCCCACGGGGCCCTGGAAGGGCATGCCGGACAGCGAGGTGGACATGGACGCGGCGTTGATGGCCACGGTGTTGTAGATCTCGTCCGGTGCGATGGACAGCACCGTCACGACAACCTGGACCTCGTTGCGGATGCCCTTGCCGAAAGCGGGGCGCAACGGACGGTCGATCAGGCGGCAGGTCAGGATCGCGTCGGTGGACGGACGGCCTTCACGACGGAAGAACGAGCCCGGGATGCGACCGGCGGCGTACATCCGCTCTTCCACGTCCACGGTCAGCGGGAAGAAGTCGAAGCCTTCGCGGGGGTTCTTGCCCACGGCGGTGGCCGAGAGCATGGAGGTCTCTTCGTCGATGGAGACCAGGGCGGAACCGGCGGCCTGCTTGGCCAACCGGCCGGTTTCGAAGCGCACTACGCGCTTGCCGTACGAACCGTTGTCGATGATTGCTTCTGCACTCTGAATTTCGGGACCCTCCAAGGGTCACCTCCGTTTCTTCTGTGGCGAAAAGCGCGACATACCGGTCTTCGATCGAGGCGCTCGCACTGCGCATGCATTGCGAAGGCCACTGTCGAGGACCGCGATATGGTGCGCGAATCCGCTACTAGCTTTTTCTATTTCATGTGTTGGCCCGGTGGGCCGGTGGTTCCGTGTGGAACCTGGCGGTGTTCGTCACGAACAGCGCCGGTTACGGCGGTTCCCCGCGCCTTCACGGGTGAAAACACGGGGAACACCGAGAACTTAGATCACTTACGCAGGCCGAGGCGCTCAATGAGCGCACGGTAGCGAGCGATGTCAGTACGACGCAGGTAGTCAAGCATGCGACGACGGCGACCCACCAGGGCCATCAGGCCGCGACGGGTGTGGTGGTCGTGCTTGTGCTGCTTCAGGTGCTCGGTCAAGTCGGAAATACGACGGGACAGCACGGCAATCTGCACCTCGGGGGAACCAGTGTCACCCTCGTGAGTTGCGTACTCCTTGATGATTTCCTGCTTGATAGCGGCATCCAGTGCCATAAGTAACTCCTTGAGTTAGTACCGTGACCGCCCGGTGCGCAGGTTTCGCGCCCGGGTTTCGGGTGTCTCACCCGAGATCTGACCGCCACGGACTGCAGTCAGGCCGTTGACCAGTCTAACGGACGTCAACCAATACGTCGTATCAGGCGGGTCACCGTTATGGATGTCCCCGTCAACTGGGACAATGAGGACCATGAAGAAAATGAATGTGGAGTCTTTCAACCTCGACCACCGTTCGGTCGCGGCCCCTTACGTTCGGATTGCCGATCGCAAGGAGTTGCCCGGAGGAGACACGCTCATCAAGTACGACGTGCGGTTCTCCCAGCCCAACGAATCGCACCTGGAGATGCCGGCTATCCACTCGATCGAGCACCTCACCGCGGAGCACATGCGCAATCACACCGAAGCGCTCATCGACTTCTCCCCCATGGGCTGCCAGACCGGCTTCTACGCGCTCATGTTGGGCGTGGAGGACGCTGAGTTCAAGGATCTGTTGGAGGCCACGTTCAAGGACATCCTCGCGGCGGACGAGGTTCCGGCCGCCAACGAGGTGCAGTGCGGTTGGGGCGCCAACCACAGCCTTGAGGCCGCCAAGTCTGCCGTGCAGGACTTCTTGGACGAACGCGCCGCCTGGGACGTGGTCACCAAGTGAGCGCAGGCGCCTCCCAGGAGACGTTGAATCACGACGCCGCCCTGTTCGGTCGCTGCGTGGGCGCACCCGCCGTGGTGGTCGCCATGGACGAAGAGGCAGCACCTTTTCTGACGCGCGCCGAGGAACAAGCGGCGCAGCCGCTCACCGTGGGTCAGGCACTGGTCTACGCGGTGGTCCTGGAAGGTGCCCCCGTGCTGCTCGTGCGCATGGGTATCGGGCTGGTCAATGCGGCGTCGGCGGTGACGGCGGTGATCGAACGTTTCGAGCCCTCCATGGTGCTCGCGGCCGGTTCGGCAGGGGGCCTACGAGCGGACGTGAACGTGGGTGACCTGGTGATCGGCACCGGCTATCGATACACGGATGCAGATGCCACGGCGTTTGGATATGTTCCCGGACAGGTACCCGGCATGCCGGAAAGCTACTCCCCCGCTGAGAGTTTGCTGAATGCCACGGAAACTCTGGTCGGGAGCGATGAGCAGACCGTTCTCCGTGGCACCATGCTTTCGGGTGGCTCGTTCGTCACGGAAGCCAATGTGGGTGCCACCCGCGAGATCTTCCCCGAGGCGCTCAGCACGGACATGGAAACGGTCGCGCTGGCGCAGGTGTGCGCCACCCGCGGATACCCCTTCCTGGCGGTGCGCAGCGTGTCGGATCTGTGCGGTCCCGCCGCCGGACAACAGTTCCACCTGGAGATCGACCTTGTGGCGGAGATCAGCGCGAGTGCCGTGTGCCAGGTATTGAACACCCTCCGCCAAAGTACTGCCGAGTGAATTGAGGAACGCATGAGCGACAAGAAACTTGAGGACGCCGTCCCGGACGCCCCGCCCCACGTGCTGCGCGACGGCAACAAGATTCCGCAGTTGGGCCTGGGGACCTACCCCATGGACGACGCCGAGGCTGAGGCGCTGATCCCTGAAGCGCTGTGGCGCGGCTACCGCCTGATCGACACCGCCGTGAACTACGGCAACGAACTGGGTGTGGGTCGCGGCGTCAAGGCATCCGGGATCAACCGCGATGACATCTTCCTGACCACCAAGCTCCCGGGTCGCCATCACGGAACGGATTCCGTTCGGCGCTCGCTCGAAGGCTCCCTGGAACGGCTGGGAACCGATTACGTGGATCTGTACCTGATCCACTGGCCCAATCCCTCCGTGGACCGCTATGTGGAGTCCTGGCGGACCATGATCGAGCTGCGGGATCAGGGCCTGATCAAGTCGATCGGCGTGTCCAATTTCCTGCCGGAGCACCTGCTGCGGCTCGAGAAGGAAACGGACGAGATGCCGGTGATCAACCAGGTGGAACTGAACCCGCAGTACCAGCAGGAACTGCTGCGCGAGTTCCACGCAGAACACAAGATCGTGACCGAGGCGTGGTCACCGTTGGGCCGCAAGACGGACATCCTGCAGCACGAGTGGCTTTCGGAAATTGCCCGCAGCATCGGCCGCACGCCCGCCCAGGTCATCCTGAGGTGGCACATCCAGTCCAACATCCTGCCCATCCCCAAGAGCTCGGACGTCACCCGCATGGCCGAGAACCTGGACGTGTTCGACTGGGATCTCTCGGACGATCAGATGCGACGCATCAAGATGTTGCACACCGGATTGAGCGGCTCCGGTTTCGATCCCCTTGAGCACGAGGAGATGTAGCAACTACCCGGCCGGATGTATCAGGCGGTCTCGTGAGGTTCCTTGGCCAGGATCTCGCGGGACCGTTTGACGTCGTCGTTCATCTGGGCCACCAGCGCATCGATGCCGCGGTAGGCAACCATGCCGCGCAGTCGTTCCACGAATTCCACCACGACCTGTTGACCGTAGAGGTCGAAGTCCTCAATGTTCTCTTCCGGCCGATCGATCACGTGCGCCTCGACCTGACGGGAGACCCCTTCGAACGTCGGATTCGAGCCTACGGAAATGGCCGTGGGCCAGCGCTTGCCGTTCTGATCTACGAGCCATCCCGCGTAGACACCGTCCGCGGGGATGAATCCGGACGCGTCCGGCGAAAGGTTCGCGGTGGGGAATCCCAGTTCGCGACCGCGAGCAGCTCCGTGCACTACTTCCCCGCGCATCCGGTGGTTGCGGCTGAGCAAACCCGTGGCGCCGCGCATGTCACCGGCTTCCAGGCACGAGCGGATCCACGTGGAGGAGCAGCGGCGTTCCGTAGCCGCGGCCGCGGGTGTGCCGTTCTTGAGGGGAGTCGAAGGATCGGTGCCCACGACGTCCTCGACGACCACGACGTCGAAACCGTGCTTGTCGCCCAGCGCCCTGATGGCATGCAGATCGCCGGTGTTGTCCTTACCCAGACGCACGTCCTCACCGATCACCAGGCACACCGCTTCGAGCGGCTTGACCAGGTAGTCGACCACGAACTCTTCGGGGGTCAATTGAGCGAAATCGAGGGAATAGGGCTGCACGAGCACGGCATCGATCTCGGTGTGTTCCAGTGCGTCGAGTTTGTCCTCGAGCCCCATGATCACGCCGGGGTGAGACTCGGGCCGGTGCACCAGCGCCGGGTGGGGATCAAAGGTGACCACCACCGATTTCGCGGTGCGTTCCCCGGCCACCTCCAACAACGTGTCGAAGACGTGTTGGTGACCGCGGTGGACTCCGTCGAAGTTTCCAATCGTCACCACGGACGGTCCGAAACCCGGGGTGATGTCGTCGCGGGATCTCCAGCGAATCACTGTTCTCCTCGATGTCGAGTGTGCGGGCGGGACGAAACGAGCCTACCCGTTGGCGCGGGTGGGACGGGTGCGCCACAACCAGATAAGACCGATCATGGGCAAGACCAAGGGCACAAAACCGTAACCCGCGCCGAAGTGCGACCAGACACTGGCCTTGGGGAAGAGTTCGGGCGAGAGCACGCTGAGCAGGCCGACTGCGAGCACGCCGATCATCTCGATCCATACGGCGATCCACGCGATCCGGTGCCAACCGGGGCCGGTCTTGGTCAGTGCCACGGTCGCAATCACGTAGATGACGGCGGAAATCGTGGACAGGATGATCGCCAGCGGTGCCTCGGAAAACTCCGTACCCAGCTGGTACAGGGAACGCACACCTGCCGAGAGCGAGAACACCCCGTAAATCACGATGATGAGCCTCCCGAATCCGCTGGATTTGGCATCCGTGCGCTTTGTCTTCACGCGGTTGCCGAAACGCTGCTGCAACGCGTTGTGCTCGGTGGACTTGGTCACCGTGATCCCGTTCCTTTCCGCGGAGTGGTCAATGCTGCCGGCCTCAGACGTTCTGGTAGTACCAGATGTAGTTCATGCGGTAGACCATGATGATGACCACGGGTCCGGCCGCAGCCAGGATGAGCGTGGACCAGCGTGAGCGTTCCACGAGAGACCAAATGAACGTTCCGGCCGGGATGAGCAGCGCCGTCAGCAGGTAACCCCAGTACTCGAGAACACTGCCCGAGGCTTCCGACCCGAAGATGGGGAGGAAGATCGAACCCACCACGTACACGAGCAGGAACAGTTCCAGAATCAGCACGGAGCCTTGTGAGAAGTCGTCGGGTTCGCGTCCGCGCATCGCCTGCACCAGGCAGATCAAACACGACAGCGTTCCAATCACCACCGAGGCCCAGAACCATCCGTCGTAACCCCACAGCATCAGTGATTCTCCTGTTCGGACGGTTCGGACGTGCCGGTCGAGTCGGCAGAAAACGTCTCGCCCGCGGCAATGCCCAGAACGGATGCCGCGTAGCGCTTGGAAGCGGAGCCGCGGTTCTCGGCCAGGGCCACCAGAGTCCCGTTAGGTGCGAAGCACGCAACGGGCAAGTCTGTTCCGCTGACCAGATCGGCCGGGTGCGCGGAGATCCGGCGACCGTGCGACAGGTCCGTGGCCTCCCCCGCGTCCAAACGGCGCACGGGAAACAGCAGTTCCGCGGCACGGTTGATCTCCAGGGTGTCCACGGTCCCGCCGTCGCTCACCGATTGCGTCAGGTCGTCCAGCGTGTGCGCCTGGTCGAGAGTGAAGGACCCCACGCGCGTGCGGCGCAGCGCCGTCAGGTGTCCGCCCACGCCCAGGCCACGGCCCATGTCACGGGCCAGCGCACGGATGTAGGTGCCTGAGGAACACGAGACCGTGGCCGTCACATCGATGCCGGTCTCGTCGCGCGAGATGTCGTGCACCGTGAATTCGTGGATCGTGACGGGTCGCGCGGCCAGTTCGACGTCCTCGCCGCCGCGAACTCGGGCGTAGGAGCGTTTTCCGTTCACCTTGATGGCGCTCACCGCTGACGGTACCTGCTGGATCTCGCCGGTAAGTGCGGAAACTTCACGCTGAATGTCGCTGTCACTTACTCCCGCGAGGGTCGAGGCATCCGCGCGCTCGGTCACGTCGCCCTCGGCGTCGTCGGTCACGGTCGCTGCGCCCAATCGAATGGTCGCCTCGTACGTCTTGGACGTTCCGGTGACCCAGGTCAGCAACTTGGTGGCCTTCTCGACACCCAGCACCAGGACTCCCGACGCCGCCGGGTCCAGCGTGCCGGCGTGACCTACCTTGCGGGTCCCGGCCAGGCGCCGCATTCGTGCCACGACGTCATGCGAGGTCCAGCCCAGGGGCTTGTCGACGATGACGAACCCGGCCGTCCTCGGAAGCGAGGGGGCCGGGCTCGGAACGTGGGGACGTTCACTCACGCGCGTCAGCTCCGGGGCGAGTCGTCGTCGGTATCGTCATCCGCGGCGTCGTCCTCGGGGGTGCGGTACGCGTCCTCACCCGCGGCGTAGGAGGCGCCGACGGCCTGAGCCGCGACCTGCTCGTCCTTTTCGCGTGCGGCGCGCAAGAGCTCTTCGAGCCGGGCGGCGTCGGCGGGGATTTCGTCCGCGACAAAGGTGAGCGTGGGCGTGAGGCGGGCGGTGATGTTCTTGCCGACCTCGGAACGCAGCACGCCCTTGGCGGACTCCAGTGCCTGCGCGGTCTCCGCGCGCTGCGTCTCATCGCCGTAGACGGTGTAGTACAGCGTCGCGTGCTGAAGGTCGTTGGTGACCCGGGCATCGGTGATGGTCACGAAACCGACGCGGGGATCCTTGATCCGGCGCTCGAGGGCCTGGGCAACGATCACCTTGATGCGGTCGGCCAGCCGTGCGGCGCGTGCGGCGTCAACCATGGTGACTCTCCTTCGCTGGGGAACGCGGTGCGTTCCGTATCTAAAAAATCTGGGGTGCGGCGCCGCCATCACGACGACGCCGCGGGCCCGCCGCCGTGGGCGACGGGCCGGTGCGGCGGGTACCTACCGGAAACCGGGGTACCCGCCGCTTGAACGTGACGTGACTCAGGCGCGCGGCTTTTCGCGCATCTCCCACGTCTCGATCATGTCGCCCTCTTGGATGTCGTTGAAGGAACCGAGGCCGATACCGCACTCGAAACCTTCGCGAACTTCCGTGGCGTCATCCTTGAAGCGACGCAGCGAATCGATGGTGAGGCTGTCCTTCACCACGTTGCCGTCGCGGACCAGGCGCGCCTTGGCGTTGCGCTTGACCACGCCCTTGGTGATGTACGCACCGGCGATGTTGCCCCACTTGGAGGAGCGGAACACCTCGCGGATCTCGGCGGTACCGAGCTCCACTTCCTCGTACTCCGGCTTGAGCATGCCCTTCAAGGCGCTCTCGACATCGTCGATGGCGTTGTAGATCACCGAGTAGAACTTCATGTCCACGCCCTCGCGGTCCGCGAGTTCGGTGACACGTTCCGCCGGGCGGACGTTGAAGCCAATGATGACCGCGTTGTCCACGGTGGCCAGGTTGACGTCGTTCTGCGTAATGGCACCCACACCGCGGTGGATGACGCGCAGCTGAACTTCGTCTCCGCCCACATCGATCTTGAGCAGCGAATCTTCCAGCGCCTCCACGGCACCGGACACGTCACCCTTGATGATGAGGTTGAGGGTGTCCATCTTGCCCTCTGCCACGGCCTCGTCGAAGGACTCGAGCGTGATGCGCTTGCGACGCTTGGCCAGCTGAGCGTTGCGGTCAGCGGCCTGACGCTTCTCGGAGATCTGGCGAGCCGTACGCTCCTCCTGGGTGGCCAGGAAGGTGTCACCGGCGCGGGGCACTGCGGACAGACCCAACACCTGGACCGGTCGGGACGGGGTGGCAGTCTCGACTGCCTGACCGTTCTCGTCGAACATGGCGCGCACGCGGCCGTGAGCCGCACCCGCGACAATGGCGTCGCCGACCTTCAGCGTGCCGGACTGGACCAGCACGGTACACACTGCGCCGCGGCCCTTGTCCAGGTTGGCTTCAATCGCCACGCCACGAGCTTCCTTGTCCGGGTTGGCCTGCAGTTCCAGGGCACCGTCAGCGGTCAGGACGACCGCGTCGAGCAGGTCTTCGATGTTCTGACCGGCACGCGCGGAGACATCCACGAACATGGTGTCGCCACCGTATTCTTCGGGGATCAATCCGTACTCGGTGAGCTGACCGCGGATCTTCTCCGGGTTGGCTTCCGGCTTGTCGATCTTGTTCACCGCGACCACGATCGGCACACCGGCCGCCTGGGCGTGGTTCAACGCCTCGACGGTCTGGGGCATCACGCCGTCATCAGCGGCGACCACCAGCACGGCGATGTCCGTGACCTTGGCACCACGGGCACGCATGGCGGTGAACGCCTCGTGACCGGGGGTGTCGATGAAGGTGATCAGACGCTCTTCACCGTCCACCTCGGTGGAGATCTGGTACGCACCGATGTGCTGGGTGATGCCGCCGGCCTCGCCCTCGATCACCGTGGTGTTACGGATCGCGTCGAGCAGACGGGTCTTACCGTGGTCGACGTGACCCATGACGGTGACAACCGGAGGACGGGATTCGAGAACCTCGTCGCCCTCGGCCTCGGCTTCGGCCTCGAGGTCGATGTCGAAGGATTCGAGCAGCTCGCGCTCCTCGTCCTCCGGCGAGACGACCTGGATCTTGAAGCCCAGCTCGGCACCCAACAGCTCGAACGTTTCTTCGTCCAGCGACTGGGTCTGCGTGGCCATCTCACCCAGGTGGATGAGAACGGTCACGAGCGATGCCGGGTTGGCGTTGATCTTCTCAGCGAAGTCCATGAGCGAGGCACCGCGACGCAGGCGGACCACCGTGTTGCCATCACCGTGCGGAACGGAGACGCCACCCACGGCGGGTGCTGACATCTGCTCAAGCTCTTGACGCTTCGCGCGCTTCGACTTGCGCTGACGTCCACGGCCACCGCCGCCTCGACCGAACGCACCCTGGGTACCACCACGACCACCGCGGCCGCGGAAACCGCCGCCGCCACCGGGGCCACCGGGACCGCCACCACCGCGGCGGGGTCCACCGCCACCGGCGTTACCGGGACGGCTTCCGATGGGAGCCACACCCGTGGTGTGCCCCGGCATCATGTTGGGCGAAGGGCGAGGACCACCGGGACGGGGAGCACCCTGACCCTGACCCTGGCCCTGGCGTGCGCCACCCGGACGCGGAGCACCCGAACGGGGTCCACCCTGGCCGCCCTGACCGCCGTGCGCGGGACGGGGACCGCCCGGACGAGGGCCTGCGGGGCGGGGTCCACCGGGACGGGGACCGCCCTGGCCGGAACCGCTGGTACGCATACCCTGCTGCGGGGCGAACGGGTTGTTACCGGGGCGAGGTGCGCCCGGCTTGCCGGAACGTTGTTGACCCGGACGAGCACCACTCGGCTTGGGACCGCCGGACTCGGAACCGCGACCCATACCCTGCTGCGATGCGTACGGGTTGTTACCCGGACGCGCACCGCCCGGCTTGGGGGCCGAGGACTTGGGTGACTGCGGCTTGGACTCGGGCCCCTTGGGTGCCTGTTCCTTGGGAGCCTCCGCCTTGGGTGCCGGAGCGGGCGTGGACTCCGCCTTGGGAGCGGCAGCCGGAGCCGTCTCTTCCTTGGCCTGAGCGGGCTTGGGAGCAGCCTGACCCGGCTTGGGGCCGGGGGCTGCTGCGGGGCGCTCGGCAGCGGGCTTGGTCTCGGCCTTGGGCTGGGACTTCTGCGCCGACTTGGTGCTCTGATTCTTCTGGGGAGCCTTCTCCGCTGCAGCGTCGCCGGAACCGGCGGGGAATGCAGAACGAAGTTTCTTGGCTACGGGGGGCTCCACCGTGGAGGATGCTCCACGGACGAATTCCCCTAATTCTTGAAGCCTGGAAATCGCTTCTTTAGACGTGATACCGAGCTCTTTGGCGAGCTCGTGGACACGGGGCTTGGCCACATTTCTCCTGTCTCGGTTCGCACCGAAACAGGCACGAACCATTATCTTCCGTTGATGCGGCCTTGGGGCGCGTCGATGATCGACATGTCACCCTGCTGGCCGTGGGCGGAGTACGAAAAAGTACTCATCGCTTGGCACTCATCGGTTTTCCATGGTCTTCTGACTCGCTTTCCTTCTGTCCGTTCCACCGTGTGGACAGTAAAACGTTGAGGTGGTGACCGAGGTTCTCGGCACTGACGGCGGTGCGAAACGCGCGATTGAGCGCGCGGCGTCGCACTGCTGTCCTGACGCATTCCTGGGTGGGATGCACCCAGGCACCTCGGCCGCCGATACGGCGGTGCACGTCGAACACGGCTTCCAGGCCCTGCTCCGTCTGCTCCACCGCTACGCGGACGAGTTGGTCAGGGGACACAATTTTCTTGCATCCCACACAGGTTCGAAGGCTGTTCTGGCTCACCCTCGCTCCTGTACTTGCTCACGTGAGTACTCGGCACTCGCCAGGTGCGATGCCGGTGAGTACGCACAATTCACGAACTGACCGTAGACCAGTCTAACGCGCCGGGGTTGATTCCCTCGAATTGCGAGTTTTCTCAGTGATTCGCCACTCGGGACTCGGGCACGATGTCGATGCGCCAGCCGGTCAGGCGCGCGGCCAGTCGAGCGTTCTGCCCTTCCTTGCCGATGGCCAGTGACAGTTGGCTGTCGGGTACCACGGCTCGGGCCGAGCGAGTTCGCTCGTCAACGACCTCCACGCGGGTGGTCTTGGCCGGGGACAGGGCATTGGCGATGAACACGTCGGGTTCTTCGGTGAAGTCGATGATGTCGATCTTCTCCTCCCCCAGTTCGTTCATGACGGCGCGCACACGCGAACCCATTTCACCGATGCACGCGCCCTTGGCGTTGGCCCCGGGACGAGTCGCGACCACGGCCATCTTGGTGCGGTGACCGGCCTCGCGGGCCAGGGCGACGATCTCCACGGAGCCGTCCGCGATCTCGGGAACTTCCATCTCGAACAGGCGACGCACCAGGTCCGGGTGCGAACGGGACAGCGTGATGGACGGGCCCTTCATGCCGCGCTTGGCCTCCACCACGAACGCGCGAATGCGGGCGCCGTGCTTGTAGACCTCGCCGGGTGCCTGCTCGTGCGGTGGCAGCACGGCCTCCACGGTGCCCAGGTTCACCTGGATCATGTTGGGATTCTTTCCCTGTTGAATCTGGCCGGACACCAGTTCGCCCTCGCGGCCCTTGAAGTGGCCCAGCACGTTGTCGTCCTCCACGTCCCGCAGCTTTTGCAGGATGACCTGGCGTGCGGTGGCGGCGGCAATGCGACCAAAACCGGCGGGGGTGTCGTCGAACTCGCCGATCTTGTTCCCGTCCTCGTCGACCTCGTCCGCCCAGATGGTCACGTGACCGGTGCGGCGTTCGACCTCTGCGCGAGCACCGCTCACGGCACCCGGGGACTTCTGGTAGGCGAGCAACAGTGCCTGTTCGATGGTGGGGATCAACACGTCCACCGGAATGTCCCGTTCGCGTTCGAGCAGACGCAGGGTACTTATATCAATGTCCATGTGACCGGCCTTCCTTCGTGCCCATTCGGGACCCGTCCGGGAACCAAACAGCGCGCCACACATGGGAGGTGTGGAGCGCTGCGCGTGGGTATTGGCTATTTGTTCTTCGGGCTATGGTACATCCCCCGTGCGGGTTTAGATTTCGACCTCAACGCGCGCGCCACGCACGTTCTGGTAGTCCAGCCGCTCCGGATCCAAATACTTGATGGGCATGCCCTTCTTGGGCTGGTGCCAACGCTGGAGCACCGCGTGATCGTCGTGGGCTTCCAGCAGGCGGGCCGTGAAACGTTCGCCGTCCGCGGGGCGCACACGCACCAGGTGGCCGACATTGCGCATCCAGTGTCGTGGGGTTTCCAGCTCGCGGGTGGCACCGGGCGTGGAGACTTCCAGTTCGTAGGGCGGTCCCGGAACGGGGTCGTGTTCGTCCAGCGCGGCGGAAATGTCACGGGAGACCTCGGCCAGGCGATCCAGGTTCAGGGCGTCCGTGCCGTCCGGCAGGTCCAGCACGATCCGCAGGGTCCGCTGGGAGCCCTTGGTCTCGAGATCGAGGTCTTCCAGATACAGTCCCGCGGTGGTGACCACTGGCTCCACGGCGTTGCGAATGGCGGTAGTGTCTGCCGAGCTCATGCGTTCTCCTTCGTGTCGGTCGTTCTCTCTATCATGGAACAAAACCGGAGCTAGGGAGGAATCGTGGCCGCTGACCGCAGCATTCGCGCCTGGCCGTGGGTGATTGCGTTCCTGGCCATTGCGCTGGTCGCCGTCCTCGCGGCCGGTGCCTGGGCCACGTGGCGCCCGTTGTCCGAGCACGACGCCGCCCGGCTCACCGCCCGCGACATCGTCACCTCCGTGGATGAATCGCCCCGCGACGTCGTTCCGCAAGACACCACGGATCGCCAACTCTCCGCGCTCGGGCCCGCGGCCACCCCGGCGCAGCGCGACCGGCTGGAAGACACGCGTGGCACAAATTCTGGACCGGATGCCACAACGGGTACAACGGACCGCACACCGCAGGACGCTGCTTCCGCGGACACCGACCTGACCACGGCCATCTCCCGCATGACTGAACTGGCCACGGATCAAGAAGACCCAGACCTGGCAGCCACGATGGCCGGCATCGCGGCCTCGTGGTCCGCGGAAGTCACCCGGCAGGACGGAACCGCACAGTCATTGATGCAAAACGATGTATCCGACGAAAGAGCACCCGCGGATGCCGGAAGCCAGGAAGCCGAAGCAGAAGTGACCGAGCGGTGCACACCCGAGCTGACCGCCGTGGCCACGCAGATTGACCGAGCCCTGTTCACCGCTCAATCGGCCGATGCGCGCGGCACCGATTTCTCAGAAACCGCTCGGGCGCTCACCGGATGGCAGGAGAGTCTGCAGCGGATTCAGGACCACCCCGCGGTCGAGTCGTTGTACGAATGTGAGCCTCGCCCCGCACGCGGCGGTTACGAGTTACCGCGTGACATCGCGGATGACCCCGAGGCCGCGTCGGGTGAGGTGGCCCAAGACGTGTCTGCCTACGCTCAAGGCGCCATCAGCACGGTCACCCCCATTGAACGTGTCTGGCTCATGGATGTCCTGGAATCCTCGGCGCGTACTCAGGCGCTACTGCAGCCTTCCGATCCCGTGCCCGCGTTGGCGGGTGAACACCAGGTCAGCGACCGCTGAGGATGTCCCATCCAAGCTTCACGATGAGCACGCTCACCACCACGAAGAAGATGATCCGGATAAAAGAACTCCCTTTCGCCACGGCCGTTCGGGCACCGATGTAGCCACCCAGCATGTTACTGATGCCCAGCACCAAGCCGAGTCCCCACAGGATCGACCCGTTGGCCGTGAACACGATGAGTGCGCCGATGTTGGTGGCCAGATTGATGATCTTGGCCTTGGCGCTCGCGGCCAGGAAGCTATAGCCGAGCACCGAGACCAGCCCGATCACCAGGAAGGATCCGGTTCCGGGACCCATGACGCCGTCGTAGAAGCCGATGCCGCCGCCCAGCAGAATGGCCAATCCGTAGTGCCGCGCGCCGCTGTGCCGCAGGGCCGTGAGCTGCCCCATGGTGGGGTGGGCAATGGTGAAAATCAACACACCGATCAGCGCTGCCACGATGATCGGCCGAAAGACCTGGGCGGGCAGCAAGGATGCGACCGCCGCTCCCCCACCTGAAGCAACGAGGGCCACCACCGCCATGGGAAGGGCGGTGCGAAGGTCCGGATGCACCCGGCGGTAATACGTGACCGCGGAGGTTGCCGTGCCGAAGATCGACCCCATCTTGTTGGTCGCGAGCGCCTGGACGGGGGTGATTCCCGGAATCATCATGGCAACGGGCAGCTGTAGCAGTCCGCCGCCACCCACGACCGCATCGATGAATCCGGCGGCCAGGCCGGTCAGTACCAAGAGCAGCAGAAGGCCCGGGGTTGCGGATTCCAACCCCGAGCCTTCCAAGAACCATGCGTCCACGCGGGATACCGGTGGTGACCGCGCGAGCGGTTACCGGGCCTCGGCCGATTCGGGCTGAACGCTGTTCGAGATTTCCGATTGCAGCTCTTGGACCACTCGGTCCCGGGCGATGTCCCGGCTGTCGCCGCTGCGGCGATCGCGCACTTCGAGCAGTCCGTCCTTGAGACCGCGTCCGATCACCAGGACCGTGGGAACACCCAGCAGCTCTGCGTCACCGAATTTCACGCCCGGTGAGGTCTTGGGACGGTCGTCGAAGATCACGCTCAGACCCGCGTCCTCGATCTCCTTGACGATTTCCTCGGCAGCTTCGAGCACCTCGGCACCCTTGCCCGTGGCCACCACGTGCACATCGGCCGGGGCCAGGTTGCGGGGCCAGATCAGGCCCTTGTCGTCGTGGTAGTACTCGGCCACGGCGGCCAGCGCGCGTGTCACGCCAACACCGTAGGAGCCCATGGTCACGGTCACGAGCTTGCCGTTCTGGTCTAGCACCTTCAGCCCCAGAGCCTCCGCGTACTTGCGGCCGAGCTGGAACACGTGCCCCATTTCTACGCCGCGGGCAATCTCCAGTTCACCGGAACCGTCGGGAGCCTGGTCACCGGCTCGCACGCTGCAAGCCTCCAGGGTGGCGTCCCACGTGAAGTCACGCTCGGCCACCAGGCCGTACACGTGCATTTCGCTCACGTTGGCGCCGGTAATCCAGCTGGTACCGGGCACCACGCGGGGATCCACGAAGTACGGGATCTCCGACTGGGACTTTGCACCCAACAGGGCATCGTCCCGGGTCATACCGGGGCCGAGATAGCCCTTGACGATCTCGGGGCGGGCCCGCAGCTGCTCGTCGCTGGCGGGTTCCACGTCCAGTTCGCCGCCCACGCCCAGAGCTTCGCCGATACCGGCCTCCACACGCTTGATGTCGATGTCACGATCACCGGGGATTCCCACGGCAACCAGTTGTTTCTCGCCATCGGGAAGGGTCACCGACAGCACCACGTTCTTGAGCGTGTCCGCGGCGGTCCACTCCCCCGATTCACGCGGGTGGAGCTCGTTGGAACGCTGGACGAGAGTCTCGATCGTGGGACTGTCAGGGGTCCTGTTCACCTGGGCGGCCGGAGCGTCGTCGTAGGCAATGGCCTCGGGCGGCACGGTGGTGACGGCCTCCACGTTGGCGGCGTAGCCGCCGGCCGACCGGACAAAGGTGTCCTCGCCGATGGGCGTGGGGTGCATGAACTCTTCGGACTGCGAACCGCCCATGGCTCCCGACTGTGCCGATACCGCGACCACGGGCAAACCGAGACGCTCGAAGATCCGAACGTACGCGGCGCGGTGCTTAGCGTAGGACTCGTCCAGACCGGTGTCGTCCACGTCGAAGGAATAGGAATCCTTCATGATGAACTCGCGACCGCGCAGCAGACCCGCGCGAGGGCGGGCCTCGTCGCGGTACTTGGTCTGGATCTGGTAGAGCATCGCCGGCAGATCCTTGTACGACGAGTACATGTCCTTCACGACCAAGGTGAACATTTCCTCGTGCGTGGGCGCGAGCAGGTAATCGGCGCCCTTGCGGTCCTGGAGCCGGAACAGGTTCTCGCCGTACTCGGTCCAGCGATTGGTGGTCTCGTACGGTTCACGGGGCAGCAACGCCGGGAAGTGAACTTCCTGCGCACCGATCGCGTCCATTTCCTCGCGGACCACGGACTCGACCTTGCGCAGCACATTCAGCCCGAGCGGCAACCACGTGTAAATACCCGGAGCGGCGCGACGAATATAACCGGCGCGCACGAGCAGTCGGTGGCTGGCCACGTCTGCATCAACGGGATCCTCACGCAAAGTGCGGAGGAACAGGGAACTCAGGCGAAGCGGCACGAAGAGTCCTAACCGCCCGTAAACGGGCCTTCGAAAAAATGGCTGGTATCTGGTGGGATTCTATCCCCCAGATACCAGCCTCTCAGACCAAGATGGATGCTTACTGTTCAGAAATCTTGTTGGCGGATTCTTGCAGGATGGCCTCGATGTCCGGGGTTTCGGACGAGGCGCTTTCCGACTCACTGGATGCGCCCTGGCCACTGACCACGACAAAGGTGTTTGCGACCACGGCGGAGGCCTGAGTCATCTTGTTGGACTGTCCACTCATGTCCATGGTCATGTCCATGATGGAAGCTTCGGAGCCGTTATCGACCTCGATGTCACGCGGTTCGATGGTGGCTTCGATCTTGCTTCCCATGAGCTCCATCGTGAAGTCCTGGCAGTCTTCGTTCTGCTGGTTGGCGTTCTTCGCGTGCTCGGTGGCCTCGTCCCCGGATCCCAATGGCATGGCGCTCACCGCGAACTTCCCGCCCGAGGGTGTGGCCACCACGATGTTCTCAACGTGGCCGGAGGAAGAGTCCAGGGCCGCCTTGACCAGGTCCTTGCATTGCGAGGGCTCGATGGTGGCCTGCTCCAACGCCTGCTCAATGTCATCCATCTGGGTACCGGCGCTCTCCTGATCCATGGCCTCGGCGGTCAGGGTCTGACCGTCCACCTCCACGCTGTTGAGCGCGGTAATCAATTGGTCTTGGGAGTAGCTGGCTTCGGGGTCGGGTTCGTTACCTCCCCCGGAAGAACATGCCGTGAGCGCGAGTGCTGCGATCGCGACAGCCGCCGCGGCACGTGCGCCGCGGCGTCGGGGGGACTGAATACGAGAGAACGATGCGGGGGTAGTGGTCTTGGAGCCCATCGGAGATCACCTATTTTCGCCGGTACTGTCAGTTGTCTTCAGCGGCTGATCGCGCCACGCTCCAAAGGTAACCCGGTTCACACTTCACGCCGCGTGTTCACGCAGATTGTGAAGCACCTCGTTGGCCACGTCCGTGGCTTCGCGTTCGAGATCCTCGGCCGGCATACGTTGGCTGTTCATATCGCCGGTGACCAGGAAATCCGAATCGAAGTGCGCCACCGTGACCACCGCGTTGCCCAGGCTGGCTTGCACCAGCACGGTCTTGAGCGGTGCTCCCAACACCGTTCCGCTCACCTTGGCCGCTGAACTCTGCAACGCATCCACATCCACGTCCAGGGGCATCACCCGGGTCTGAACGCTGACACCGGACACCGTCATGGTCATGTCCTGGCAGCGCCCGTGAAGTTCGATGTTCTCGGTCACCCGTTCTCGAGCATCCTCGGCCGAATCCGTCAGCTCAACTGTGACGGCCGTGAGATTGTCCCGGCTCAACGCCTTGTACGAGTTCGTGGATGATGCCGGAACCGCCAGGTAGGACACTGCAGCGTCCCTCACGGGTTCGCAGATCTTGGGGTCCGCTTGGGCCCCCAACCCCAGTTCGCTGACCGCGCGGTCGCGCGCTCTACCCCCGGAGTCACCGCCGGTCTCGTTCGTACCCGGCGATGAAGGCTGATCACTGGCGGCTGTGCCCGCGCCCTGTCGAGTGGTGTACAACGACAACGGATTCTCCTCCGAGACCAGCACACCGTCCATCGACTGGCGTGCGTCTTCGGGCTCGACCACGATGTGGGACTCGGTGGAGTGCTGAGCTTCCGGTGAAGCGCAACCAGAGAGCATATACAGTCCCAGGCCGGCGCACATGAGCGTACCCACGATCGAGACGCGCTTCGTTGCGCGCCCGGTATTCTTCATGGCAGTCAATCCCCTCCCCAGGCAATCGACCTCAATGGTACTGACCAGTTACTGGCTTGCCGTTCTCCCGGAACAACATGACGGGCCCTGACTACAGCAGAACGGTCGCGAAGGTCCCGGATCTCTCAAAACCGGCCCGGCGATACGTGGCCAGGGCCGGGGCATTGTAGGAATTCACGTAGAGACTGACCACGGGAACATATGTCCTAGCCAACGCCACCACAGCGGCCATACAGGGTGCCGCGAGTCCTTGACCGCGATAGGCAGGATCGACCCACACGCCCTGGATCTGGCACACCCCACCGCTGATGGAACCGATGTCCGCTTTAAAGAGGACTTTCCCGTCCGTGTCGTTGGTGAGCACCGCGGTTCGTTTCTCACGCAGCAGCTGCTCCACACGCTTGCGGTAACTCTGAGCACCATCCACGAACGGTGAATAGCCCACTTCTTCTTCGAACATGGCCGCGGCCGCGGGGAGCACGCGGGAGAACTCCGAGATCTCGGCCCACCGCACTCGACGCGAGACGTGATTCAACTGTTCAGGGGCTGGGTCCTGGTCCATGGCCAGCAGCGGTTGCTCTGGACGCACGTCGAAGGGAAGCGGCCACGAACCTTTAAGGCGGTTCCAGAGCCCCATGACGGGATCCGCGGGGCCGAAAATCGACGCGTAGTGAGCCCCGCCCCGCGCCAGATAATCAGCCACGAGGTCCTGCCCGGTCTCGTCCAGCGCCACGGGGACCACGTTGGTACCCACCCAGCAGGCACCCACGAGTTCCTGATCCGGGTTCATGACGCCCACCACGGGCGGAGGGCGGCGACGTCGTGCGGTGCGCACCGAATCGACGTGGGAGCCCACGAACACCGAGGAGACCGCGTGACGCGCCAGGAGCTGGTCTAATTGGGATTGGGGCACTGCCCCGGGAACCAGCAGACGCGTCACCCGGTATCGGATCATCCGGCCGTCACGACCGGGGCGCCCTCTACGGGCTGACCGTTCTCGTCGAGCTCCATGTCCTCGGCCATGCGATTCGCCTGCTCCAGCAGGGTCTCCACGATTTGGTCCTCGGGAACGGTCTTGATGACCTCACCCTTGACGAAGATCTGTCCCTTCCCATTACCGGAAGCAACACCCAGATCGGCTTCGCGAGCCTCGCCAGGCCCGTTGACGACACAACCCATCACGGCCACGCGCAACGGCACGGTCAGGTGCTCGAGACCCTTGGTGACGTCGTCGGCGAGCTTGTAGACATCCACCTGGGCGCGGCCACAGGACGGGCAGGAGACGATCTCCAGCTTGCGCGGGCGCAGGCCCAGCGACTGCAGAATCTGGTTGCCCACCTTGACCTCTTCGACCGGGGGTGCGGACAGCGAGACGCGAATGGTGTCGCCGATGCCCTGTCCCAGCAGAATGCCGAAGGCGGTCGCGGACTTCACGGTGCCCTGCAGCGCGGGCCCGGCCTCGGTCACACCCAGGTGCAACGGCCAGTCACCGCGCTCGGCGAGCAACTGGTAGGCGCGCACCATGGTCACGGGGTCGTTGTGCTTGACGGAGATCTTGAAATCGTGGAAGTTGTGTTCCTCGAACAAAGAGGCTTCCCAGACGGCGGACTCCATGAGTGCCTCCGGGGTGGCCTTGCCGTACTTCTCGAGCAGGCGCTTGTCCAGCGATCCCGCGTTCACGCCGATCCGGATGGACACGCCCGCGGCCTCGGCTGCGCGGGAAATGCCCTCGATCTGATCATCGAACTTGCGGATGTTGCCCGGGTTCACGCGTACCGCGGCACAGCCGGCATCGATGGCCGCGTAGACGTACTTGGGCTGGAAGTGGATGTCAGCAATCACCGGGATCGGTGACTTCTTGGCAATGATGGGCAACGCATCAGCGTCATCCTGGGACGGGCAGGCCACACGCACAATGTCGCAACCAGCTGCGTTGAGTTCTGCGATCTGCTGCAGCGTGGCGTTGATGTTGGTGGTGGGCGTGGTGGTCATCGACTGCACGCTGACCGGGAAATCCGATCCGACACCCACGGACCCCACCTGGATCTGACGGGTCTTCCGTCGAGGTGAAAGGACCGGCTGGGGTGCAGCGGGCATACCGAGACTGACCGAACTCACGAATTGCCTCCAGAAGCTTGTTGGCCGGGGGTGCGCAAGGGCACTCCCCGATTTATTCACCTTCCATTGTGCCACCTTGCCGAGAGCCTGCAGCCGGACGTGAGCAAACGAACGCCCAACGACGCCGCCCCGGGCCTTCCGTGGGAAGGCCCGGGGCGGGATTCGTAGCGGTTGTCCTCGCTAGCGGCGCATGATCTTGCGCGCCAACCAGTTGCCGAAGAACTGAACCAACTGCACCAGAATGATGATCACAATCACAGCTGCCCAGGTGACCTCGTCATTGAAACGCTGGTAACCCAGACGCAACGCGAAGTCGCCCAAACCACCAGCGCCAATGGCACCGGCCATGGCGGACATGTCCGTGATGCCGATGACCAAGAAGGTGTAACCCAGCACCAGCGGGCCGAGAGCCTCGGGCAGGATCACCGTGGTGATGATCCGGAACCGAGACACACCCATGGAACGAGCGGCCTCAACCACACCGGGATCCACGCTCATCAGGTTCTGCTCCACGATGCGCGCCACAGCGAACGTTGCACCAATGGTCATGGCGAAAATCGCGGCGTTAGGACCCAGTCGGGTGCCCACGACGGCCTCGGTGGCCTGGCCAAGTGCGGCCAGCAGAATGATGAACGGGATGGGGCGGATGAAGTTCACCAGGAGGTTCAGCGCGGTGAAAACCGCGGTGTTCTCCAGGATGTTGCCCCGACGGGTGACGTAGAGTCCCACGCCGACCACCAGCCCGATAAGACCGGCCAACACCAGGGTGACTGCCACCATGTACAGGGTCTCGCCGGTGGCCGAGAGCAATTGGGGTCCCAATAATGACCAATCCATCAGCGGGTCACCTCCTCTACCTTGGTGATTTCACGCAGCCGAACAATGGTGTTCTCCACGGCGGTGTCCGGACCGTTCAACGACAGCGTCAACGTGCCGAAGGACCGCGACTGCAGCATGGAGATGCCACCGAACGCGATGTTGAACGTCACGCCGTCCCGGGCGCACTCCGAGAGAACGGAGCCGATCCGGTTCTGGTCGGTGACATCCACCAGGATCAGGCGACCCGGGTGTTCCTCGCGCAGCTTGGCGATCTCGTCCTCACGGGGAACGGTGCGCATCACCGAGGAGACGAACTTCCGTGTGGTCTCGGCCTGGGGGTAGGCAAAAACGTCCGACGTGGTGCCCATTTCGACCACTCGGCCGCTGTCCATCACGGCTACGCGATCCGCGATGGAACGCACCACGTCCATCTCGTGGGTGATCAGCACAATGGTGATCCCCAGTTCCCGGTTGACCCGCTTGAGCAGTCCGAGCACTTCCTGGGTGGTTTCGGGGTCCAGCGCCGAGGTCGATTCGTCCGCGAGTAACAACTCCGGATTGGAGGCGAGGGCGCGAGCAATGCCCACGCGCTGCTTCTGCCCACCGGACAGCTCTTCGGGATAGTTCTTGGCACGGTCCGTCAGTCCCACGAAGTCCAGCAGCTCGGTCACTCGTCGTTTGCGCTCCTCGGGCTTCCACCCGGCACGCTTGAGCGGATACTCGATATTGCCCGCCACGGTGCGCGAGTTGAACAGGTTGAACTGCTGAAAGATCATGCCGATCTTGCGGCGGATGGGTGCCAACTGCACCTCGGACTTACCGTCCACCCGGTTACCCGCAACCTCGAGCGATCCGGAGCTGATGGGCTCCAGACCGTTGATCAATCGCACGAGGGTGGACTTGCCGGCTCCGGAGTACCCGATCACGGCAAAGATCTCGCCCTTGGTGATGTCCAGGGTGACGCTGTCCACGGCGTTGACCACTCGCGGTGCGCGCTTGGATCCGCCCGTGTAGACCTTGCTGACGTCCCGGAAGCGCACCAGGGTGCGCTCACTGGATACTTCCGTCACTGGGTCTGTTCCTTCAGGTCTTCCTGGTACCGCGTCAGCAGATCCTTGAGTTCCTGCTGGTCCACCTCTGTCGGGACAGCGGTGCCCTTGCTCTCCTCGTCCTCGGCCTTCAAGACCTTGGGGTCGTAGTAGAAGCTTGCAACCTTCTTGAGGGTTTCGTTGTCGGCGTTGGCCTCGGTAGCAGCGAACAGGTTGTTGAAGACCTTGGCGCTGTCCTGCTTGGGATCATCCGATGCGAGAGCGGACTTGGGATCGATGTTCGCTCGGCCCAGGAAATCGTTGTTGATCACGGAAGCCGCCACGGAATCCATTGACAAAACAGTCTGTTCGGCGGACACGGGACGCACAGAGACCTTGGACTTCTCGGTGTCGATATCGCCTTCGGTCGGGGCAATGGTGTCCTTGGTGAATTCGACCAGCCCCTCCTGCTTGAGCAGGTTCAGTGCACGACCCAGGTTGATCGAGTCATTGGGAATCGCGATCTCGTCGCCGTCCTTGATCTGGTCCAGGGAGTCGTACTTGCTGGAGTACATACCCAACGGGTAAATCGCGGTGGACCCGACCGGTGTGATGGTGTCACCAGAGTTGTTGTTGTAGTCAGCAAGGTACGCGGTGTGCTGGAACCAGTTCATGTCCACGTCGCCGCTCTTGGTGGCGGGGTTCGGCTGGTTGTAGTCGCTGAAATCCACGTACTCGACGGTGATGTCGTTCTCGGCAGCGACTTCCTTGAGCGCGTCGTGAGCGGGCTCCGAGCCGACGATGCCAATGGTGACGGTGCCGTCCGCAGCAGGATCGGAGGATTCAGAATCTCCGCCGCCGCACGCGGTCAAGGTGAGGCCGATGGTGGTGGCCAGCGCAAGGGGGATCAAACGGTGAGATCGCACGATGTGCCTTTCCGAGGTGTGAAATGTTCTGGGCGATTAACAACTGAAAGCGGTACGTCCGAGGACACACCGCAGTTGCAAGGCTCGTGCTAGTTGATTCGGGAAACCGCACTTGCCGGGAGCTACGTTAACCGCGGCCGGATGGTCATCTGGGGCACCCCGCTACGGGAGAGGGTTGCCGTCCGGCCAGCCAGAGCTTGACGCCGGATCTCGTCATCCGCGGCCAAGCCTAACATGGGGCCGGCGGTGATCAGCGTGCGCTGAAACGCTGCGCAATAAACTGATCCGCCCGGTTCCTGGCCCAGCCCTCGGCGCCCAGGACGTCCTCGAGCCGCGGGGTCGTGTCGCCCTCGTGTTCATTCACGACCACCGCAACGATGTCCACGATGGTCGTGAAGTTCACCTCACCCCGGTGGAAGGCGTACACGGCCTGCTCATTGGCCGCGTTGAACACGGCCGGCCAGGTGCCGCCCAGCGTCCCGGCATGCTTCATCAGCTCGATGGCGGGGAATGCCTCGGTGTCCAGCGGCTCGAAGGTCCAGTGCGCCGCTTGCGTCCAATCGCACGACGCCGCCGCGCCGGGAATTCTGTGGGGCCACCCCATACCCAGGGCAATGGGCAGTCGCATGTCCGGCGGTGATACCTGGGCCAGGGTGGAACCGTCCACGAACTGGACCATGGAATGCACCACGGACTGTGGGTGCACGGTCACGTCTATCCGGTCCAGGGCAACGTCGAACAACAAGGATGCTTCCAGGACCTCAAGCGCCTTGTTGACCATGGTGGCCGAATTGGTCGTGACCATCACCCCCATGTCCCATGTGGGGTGTTTCAACGCCTGCTGGGGCGTGACCGTGGTGAGTTGATCCCGGGACATCCCTCGGAAGGGTCCGCCGGAGGCGGTGAGGATCAATCGGTCGACTTCGCTCGAACGGCCTCCCCGCAGCGCCTGCGCCAGAGCCGAGTGCTCGGAATCCACCGGGATCAGCGGGGTCTCCAGGCCGGTGGCGGCCGCGGCCTGTTTGACCAGCGGGCCGCCCGCGATGAGGGACTCCTTGTTGGCCAGCGCCACGGGCGTCCCCGCGTGTAATGCGGCGAGCGTGGGAGCCAGTCCGATGGACCCGGTGATGCCGTTGAGAACAACATCACAGTCCGAGTGTTCCGCCACGCACGTTGCGGCCTCAGGCCCGTGGAAGATCTCGGGGGTGAAGCCTGTCAGGCCCTCCCCCGAGGCTCGTTGGGCAATGAGTTCTTTCAGTTGCCGGGCGTGGTCGGCCGTGCCACTGGTTCCGACCGCGGCCACACGTTCTCGGACGGCCTGCTCCGCCAGCACCGGCAGGTTGGACGTTCCGGCGGCCAAGGCCGTGACCGACAGCGGCGGGTGCCCCGCGGCGGCGTCGCCCTCGCCCGGTCGCCGCAGGCCACGCGCGGAGGCGACGACGTCGAGCGCTTGCGTACCGATGGAGCCCGTGGAACCCAGAATGACCACGCGCCGGGGATGCTTGCCAGTGGCGCTGTCGAGTTCGGGGGTCATGGTCAGGGGTGCGTCAGACATGGTCACCAGTATCTCGTGGATCGGAGGAGCTCAGCACATACAACAAGGGCGCCACCCGGAGGTGACGCCCTCGTTCAGTGATGCCGTGGATCAGCGACGAGCGCCCTTGCGGCCGGTCACTGCACCGTAAATGAACAGCACGATGAGTGCGCCCACGATTGCGGTGATGATGGTTCCGATGTCGAACACGGATTCCAAGGATCCGATGCCCACCAGGCTGCCCAGGAAGCCGCCCAGGATGGCACCGATGATGCCCAGGATGATGGTGACGATGATGCCGCCACCCTGACGACCCGGCATGATGAGCTTGGCGAGTGCGCCAGCGATCAGGCCCAGGACGATCCAGCTAATAATGCCCATGATTCCTCCAGTTTAGCTGTTTGCTTTAACACGAGGTCGTCGCGTTCGTATGCCTTGGTCAGCGTACTGACTGCCAGCTTCCTATCAGGTTACAGGAGAAATCGTCAGGACACTCAATCAGTGATCGACTGCCTTCTCAGCACCAACGCCCGTCAAGGAACGAACTTCCATCTCGGCCTGCTTCTTGGGATCCTCCGGCCGACGCTCGGACATGGAACCGAGGAAGCCCAATAGGAACGACAACGGAATGGAGATGATGCCCGGGTTGGACAGCGGGTAGATGGCGAAATCTGCACCCGGGATCATGGACGTCTCAGCGCCCGACATCACCGGCGAGAAGATGATCAGGACCACGGAGCTGATCAGACCTCCGTACATGGACAGCACGGCACCGCGGGTGGTGAAGCGCTTCCAGTACAGCGAGTACAGGATCGTGGGGAGGTTGGCCGATGCGGCGACCGCGAAGGCCAGTGCCACCAGGAACGCGATGTTCTGACCCTGGGCGCCGATACCGCCGGCGATCGACACCAGGCCGATGATGACCACGGTGGTCTTGGCGACGCGCAGTTCCTGCTTGGGGTCGGAATTGCCGTTCTTGATCACGGATGTGTAGATGTCATGCGCGAAGGACGCTGAGGCCGTGATGGCCAGACCGGCGACGACGGCAAGGATGGTTGCGAAGGCCACTGCGGCGATCAAACCCATCAGGATGGAGCCGCCCAGCTCGTAGGCGAGCAATGGAGCGGCCGAGTTCACGCCACCGGGGGAATTCAAGATCCGGTCGGAGCCGATCAACGCGGCTGCGCCGAAACCCAGCACCAGGGTGAAAAGGTAGAACAAGCCGATCAGGGTGATGGCCCACACCACGGACTTGCGTGCTTCCTTGGCGGTGGGAACCGTGTAGAAGCGCATGAGCACGTGCGGCAGACCGGCGGCACCGAGCACCAGAGCCAGGCCCAGCGAGATGAAGTCGATCTTGGTGATCTCACTCAAGCCGTACTTCAGTCCCGGATCCAGCATGGCGGGGTTGTTATTGGTTTCCACTGCGGCGCCCAGGATGGCCGAGAAATTGAAGCCGAACATGGCCAGGATCCACACGGTCATCACGGCAACACCCGTGACCAGCAGGCACGCCTTGATGATCTGGACCCACGTGGTGCCCTTCATGCCGCCCACCAAGACGTAGACGATCATGATGATGCCCACAACCACGATGACCAGTGACTGACCGGTCTTGGAACCGATGCCCAACAGCAGCGACACGAGAGCACCCGCGCCGGCCATCTGCGCCAGAAGGTAGAAGAAGGTCACGGCCAGGGTGGAAATGGACGCCGCGACGCGCACTGGACGCTGACGCAGGCGGAAGGAGAGCACGTCCGCCATCGTGAACTTACCGGTGTTTCGCAGCGGCTCGGCGATGAGTAGCAGGGCCACGAGCCACGCGACGAAGAAGCCGATGGAGTACAGGAACCCGTCGTAACCCTGCAACGCAATGGCCCCCACGATGCCGAGGAACGATGCCGCGGAGAGATAGTCGCCCGCAATGGCCAGGCCGTTCTGGGTACCGGAGAACGATCGGCCGCCCGCGTAGTAGTCGGCCGCCGTGGATGTCGACTTGGAAGCGCGGATTACGACGACCAGCGTGACCACGACGAATGCCAGGAACACGCTGATGTTGATCCACGGAGTACCGACGGTTTCGGTGTCAGTGGCGGCATGGATCGCCGGAAGTGCCGCATTAGTGATGTTGATCATGATTTACGCTTCTCCTCGTCCCGCACCGGCGGCCTCGAGGTGCTCACGCAACGCTGTGGCCTGGGGATCAAGTTTCCGGTTGGCAAAGGACACGTACGCAGCGGTGATGCCAAAGGTGGTTACGAACTGTAGGAGCCCCAGGAGCAGCCCGAGGTTCACATTCCCGAAAATGCGCTGGGACATGAACTCAGGGGCGTAAATGGCAAGCACCACGTAGAGCAGGTACCAGACCAGGAACGCCACGGCCATGGGGAAGACGAAAGAACGGTGAGTTTTGCGCAGCTGCTGGAACTGATCCGAGCGCTGAGCTTCTGTGAAGTCGAAAGCCGTGGAGTTGGCCGAGTCGACAGGGGGCGTAGACGCCATGAAAGCCTCCTTGTGTGATGAGGACCACATTAGGCTCTTTGTATCCACAAACACAACAGCAACGCGAAAAAAGACGAAAAAACGGGCCCAACTTTCCGAATATTTCGGTAGTTAGGCCCGCTTTGTATACAAACGCGCGGAAGTCTGGGAGTCAGCGCAATGCCAGGATGAGCTCCACGACCCGGTCCATGAACGCATCGACTTGCTGTTCCTCGTAGCATCGTTGACCCTGCGCCTGACGGAACACCGCCTTGCGCACCAGTGTTGGATCAAGAGCTTCGTCGGAACGGAAGTGCTCGGTGATCCGGTCACACAGCACATCCACGTCAGAGACCGAATACCCGAGCTGCTTGCGCTGGGAAGGCCTGCGGAACCGCTCCCCGTGGGGCCGGTTCAGGCGTCCGAGCAGAGTCTGACCCATGAGTTCCAGGTGCTCCTCCCAGCGCTCGGGACCGTGCTCCGAGATGAAGGCCTCACGTTCTCGATCCGCCAGCTCGTCTTCGAGCTCGTCGAGCCGGGCATCCACCGGAGCCGGATCGTAACCGCCCTGCACACGATCGAACACGCGCTCGCGCACCTGCCGGCTACCTACGCCCGGCGCGGACTGCAGATCGCGCGCCGTGGTGGCCAGAACGGCGTCGACCCGGTCCAGGAAGTCGTCGACCTCGGCGGGATCGTAACCCCAGCGTTCATCCTCGACACGCATGAACTTGCGGCCCGCCGTCTCGCGAGCCGGAGCCGAAGCCTGCGTGGCCTCCTGAGTGGGGGCAGCCGCCTGGGGGGCGGCAGCAGAGTGGCTGGGGGCGCCGTCACCGCCCGGGACCTGCTGGGCCTTGGTTCGAGTGTCCAGTCCGTCGATCGCCTGCGTGGGCTGATCAGCGGCGGAGGAACCCAACGTGTTCTCGGTCATTTTGGTGTGTACCTTTCCAACTGCCGAAGCGATTCCGCTCCGCGCCCCGACCAGCCGGGGCCAATGCCTATCCCAGAAGGGCGAATAACTCGAAGATCACGTAGCCGGTCATGACCGCGAACAGAATGGAATCGATGCGGTCCATCACTCCCCCGTGCCCCGGTAGCAACGTGCCCATGTCCTTGATGCCCAGCTCACGCTTGATCATGGACTCGGAAAAGTCGCCCAGGGTGGAAACGGCCACGATTGCCAGGGCGAGAATGATGCCCTGCCACCAAGCGTCCCCCAGTAGGAAGACCGAACACAGAACGCCCACGATCATGGCACCACCGGCCGATCCGGCAAAGCCCTCCCAGGACTTCTTGGGCGAGATCTTGGGTGCCATGGGATGTTTACCCCACACGACACCCACCGCGTAGCCGAACGTGTCCGAGCTGACCGCGAGCAGGATGACGGTGAGGATCTTGAAGGGTCCGTCGTCGGAGTGATAGAGCAGCAGAGCAGCGCTCAGCAGGAACGATGCCCACACCAAGGCGAAGACCGACCCCATGATGGAGAGCAGCATGCCCTCCTTGGGCCCGAAGGCTCGCCACAACACGACGAGCGTCACTGAGAGCACCATGGCGAATGAGAGATACTGCGCGCCGCCCTGATAGGCCGCCAGAGGCATGAGCACCGCGGCTATCACCGCTGGAACCCTGGGGATCCGAATCCCCCGGTAGCTCAGCGAACGTGCGATCTCCCACACGCCAATCCCGGCGGCGGTGCCGGCCAGCAGCGCGAGGACGATCGGGAAGAGGTAGAGTCCCACCAACAGGGTGGCAATCAGAACCAGTGCAACGGCGATGGCCGCCGGTAAATTGCGTCCGGCCTTGGACGGCGCGCGGTGTTCGTCGCTGCGTGTCCAAGGCCGCTTGATGACTTCTCTCAGTGTGCCCGTGTTGAGCAGGTCGATCCGGGAGGGTTTACCTGCCGGGTCATGCCGTTCATCCGCCTGTCCCTGGGGAGAGGCGGATGAACGGTTGTCAGATCCGTGAGGGGTATGAGCTGCCGCCATCAGGCACCGAGCAGTTCGGTTTCCTTGTTCTTGAGCAGCTCATCGATCTGGTCAATGTGCTTCTTGGTGGCGGCGTCGAGGTCCTTCTCGCCGCGCTTGCCTTCGTCCTCGCCCACGTCGCCGTCCTTGATGGCCTTTTCCATAGCCTCCTTGGCGCTACGACGGATGTTGCGCACGGACACGCGGCCTTCCTCGGCCTTGGTGGAAACGACCTTGACGTATTCTTTGCGGCGCTCCTCGGTGAGCTCCGGCATGACCACGCGAATCACGTTGCCGTCATTGGCGGGGTTGGCTCCGATATCCGAATCGCGCAGCGCCTTCTCAATGTCGTTGAGGGCGGAGCGGTCGTAGGGAGTGATCAGCAGGGTGCGCGCCTCGGGCGTCTGGAAGGACGCCAGCTGCTGCAGCGGAGTGGGCGTGCCGTAGTACTCGACCGTGAGGCTCGAGAACAGTGCCGGGTTCGCGCGACCGGTGCGAACCGTGGAGAAGTCGGTCTTGGCCGCATCCACCGCTTTGGCCATCCGGGAGGTGGCGTCGGAAAGGATCTCGGAAATCACGTGTTTTGCTCCTTATACGTGGAAAAGCCAGGGGCGCTGGCGGACTGCGGTACTAGCTTCCACTCTATCGGTGGATGCAAGTACTAACGATTCACGGGGTGACCAGCGTGCCGATCTGCTCCCCCAGTACCGCGCGGGTGACATTACCTTCACCCTCCATGCCGAACACGCGCATGGTCACGTTGTTGTCGCGGCACAGGCTGAAAGCGGTCTGATCCATCACGCGGATGTCGCGTGCCAGGGCTTCGTCGTAGGTCAGAGCGGTCAGGCGTTCCGCGGTGGGGTCCTTGCGGGGATCGGCCGTGTACACGCCGTCCACACCGTTCTTGGCCATCAGAACCTCGGTTGCGTGCACTTCGAGTGCTCGCTGGGCGGCCACGGTGTCTGTAGAGAAGTACGGCAGCCCTGCACCGGCGCCGAAGATGACCACGCGGTCCTTCTCCATGTGGCGGATGGCACGGCGGGGGATGTAGGTCTCGGCCACCTGTTCCATCTTGATGGCCGACTGCACGCGGGTATCGACCCCGCACTGCTCCAGGAAGTCCTGCAACGCCAGGCAGTTCATCACGGTGCCCAGCATGCCCATGTAATCCGCGCGCGAGCGATCCATCCCGGCTTGGGAGAGCTCGGCGCCACGGAAGAAGTTGCCACCACCCACCACGATGGAGGTTTCCACCTGGCCCACGGTGGCCGCGATCTGCTCGGCAATCCGACGGACCACGGTGGTGTCCAGACCCACCTGCCCGCCGCCGAAGACCTCACCGGAGAGCTTCAACAGCACCCTGCGGCGCTTGGGCTCGACCCGGGGATCCCGGCTCAACCGCACGGCTTCGTCGTGCAGTTCGGATTCGTTGGTGGTGGGCATAGATCCTCCCGAAAAATACGTGGTCGAGGTGCGGGCCCGAATGTGGCAGACCGCTTTACAGCATACAGAAACGGCGGGGTGCCACCGATTGCTCGGTGACACCCCGCCGAGATGACCTCGTACGACGCCGCTCGCGAGCGGCGTCGGCGGAGGTTGCCTAACTAACTAGCTAGCTCAGGCACCCACGCGGAAACGCGCGAAGGCAGTGGCGGTGGCGCCTGCCTCGGACAGCACCTGGCCCACGGACTTCTTGGAATCCTTGGCGAAGTCCTGATCGACCAGAACGACGTCTTTGTAGAAGCCCTTGAGGCGACCCTGAACGATGTTCGGGATGATCTTGTCCGGCTTGCCCTCGTTGCGTGCGGTCTCTTCGGCCACGCGCTTCTCGTTCTCGACGGTCTCTTCCGGAACGTCGGACTCGTGGAGGAAGCTCGGGGACATGGCGGCGGTGTGCACAGCCACGTCGTGAGCGGCCTGGTCGATGTCGGCGCCTTCACCGGACACGGCCAACAGCACGCCGACCTGCGCCGGGAGATCCTTGGAGGTCTTGTGCAGGTAAACGGCCACGTGATCGCCCTGGACGCGAGCCACGCGACGCACGACGACCTTCTCGCCCAGCAGTGCGCCGGTCTCGGTCACGAGCTCGGACACGGGCTTGCCCTCGGAATCAGCAGCGAGCAGTTCGTCCAGGTCCTTGGCGTCAGCGGCAACGGCTGCGTCCAGAACCTTGGCACCGAACTCGACGAACGGGCCGGACTTGGCCACGAAGTCGGTTTCGGAGTTGAGCTCGACCATGTGGCCGACGTTGCCCTCGACGCGAGCGACGATGATGCCCTCCGCGGTGGAACGGCCTTCACGCTTGGTGACGCCCTTGAGGCCCTTCACGCGGATGATTTCCTGGGCCTTCTGAGCGTCGCCATTAGCTTCGTCCAGGGCCTTCTTGACGTCGAGCATGCCGGCACCGGTGCGCTCGCGCAGTGCCTTGATGTCAGCAGCGGTGTAGTTCGCCATGTGAACTCCTCTGTTGTCGTTTGGGGTTGGCCGGGCGCGAGATACACGCCCGGCCAACGTCGGTGACCATGATGGGCCACCCGAAAGAATGGAAGGTAAACGAAACTCGCGGCCTTACTCGGCTGCGGGGGTCTCTTCCTTCGGAGCTTCCTCGGAAGCAGCCTCGGTCTCGGCTGCGGGCGCAGCCTGCTCAGCATCGTCAGCCTTTTCGGCGGACTCGGCCTTCTCGGCGCCCTCGGCCTTGTCGGCCTCGTGCTGTTCGAGGAGCTCGCGCTCCCACTCGGCCATCGGCTCGTCGGTGGCGTTGCCACCGGACTTACCGTTGTTGCGCTCGATGAGGCCCTCGGCCACGGCGTCGGCGATCACGCGGGTCAACAGCGAGACGGAACGAATGGCGTCGTCGTTACCCGGGATCGGGAAGGAGACCTCGTCCGGGTCGCAGTTGGTGTCCAGGATCGCGACGATCGGGATACCGAGCTTCTGCGCCTCGTCAACGGCCAGGTGTTCCTTCTTGGTGTCAACGATCCACACCAGCGAGGGAGCCTTGGTCAGGTTGCGGATACCGCCCAGGGTGCGCTCCAGCTTTTCCTTCTCGCGGCGCAGCAGCAGCAGTTCCTTCTTGGTGTACTGCGAACCGGCGACGTCGTCGAAGTCGACCTCTTCCAGTTCCTTCATGCGATCGATGCGCTTGGAAACGGTGGAGAAGTTGGTGAGCATGCCGCCCAACCAGCGGTGGTTCACGTAGGGCATGTTCACGCGGGTGGCCTGCTCGGCGATGGCTTCCTGAGCCTGCTTCTTGGTACCCACGAACAGAATGGTGCCACCGTGAGCCACGGTGTTCTTGACTGCTTCGTAGGCGCGGTCAATGAAGCCCAGCGACTGCTGCAAGTCAATGATGTAGATGCCATTGCGTTCGGTGAAGATGAAACGCTTCATCTTGGGGTTCCAACGGCGGGTCTGGTGGCCGAAGTGAACGCCGTTGTCGAGCATCTGGCGCATGGTTACGACGGGCATGTCGTCTCCTGTTAATTGCTGGCGGCCTTATGGGCGACCGCCATGGGTTTACGGTTATTGATCGATCGGGACGATCCCTGGCGCGATTCGTGATCCGGTCCAACGGACCTGACCAACGCACCCCATCCGCAACAAGTTCCGGACCGAGGAGTGCGCACACACGTCAATGTGTTCCTTCGCGCGCGAAGTCAGTGTCAGCCTCACGGTCTTACCCGGGTCACGGGCATGATGAATGAGGGCGGTCGACACTGCAACGTTCAGAATACATCATGCACGGTGCATCTCGCTCCACATCGAGCGGATTCCTCTGGTGTCAGCCATCTCGCGGGGTCAGGCTTGCCTCATGGTCCCCGACGACGCCGCCCTCGCCCCTTATTCACCCGCCTCGCGTTCTCCGCTTGGTCACCGGTCGAGAGCGTTCACCATTCTTGTGGCGCTCTGTCTCCTCCTTGGTGCTGCGTTGGGCGGTGGGGCGCTCGGTCTACAGCCGGCTCTGGCCGCCGGAGGGTGGACATGGCCGGTCAAGCCCAAACCAGCGGTCACGCGCACGTTCCAACCGCCGGCCGAGAAGTGGCTCTCGGGCCACCGTGGCGTGGACCTGGGTGCGGCACCGGGAACCGAGGTTCGCTCCCCCGCGGCAGGCACGGTGACGTTCGCCGGAGTTGTCGTGGACCGGCCGGTGATCACGGTGGATCACGGCGGTGGGTTGAAATCCTCTTTCGAACCCATTGAAGCCTCGGTCAAACGCGGCGACTCGGTGGCCCGGGGACAGGTGATCGGCAACATCGCTTCCGCCGGACACTGTCCTCCGGCGAACTGCGTGCACTGGGGTGTTCGACGGGACGGCGAATACGTGAACCCCTTGCAGTTCGTGCAGGACATGCGCCCGTCTGTGTTGCTACCAGTGCCCGAGTGATGGCGGCTGCGGCTCTTGGCTCTCGTGTGCCTGCGGGACTGCCGGATCTGCTGGCTCCCCGACTCCCGACGGGTTTACACCTGGGGGTCCGCTGCGACCCGACGTCTGGGGGTCGGCTGCGTCCCGGTATCTGGGGTCCGCCTGCATCCTGGGTGCCGTCAGGACCCCACCGTGCACCTGAGGTTTCTTTGCAACCCTTATCCACTGTGCCAAGGGCTCCAACGGCGCAGGAGGTGCAGCGGGTGGTTCTACCGAACCATGAGGTGAGTAGCTGACGGCTTGAACCGTCACAACCAGATGAAAAAGGCCCTCTCGCCAATGTTTCCATCGGCGAAAGGGCCATTTCTGTAGGGCGGGTGGGGCTTGAACCCACGACCAAAGGATTATGAGTCCTCTGCTCTGACCAGCTGAGCTACCGCCCCCTGTTGCCACCACGAAACAGTGCCGTGGTCGCCGCTCTACGCTACCGCATCCACGCGGTGGAGCCGCTCATCAGACAGGTTCGCCGCGATAAATCCGTTCGAAGGTGTCCAGCGTCTTGGCGAACGAGTGCTGCGCCATCATCCGGTGGCTGGCCTCCCCCATGGCGCGCTGTCTCTCGGGACTGGCGTCCAGAACCAACTGCAGCTTCTCCGCCAGGTCCTGGGGATTTCCAGGTTCGAAGAGGTAGCCGTTGACTCCTTCGTCCGCCAAGTGCGGCAAGGCCCGCGCGTTGGCGAGAACCACAGGGGTGGACGCGGACATTGCTTCCAGCGTGACCAGCGACTGCAGCTCGGCGGTGCCCGGCTGACAGAACACATCGGCGTTCAGGTACGAAACACGCAGCTGTTCGTCGGTCAGGAACCCACGGAAATGGATTCGTTCGGCCACACCCAGCGAGTGCGCGAGCGAAACCAATGTGTCGAGCTGCTCACCCTCCCCCACAATTTCCGCGTGCACATTCTTCTCGGCCGGGATGAGGGATATGGCTTCGATCAGCTCGTTGACGTTCTTCTCCACGGCCAGGCGACCGCAGAACAGAACGGTCTCACGGTTGGGCTTCTTCAGGTTCTCACCCGGGTGAAGTTCGTAGTCACCCACCTGAATGCCGTTGGACACGGGAATCGCGTTGTCATCCACGCCATTGGTCACCATGGTGTCCACGGCCAACTGGGTCGGTGCCGTCACCACATCGCAGCGGCGGAACTGGCGGGCCAGGTCCCACCACGACACCTTCCGATACCCACGAATGAACCATTCCGGGAACGGCAGGAACGGCTCGATGTTCTCCGGGATGAAGTGGTTGGTGCCTACCAACCGGATCCCGCGGCGCTGAGCTTCCTGGATAGCGCGTCGTCCCAGGATGTAGTGACATTGGCTGTGCACCACATCCGGCTGGACTTCATCGATCACCCGTTTGATCTCGCTGTAGATCTCCCACGGGAAGCACAACCGGAAATACGAATGGGTGAACGCACGGTGCGAGCGGATCCGGTGCTCGGTCACGCCGTCCTTCTCGACCGTCAGGGATTTACCCCGGGACGTCATAGGCGCCATCACATGAACCTCGTGGCCACGCCGGAGCATGCCCTGTGCGAGCCGCCGAGCGAACTGCGCCGAGCCGTTGATGTCCGGCGGATAAGTTTCGGCGATGATCAAAATCTTCAAGGGGCGCTGTTCCTCGGGATGCTCAGTGCTCACGGGTGCTGTTCAGAGTCTTCCTGTGCTCAAGGTCGGTGGGTGGAGCTTCACTTGAGAGTTCACGCTGCAGTTGCTTGGTCTGCTCCCTACGCTCGATCACCTCTGGGTGATGCCGGGACAGCAGTACCACGCCGACTATAGCAACGGCGCCTGCCAGAGACATGACCGCTCCGATGATAGGGGTGAAGCCCGGTCCGGCCTCCCCCAGGACAGACAGGCCAAGGATCACGCCCACTATCGGATCGACCACGGTCAGGCCCGCGATCACCAGATCAGGGGGTCCGCATGAGTAAGCACACTGAACCATCCAACCACCCACCACGGAGGCCACAACGATCATGATGACCGTGAACCAGTGGATCTGCCCCAGTCCGTGGGCCAGGGTGTGAGTCATGGTGAGTCGCACCAGCACCGCTACGAATCCATAGAGGATTCCTGCCGCCAAGACGTAGAACATGCTGATACGGCGGTGCCGAAGGAACAATTCCGCGATACCGAAGAAGAGGACCAGCCCGATCAGGATGGACACCAAAATGGTCTCCGCTTTGGGATCAGCCAAGTAGGTGGGGTCGGTGCCCGCAACAGCGGCCACAACGAACACCGCACCGCCCGCGGTGCAGAGAGAGATCGCACCCCACGTCCGGACATTGATGTCCAGGTGCTTGTGCTTGGCGTGCAACAAGGTGGTGATCACCAGTGCGATCACGCCGATGGGTTGCACTACCGTCACGGTCGCCAAGGTCAACGCGGCAACGTTGAGTGCCGTGCCCAGGCCCAGCAGAACCAACCCGGCCACCCACTTGGGATTGCGCACCAGCGAACCAAGGTTCGAGGGCTTCAAAGCCTCCTGGGTGTGCGCCGTGACGGCCGCAGACTGGGTCTGAGTACCGAGCGCCAGGCAGAGGGCGGCTATGAGAGCCAAGGAAACTGCCAACCACTGCATCACCGGTTCATCACATCTTCCACCACAGCTTCATCGTAGGGCGCGCCCGTGGCATTTTCCTCACCAAATCATGGAAATCAGCCCGTGGGAGGACCAACGCCATACTCCGGTAGGAGTTGGGCAGGAGGAAGGCCGGGTCACCGTGGTGACCCGGCCTTCCGGAGGCGACGCCGCGGCGTCGTCGAATCGTGTCGAGCGATTACTTCTTGAGGAGCTTGCGCAAGAACACCAAGAACGCAGATCCCGCGGTTGCGGCAACCGCGAGCGGCTGCCAGCGATCCGCCAGCGGGTTCTCGCCGGCAGTGGCCGAGGTGGAACCCCCGGTACGCACACCCTGCGAACCGCCACTGGTCGCGAAGGTCTGCTTGATCGAGTTCTCGGTGGACTTGAAGGTATTCGCGGTGCGACCAACGAATCCCTGAGTGGCTGCTTGAACGGAGTCCGCACGATTCTGAGCGTCGTCGCGCAGGCTCTTCAGGTGCTCGCGGCGCAACTTCAGACGGTGGCGCAACTGCTCCTCGGTCGGCTTGACCGGCTTGACCTGGTTGGGGTCGTTGGCGGCAGCTTCCTGCTCGCGTTCCTTCTGCTGCTCGGCCTCGTTCATCTCACGCTGCACGCGACCTTCGGTGTAGGCAGAGCCTTCCTTCACGACACCCAGATCGTAACGGAGACCGAAAATAGTCTTCTCCGGCTTGAGCGGCAGAGCGCTCTTGATCTTGGACAACGCAATCAGTGCGAGGACCGCAAGAATGATGATGAAGAGCAGGGCCAGCAGCAACGCGGCCAACCACGCCGGCATCACGTTCGACAAGCCCGCAATGGCCGCACCGATCAGTGCGATGACAGCCATACCCAGGAACACCAGGCCCACAATGGCGAGGGCCGCACCCACGCCGAGCTTGATCCCCTTGTCCTTGAGCTCGAGTACCGCTAACTGCGCCTCGTCCTTGAGCTGCTTGGGCAGCAAACGGGCGAAGACCTTGGCGACATCAAGGATGGATGCCGCTCCAGGTTTCTTGGTTGCCCGAGTACGCGCGCCGGGGGTGTGGCCGCTTTCCGGGCCCACTGCATGACTCATGCCGCCTCCGATGTTGCTTGAACTTCACTACTGGTTATTTTTCAAGGTCAAAACTACCACTCAGCATGCTGCCAGGAGGCTAGCCCGCTCGGATCCCGCTGTCACAGAGTTAGGAAACAGTTGCGTTTCACCCGGGGGTGCGAAACTGGAATTGTTCACACGAACACGATTTGAGCCGAAAAAGTTACACTTGCTGCGTTGGAACGGCTCGAAATCGTCAAAATCGAGCCTAGTGGCTCATAAATCCTTCAGGAGCGACCATGACTATCGAGATCAACGTTCCCGCCGCCGACATCATCAAGTGGCGCCGCCACTTTCACGCTAACCCCGAGCTGTCCTTCAAGGAGCACAACACGGCCAAGTTCGTGGCCGAAACCCTGGAGAGCTTCGGATTGGCCCCGACCCACCCCACCGAAACTTCCGTGGTGGCCGTGATCGAGGGCAAGGGCCCCGGTAAGACCGTGGCGCTGCGCGCCGATATGGACGCGCTTCCCCTCAACGAGGAGACCGACAACGACTTCAAGTCCACCGTTGACGGTGTGATGCACGCGTGCGGTCACGACACCCACACCGCCATGCTGCTCGGTGCCGCCAAGGCATTGACCGAGCTCAAGGACACTTTCAACGGCCGCGTGAAGCTCATCTTCCAGCACGCCGAGGAGACCCCTCCCGGAGGTGCCAAGGAAATGGTGGCCGCCGGAGTCCTGGAAGACGTGGACGCCATTTACGGCATGCACATCATGAACCAGAAGACCGGCACCGTCAGCGTGCACAAGGGCCCCGCGTCCACCGTGGCCGGTGGCTTCTTCCTGAAGATCAACGGCCAGGGTTCGCACGGCTCCATGCCGCAGGACGGAATCGACCCGGTACTGGTCGCCGCGCAGGTGACCGTTGCCCTGAACACGATCGTCTCCCGCAGTGTTGCACCCGATCACATGAACGTGGTCAACGTGGGCATGATCCAGGCCGGTCAGGCTCCCAACGTGATCCCGGATTCGGCCAAGCTCGGTGTCTCCATGCGCACCGTGGACGACAACGACTGGAACATCCTCAAGGAACGCGCCACGGAGATCGTCGAGAACGTGTGCGCCGCCTACGGTGCCAAGGCCGAGTTCCAGTGGGCCGAGGGCTACCCCGTGGTCATCAACAACGATGACCTCGCGGAGCTGGCCCTGGAAGCAGCCAAGAAGGCCGTTGGAGACGAGAACGCGTTCTGGGGTCCGCCCGCCTCTGCGTCCGAGGACTTCTCCTACTTCGCCCGTGAGATCCCCGGTTGCTTCATCTTCCTGGGCGGTGGCACCGCCGAGGACGGCCTGCCCTACATGAACCACCACCCCAAGTTCGACATCAAGGAAGAGGCTCTCGAAGCCGGCGCCCGCACGGAAGTGCAGATCGCCCTGGACTTCCTGGCTTCTTGATCCCCCATCCGCATCACTTGAGTACGAAAGGCTGAGGAAATGAACCTCACCAAAACCCAGAAGGGCGTGTTCGCCACACTCTTCTCCGTGGGTTTGCTGGCTAACATCGAAAAGGGTCTGGCGGGTGCTATCGGTCCGTTCCTGACCGACCCGGCCTACATGTCCAACCTGGGACTGGAGACCTTCACCAAGACCCAGTTCGGTCTGATCACCACTCTGTTCTACCTGTCCTTCATCGTGATGACCTTCGTGGCTGGCTGGTTCGTGGACCGCTACGGCTACCGCATCTTCATCCCGGTGGCACTGTTGATCCTGGCCGCTGGCGCTGCGTTCTTTGGCTTCGCCGGCTTCAGCTCCACGTCCATGATCTTCATCCTGGTCCCGCTGGCACGTCTGATCATCGGTTTCGGTCAGGCCGGTTACACCAACGGCACCCCGCCGGTCATCGCCAAGATGTTCGCCGCCGAAGAGCGCGGCGCCGTGCAGTCCAAGGTGGTCTCCACTGCCGGTATCGGTACGATCCTCGTTTACCTGGTCTTCGCACCGCTCGTGGTCGCCCGTGACTTCCGTTGGATGTACTTCCTGCTCGCCGTCCTGTTGGTCGTTGCGACCCTGATGTTCATCAAGCTGGTCCCGAGCGAGTCCCCGGCCGACAAGGCCGCCGCCGCTGACAAGGCTGCTGCCAAGGCCAAGAACGACGTCTCCATCCTGGACGCCTGGAAGAACCGCAACTCACTGGTCCTGGGCCTGTGCCTCTTGCTCAACAACGCCGTGGGCGTGGGCCTGCTGACCTGGCTCGCCACGATGTACTCAGAGCAGTTCGGCATCACCCCCACCGGATGGGAGTACATGGTCGTGATGGTCGGTTACGGTCTCTCGCTGTGGATCGCTACCAGCACGGGTGCCACCGTGGTCAAGCGCTGGTTCGAGAACAACGAGAAGGTCTTCATGCTGCTGATGTCCAGCATCGGCGCAGTGCTCATGGTCATCGCCGTGATCATCCCCAACCTGTGGGGCTCCGCGGTCATGATGTGGCTGGCCAACCTGTTCATCATGTGGTCCTTCTCCGCCATCCTGATGCTCCCCTACCGCTTGATCCCGCTGAAGATCATCGGTTCCGCGTTCGCAGTCATCAACATCGGCGCGTTCGTCGGTGGTATGGCCCAGGGTGCCCTGGTCGGTGCAGTGGTCGACGCCGCAGGTTACGTGGTGGCCTTCATCGTCCTGGCTGTCATGCCGGTCGCCGGCGGTCTGGCTCCGTTCCTGCTCAAGGAACCGGCTCGCCCGATCAACGAACCCACGACCCCTCCGGGTAACCCGGAGGCCGGTGTCGAGGCAGCAACCGGCACCACCGACGAGAAGTAAGGTACTGACCTTCACTTCACGTTCCTGAAGAAGCCGAAGGCGCCCCGGACAGTTACTGTCCGGGGCGCCTTTGGTTCGTGGTGCACCCAAGGCCCCGTACGACGTCGTTCTGGTCGCGTTCCTGACCAGGGCAACCGGCGAGCGCCGCGCCTCAGCCCTGAGCCACCTCGCGTGCGGGCTGCGGCTTGGTTCCGAGATCCCAAGTGCGCTTGACCGACCAGGCGAGCAGGAGTACCAGGAGGACGTTTCGGATGGTCAGCACACCTGCCATGATCGGATTGGCGTGAATGAGCGGGGTGTAGAAGAGCGGGTAGATGAAGAACGTGACGACCGCGATGCCCATGAGCAGGGCCGCGGGGGTGCGCCAGCGCTTCCAGTCGTAGACGAGGCCGGCCACGATCACGGGCGCGAGCCAGATCATAAACTGTGGTGAGCCCACTTTGTTGAACACGATGAGCACGGTGGTCATCATCAGAGCACCCTCGTAGAAGAGTTCACCGCGGTCCGCTCCCCTGCGCAACGAACGAATCAACAGAGCGGTGCCCAGGACCACTGCCACGATGAGCAGCGGTTGCATGAGGTACGCGGCGACCTCGGTGCCGGGCCCGTAGACCTCAGACGAGTTGATCGCCGTGTTGTCCGCGATCTTGGAATCCGCGATGTTCAGCACGCTCAACCACACCCACGGGGTGGAGAAAGTAGCCTCGAGCTGCATGCCGCGCGAACCCTGATTGACCATGAAGTCCGCGATGCGGGCCAATCCGCCGGACAGCCACGTACCCAGAACGACCACCGCGGTGACCACTACGCCAGCCACGAACACCTGCGCGCGCTTCTTGGCTGCGATGAGAAGAGACAGGATGACCGCCGCGGGCCACACCTTGATCCACGTGGCGATACTCAGCAGCACGGAGGCCACCACGGGCTGCCGGGCAGCGTAGAGCATACCGATCAGCACGATGGGAGCCGCGATGCCCTCGACGCGCGCGAAGCTCAGGTACCCCATGAACACCAGGAAAATCAGCAGCCACCACGCGGGCGCCACTCCGCGACCTTGCATGGAGCGGCGGGTGAGGAACCAGATAGCAACCGCATTGAGCGCCGTGATGATCAGGGTCCACGCGAGCAGGTACAGATCGTGCCCTGCAATACCGGCCGCGTGGATGGGCAGCTGCGCCAGGACCGGGTAAACCCACGGGCTGATCGACTGATCGGTGACCTCGGGGGTGAACCCGGCCATGGCCCACTCGCGGTACTGCTCGGTGTCGCTGAAGGCCCACCCGTTCAGGAAGAAGGAGGCCATCCAGCCCATGTAGTACAGATGAACTACCGCGAAACCCCACCACACGCTGGAGGGACGGGCGAACCAGGCGATCACGCGGTCCGGCAGCAGGGCGTCGCGTACGCCGCTCAGCCGGTCGAAGAATGCGGCGGAAATGTCAGGACTCCTTGGTCACGAGCTCATCGGTGGGGCGCTTGGATCCCAGCCAGTACAGACGGCGGGCAGACCACAGCATCAGCACAACGAGCAGCGCGTTGCGCACGGTCAGCACCAAGGCCATGGCCGGGTTGTCGTGGCTCAGCTCTGTGTAGAACAGCGGGTAAATGAAGAACGTCAGCACCGCTATCGCGATCAGCATGATGGCGGGAGTACGCCACGAGCGCCAGTGGTGCACGAGTCCCAGAGCCACGGCCGGCCCAAGCCACACCATGAACTGAGGCGAGCCCACCTTGTTGAACACGATGAACACGGACACCAGGGTCAGCGTGCCCGCGAGCAACAGCTCGGTGCGATCCGCACCACCGGTACGCACACCGTGACGTAGGGCCCGGACGAGCAACGTGGTGGTGGCCAGCGCGGCCAGAATCAGCAGGGGCTGCATGAGCGAGGACATGATCTCGGTACCGGGGCCGTCCACCTGCATGGAGTTGATGTCAGTGTTCATGTACATCTGCGAGCCGCCCACGCCCAGCACGGAGGACCACAGCCACGGGGTGGTGAACGTGGCTTCCAGTTGCATGCCACGGTCGCCCTGCTGCGTGAGGAAGTTGAAGAGCAAGGGCAAAGCACCCATGGCTGCGGCAATGCCCGCGGCCACCACGCTCACGATCAAGCCCGCCACGACCACCTGCACGCGCTGCCGCACCACCGTGAAGAGCGCCAGCACGATAGCTGCCGGCCACACCTTCATCCACGTCGCGATGCTCAGAAGAGTGGAGGCGATGAACGGATGGGCCACGCCGTAGGCCAAGGCCACCAGAACAATGGGGGCCGTCACGCCGTCGACCCGAGCGAAGCCAAGCCACCCCATGAGGAAGGTGAAGCCCAACCACCACCAGGCAGCGGGAATCGCCTGTGTGTTGCGACCGCGATCGGTGAGTTTGAGCACCGCCCAGCCGTTGAGCAGCGTGGTCATCAGGACCCAGAGGAAGAAGAAGGGCGCAGGTCCCGCGATCCCCGCGAGCGCCATGGGCAGTAGGGCCAGCACCGGATATACCCACGGGCTGGGGCCGCCGTCCAAGGCGTCCTGGTCGAAGCCGATGCGCGTCCAGTCCCGATAAATATTGGTGTCACTGAAGGCGTTGCCGTTGAGTGAAACAATCAGCGCGAAGATCAGGAATACGAGGTGCAGGACCACGAACCCCGCCAGAAGGGCACGCGGGGAGCTCAACCACCCCGGTAGGTTCCGGGGACGATCCAGAACATTCAATCGGTCCTGTTGGGTCAACGGCTTGTGCGTGGACATGATCAATCCTCGTCGGGTGCGCAGCGGTACGAGACCACGTGCGGCCTCATGAAATCAGTACCGTGCCCAGCGGAAACGGGCACGGGTGTCTTCTCATGCTACGTGCCACGGGTACCTCCCCACGGACTCGCGGCCCATGGGGTGCGGCACATCGAGGTACTGTCCCCGGCTAATCCCCATCCTGAACCGGCCCCGATACCCACGGTTGAGGCGGATCTGACTGCTAAGATCAGCCTTCTGAGAAAGGTCCCGCGGGCCCAAGACCCTGGGTGCCCGAACACGGTCACAAGTAGGGGAACGACACAGGTCATGGCGGAAAGTGGTTCGGGTCCGGAGGTCACTGCCCACGGCAGCACCCCGGCGCAACACCAGCCCTCCGAGACCCCCTCGCTCGCCGAAGCCCGTTCCGCCCCCGGCACTCCGCTGATTCCCCGCCCGCACATCGCCATCGTCCAGGGCCTGATCGGCTCGCTCATGATGCTCGTTGGGTCCGTCGGAACCGGATGGATGGCACTCGGTTCCCCCATGGTTCGCAACCCCCTGGTGATCGCCATGCGCACGGAGGGCTGGGGCATTTACACCTCCACCGTCCTGTTGACGTTCGGCGCCATGCTGCTCATGCGCTCGTGGATCCGGCTGGGACAGCGACTGGCCGGCTGGCCGGAAGGTTCGCTGCGCGCCGTCGTCGCCGCGATCATTGCCTGGTCTCTGCCGTTGTTCCTGGCCGTCCCCATCTTTTCGCGCGACGTGTACGCGTACATCGGGCAAGGCCGCCTCATGGAGGCCGGAGAGAACCCGTACACGACCGGCATCTCAACCCTCGATAATTGGTTCATGCTGGGCGCTGATCCGGCGTGGGCCGAATCCCGCACCCCTTACGGTCCGTACTTCCTGTGGCTCGCGCACCTGGTCGTGAAGGTCACCGACGCCCAGCCGGACCTCTCGGGCCTCTTGTTCCGCGCCCTCGCGTGCATCGGCGTGGCACTGTGCGTGATCTACGTGCCCAAGCTCGCGAAAATGCACGGGTTCGACGGCGCTCGCGCCCTGTGGCTCTCGGTCGCCAATCCGCTGTTCCTCATCAGCTTTGTGGCCAGCGCCCACAACGACGGCCTGATGGTCGGCTTGGCCGTGGCCGGTACGTATTTCGCGGCGACCGGCCGACCCATCCGAGGGATTCTGTTGGTGACCGCCTCGATCGGCATCAAGCCGATTACCATTCTGCTGCTGCCGTTCATCGGACTGCTGTGGGCGGGGCGGAACGCGTCATGGCCCCGCAAGTTCGCGACCTGGGCCGCCACCGCAGTCCTGAGTTTCGGCGTGCTGTTCATGAGCGGCATCCCTTACAACCTGGGATCGGGGTGGATCCTGGCGATCCTGGATCCCACACCCGGGTTCACCGGCTACTCTCCCTCGGGATTCCTGGGAATGCAGGTCAACCGGATCGGCGACGCCCTCGGGCTGCCCGGCGGCGACATCGCCAAAGTCTTGCGCACCGCCCTCAAGTACCTGGGCATCGGCATTGTGGTGCTGCTGATGTTCTGGGGAGAGGGCCAGCGCAGTCACCGCGTGGTCCGCCGCATGGGTCTGGCCTTCGCAGCGGTCGTGATGCTCTCCCCCATCATCCAGCCCTGGTACATCCTGTGGTTCCTGCCGTTCCTGGCCGTCACAGGCATCAAGAACAACTGGCAGGTGCGTGTGCTGTACGTGGTTACCGGGTTCTTCGTGATCTTCGGTGCGCAGGATCAACTCTCCGTGTGGCCGTTCATCGAGGTCCAGTGGGATGTCTCCACGATCGCCTACGTCATCGCCTTGGCCTTCACCGCGTACCTCATGCTCCTCGACCCGCACACCAAGCACGTTCTCATCGAGGGCGGGCCCCGCGGTTGGTTCGAACGGCGCCGCCGACGCCGCAGCGGCCAGTAATCGTCGGCCACGTGAATCATCGCTGAACCGACGAAGTCGCGCGTCCACGGGTGAGGTTTTGACGGAACGCGAGCTGTCACTGACATCTCGGGATCAAGTTCGCTGGAAAACAAGGGGTCCGGCTGCGACACTCTGCCCCGAATGTCATCGGTGTGAACCTCTGCCATAAACGATCAAGAGGACCTGCGGACCGCTGGCCGGAACCGGAAACGACAAAAGCCCCGGCGAACCGGGGCTTCTCTCGTCTGCAGCTCCCCCGACTGGACTCGAACCAGTAACCCTTCGATTAACAGTCGAATGCTCTGCCAATTGAGCTACGGGGGACCGTGCACATCTGTGCAACGAGAAGATACTTTACAGACCCTTGGCCGGTTCCTCAAATCCAGCTCGCTGCAACGTGAACATCAGTTATCGAGGAGGCTCCGCCGCTGCATCTCCAGGTCCAGAAGCTCACGCTGCAGCGACTGATACAGAGCGGATTCCTGCTGCGGATCCGTACGGTTCAGGTGCGCCAGCTTGTCCGACTTGGCGCGGTTAATGTGCATCTCCACCAGGCTCGTCAGCACACCCACCGCGTAGTTGCGGACCTGTTGCTCAGAAGAAGCGGGCAGCGGGGTCACCGACAACTGCGCAAGGTATCCGTGCAACGGTTCGGGCAGCTGCCCGCGCACATGCTCGAGCCAGCCGCGGCCACCGCGAGGATCATTCACGTCGTATTCGGGCCGCGCGGCCACGATCGCATCGTGCAGTGCCTGGTGCACCGGGTAGCGCATCTCCGCGGACTCGAAATGACCCCAGTATGCGTCCGGCACCAAGTCAGGCACCTGGAGAACAACCTCCAGCGCCTCGCGTTCCATTCGGGCCACCGGCTCGCGAGGATTGGGTAGCTGCACCTCGGCAGGGCGTTCCTGCTCCTGAGAGTCACCGGGGCGACCCCCCGGGCGTCCCGGAGTGTCAGAGCCGCGTCCGGACCCATCACGGCCCGACGAGAACTGCTGCGACTCATGATGCTGCGGCGCCCGTTGTTGCTGCCCGCGCTGTTGCGAGGACGAGCCGCGCTTGGAGGCCGCCGCGACCGCCCGCATCACCTCGTCCGTCTCGATGCCCAACCACCCGGACAACTCTCGCGCATACGCCGGCCGCAGGGACGAGTCACGGATCTGAGCCACGATCGGCGCACACGCACGCATGGCCCGCAGTCGCCCTTCCAGGCTGTTCACGTCGTAGTCGCGGATGGTGGCCTTCAACGCGAACTCGAACAGCGGGGTGCGGGTGCTGACCAGGTCACGCACGGCGGCGTCGCCCCGGGTCAGTCGTAAATCGCACGGGTCCATGCCCTCCGGGCCCACGGCCACGTAGGTCTGGGCCACGAACCGCTGGTCCTCCTGGAACGCGCGCAGCGCGGCCTTCTGCCCTGCGGCATCGCCGTCGAAGGTGAAGATGACCTCTCCCCCGGCCGAGTCGTCAGAGAGGAAGCGGCGCACGATCTTGATGTGGTCCGCACCGAACGCGGTACCGCACGTGGCCACCGCGGTCTCGACACCGGCCAGGTGACACGCCATGACGTCCGTGTAGCCCTCGACCACGACGACCTGCTTGCCCTTGGCGATCGCCCGCTTGGCCAGGTTGATGCCGTAGAGCACCTGAGACTTCTTGTAGAGCTGGGTTTCAGGGGTGTTCAGGTACTTGGGACCCTGATCGTCCTCGTAGAGCTTGCGCGCACCGAAGCCGATGACCTCTCCGGCCACCGCGTGGATGGGCCAGATCAACCGCCCGCGGAACCGGTCGTAGAGACCACGATTACCCTCGGAGAACATGCCGGTGAGTTTGAGTTCCTGGTCGGTGAAACCTTGGTCACGCAGATGCTTGAGCAGGTTGGACCAGCCCTTGGGCGCGTAGCCGATGCCGTAGGTTCGCGCGGCGGCGTCATCGAATCCGCGCTCCCCCAGGAACTGCTGCGCGGCCGTGGCCTGGCGCGTGTAGAGGTTGCGTTGGAAGAATTCCGCGGCGATCTTGTGCGCGTCCAGCAGACGTTGGCGGCGGCCGACTTCCTCGCGTTTGGGGCCCGAGCCCTGCTCGTAGCGCAGTTCGTACCCGATGCGCGCGGCCAGCCGCTCGACCGTCTCGGTGAACGGGGTGTGGTCCATCTCCATGAGGAACGCGATGACGTCCCCGGATTCATCACAGCCGAAGCAGTGGTACGTGCCCATTTGCGGGCGCACGTGGAACGAGGGCGTGCGCTCGTCGTGGAACGGGCACAGCCCCTTGTAGGAACCGATGCCGGCGGGCTTCAAGGTCACGTACTGGTCGACAATTTCCTTGAGATCGGTGCGTGATCGCACCTCGTCTATGTCTTCGCGCCTGATCAGTCCTGCCACGCCTCTCATCCTAGGCAACGCGTCAAACTCGCGGGGCCGCGACGTCGGCCTGTGCAGCTCGGGTACGAAAAAGCGGCGGCGCCCGCTCGGGACGACGCCGCTCTCGACTGACTCGACGCGCGGAACCTACCGCGCGGGAGAGTCCTCGGGGTCGATGACCACGCGTTTGTCCACAGGATCCACCGTCTTGGTGCCCAGCATGGACGCCCCACCTAACGCACCCACGAGCGCGAAGGCGAAGAAGCCCCACGGGTACGCCAGACCGGCGGTCAGCAGCGTGCCACCCACGATGGGGCCGCTAATCGCACCCAGACGACCCACGCCCGCGGACATGCCCAACGCGGTCGCACGGGCCTGCGGCGGGTGGTTGGCCGCGGTGAACGCGTACACGAGCACCTGCGACGAGAACACGAAGCAACCGGTCAGGAACACCATGAAGTAAATGCCCAACACTGGCAGCTTGATGGCCAGGGCGGCCAGCAGCACAGCGGAGCCCGCGAACCACAGGATGCCGGCGACACGAGGGGTGATCCGGTCGGCCACGCGGCCACCGATCCACAGGCCCACCACGGCACCCACGTTGAGGATCAGCAGGAAGCCCAGCGAGTTGCCCAGGTCGTAATCGGCGGCGCGCATGATCTGCGGCAGCCACGTGTTCAGGCCGTAAACCAGCAGCAGACCCATGAAGGACGCGGTCCAGATGAACACCGAGTTGCGCGCGTACGTTCCGCTCAGCAGCAGGGCCGCGCCCTGCTTCGCGGGCTTGGCCGTCTCGCCGTTCGGGGTCGACGACGCCGCGCGGCCGGCACCCGCCGCATCCGGAAGTTCGAGCTCAACGTTGTAATGCGCGGCGACGGCGCGAGCGGCGTCGTAATCGCCCTTGGCCGCCAGGAAGGACGGCGACTCGGGAAGGAAGATGTACATGAGCGGCACCAGGATCAGTGCGGGCAGGGCGCCGGCGATGAACATGGTGTGCCAGGAGAACTGTGCCAGGACCCAGATGGCCAGTGCTGCGGTGAGCACGGCGCCCACGTGGTAGCCGGTCATCATGACGGTCGTGGCGTTGGAGCCGCGGCCCTTGCGGGCGAATTCGGTGACCATGGAGATGCCGGTGGGCAGGCAACCGCCCAGACCCAGGCCGGCCAGGAAGCGCAGCACGCCGAACCACAGCACGCTGGGCGCGAAGGCGGCGGCGAAGGTCAGCACGGAGAAAACGATCACGGCGCCGATCAGCATCTTGCGGCGGCCCAGGCGGTCGGTGAGCCAACCCATGCCGAGCGCGCCGACCATCATGCCGAACAAGCCCGCAGTGGCTACAGCGGTGCCTTCGCCGGTGGACATGTCGAAGGCTGCGTCGTCGAGCAGTGCGGGCATCACCGCGCCGAGGACCACGGCGTCGAAACCGTCCAGCAGAACGGCGATCCAGCACAGCGGTGCGACCCACAAGGGGGATTTGAGAATGAGGCCCTTGGTGGGCGCGGGGCCAGCAGTGGGCGAGGAAGCGGTGGAGCTCACGGAGAATCTCTTCCGGTAGGGCAACAGATCACAGTGATCCTAGTCGCACGCTCGTGTTAGCCCGGCCACAATCCCATTGAATGAGAGCAAGCTCACCAGAGCGGCTTGTCGCCCGTCCGCCAGTTGGTACCGCGAATCTTGTCGTGCAGGGCCACGGCGGAGATGTCCGTGAGGCACGCGACCTGGTCCACGACCAGGCGCAGGCGGGCGGCCTCGGCTCCGGGTCCGTCCTCGATCTCGCGCCAGTCCCCCGCGAATTCGGGTGAGAGGAACCGACCATCGGTCTCCATGAGGGCATTGACCAGAATGGTGAGGATCTCGTTCTGGTTGTCGTAGAGCGGTTGGGCGTCGCGCACGGTCATCACGAAGGCCGTGGCAATGCCCTTGAGCACCGCGATCTCCAGCTCGGTTTCGTGCGGCACCACCAGCTCGGCTGAATAGCGGGTCAGCTGACCGTCTCCGGCAACGTCACGCGTGGCCTCCACCGCGGACATCGCGAACCGGCCGATCAACTGGCTGGTCATGTTCTTGAGCCTCGCCAGGTCCTTGCGGGAGCCGTCCATGAGAGGTATCCACACCGGGGAGGCCTCCAGGCGACGCAGGGCGGCGTCCAGCTCCTCAGCGGTGGCTTGCGGAAGGTACCAGCGCTGGGTCCACTCGATCACGCGGGCCCGGGCAAGGGGATCAGCCAGTTGACCCAGTTGCAGGGTGTTGGAGGCAATCGCATCCTCCACATCGTGCACGCTGTAAGAGATGTCGTCGGCGAGGTCCATGACCTGGGCTTCCAGGCACTTGCGGCCCTCGATGGCGCCTTCACGCATCCAGCGGAACACCGGCAGGTCGTCCTGGTAGACGCCGAACTTGAGGTTGGGTTTCCCATCCGGGCGCTGCGGTGCATCTTCGGCGCTCCACGGGTACTTGCACGTGGCATCCAATGCGGCGCGGGTGAGATTGAGACCGGCGGGATGGCCGTCCTCGGTGATGATCTTGGGCTCCAGGCGCACCAGGAGTCGCAGGGTCTGGGCATTGCCCTCGAAGCCGCCGATTCCCCGCGTCATGGCCGCGAGCGCCGTCTCCCCGTTGTGCCCGAAGGGCGGGTGCCCCAGGTCGTGGGAGAGACACGCAGCATCCACGACGTCCGGATCGCAACCGAGAGCCTTGCCCAGTTCGCGGCCGATCTGCGCTACTTCCAGGGAGTGGGTCAGGCGATTGCGGACAAAGTCATCCGTGCTCGGTGCTACCACTTGGGTCTTGGCGGCCAACCGCCGCAGAGCGGAGCTGTGCAGCACACGCGCGCGGTCTCGCTCGAAGTGAGAGCGGTGGCGGTTGTGGTGGTTCTCGGCCACGTACCGCTCGGCGTCCTCGTAGGCGTACCCGGCGGGCAGGATTCCCAGGCGATCAGGGGTGTGCAATCGGTTAGCCTCCGGAAACATCGAGTTCAGCGTGCACCAGGCCCAGACGTTCGGCGTCGCCCAGGATGCGGGAGTTCAACCAACCGTCCGGAAGGTGGGGTTTGCGCGGGTTGCCCGCGCGGCCGCGCGGCCCCTCCACGTCCTTGCCGGGGTAGGGCAGGTCCAGATCAAGCTGGTCGAGCAGTTCGCGCAGTCGCGCCAGGCTGGGCACCTGCGCCATCTGCGCGCGAAGCTCGCCGCCCACCGGGTAGCCCTTGAAGTACCAGGGCACGTGCTTACGGATTTCGCGGCAGCCCTTGGCCTCGTCACCGAATTCCTCTGCGAGCAGCTCGGCATGCCGGTAAATGGTCTCCGCGACCTTGCGGACTCCGGGCTTGTATCGCTTGGGGCTGCCCTCGAAAGCCGCCTGCAGGTCACCGAACAGCCACGGGCGGCCCTGGCAACCGCGGCCCACCACCACACCGTCCACGCCGGTCTGTTCGACCATGTGTACGGCGTCCTCCGCCGAGAAGATGTCGCCGTTACCGAGCACGGGGATGTCCGGTAGCGCTTCGCGCAGCCGTGCGATCGAGTCCCAGTCGGCCTTGCCGGAGTAGTGCTGCTGCAGAGTGCGACCGTGCAGGGCAACCGCGGCCACGCCTTCATCACGTGCCATCCGGCCCGCATCCAGGTAGGTCTGGTGCTCATCGTCAATGCCGATTCGCATCTTAATGGTCACCGGGATGTTCGCCTCGGAGGCCTCCTGAACCGCGGTGCGAATGATCGCCCGGAACAGGTCGGTCTTCCACGGCAGGGCAGAACCGCCGCCGCGCTTGGTGACCTTGGGGACCGGACAACCGAAGTTCAGGTCGATGTGATCCGCGCGGTCCTCCTGCGCGACCATGCGCACAGCATTGCCAACGTTGACCGCGTCCACGCCGTAGATCTGGATGGAACGCGGAGTCTCGTCCGGGTCGTGATGAATGATCCGCAGCGACTCCGGGCGGCGTTCAACCAGGGCCCGCGCGGTGACCATTTCGGTGACGTACAGTCCCCCGCCGTACTCGCGGCACAGCTTGCGGAAGGACTTGTTGGTCACCCCCGCCATGGGTGCCAGAACCACGGGCACGTCGATTGTCAACGGTCCCAGCTGCAACGGTTTCAGGTTCAACACGGCCGGTTCCCGGTCCGCGGTCTCAAGATCTATGGTGCTCATCGTGGGCCATTGTCTCACTATTCGAGTTAACGCGTGCCGAGCTGTCCACCTGCTCCAAGCGCACCGCGAGCTTGAACGCCCGCACCTGTTCGTCGCGGCGGCCCAGGGCTTTGTACACGGCTCCTAGATCCCGCAGACATTGCACCCACTCCCGCGTGTGGGCCTCCGGATCCGGCAGCGCGGGATAAAGGTTACTGGCGTGGTAGAGGGCGTGAGCGGCGTCATTCCAGGCCATCATGTCCTCGGCAAGCGCCGCGAGTCCCTTCCAACACATGATCTGTCCGGCAATGTCCCCGCGCAGCTCACAACCCGCGAGAACCTTCTCGTAGTGGTCGTTCGCCAGTCTGCGACGGCCGGCTGCCTGTGCCGCCGTGGCCAGGTGCGAGGTCCACCGCAGATCCTCGCGTGAGACGAACTCCACACCATGCTCGGTACCCATGGGCCGCGACGGGTCCACCCCGGCCGCCTTGGCGCCCTCCTGGAACTCGCGATACGCGTCCCACGGGCGCCCCTCCAGCAGCAGGACGTCACCCAGACTCTCCAGGCACCGCACCCGCCCGCCCACGGATCGCGCGGTCCGCGGTGCGCGCCGGTACTGGGTCGCGGCCAGCCGGTAATGGTGTTCCGCTCCTGGCAGGTCAGCAGAATCTCGCGCGAGGTCCCCCAACGACGACGCCGCATCGCCGGCTACCAGCCACACCTCACCCAGTCGTGCGGTGCGCAGGGCGGCCTCGAAGGACTCTCGCGCCACCGCGGTATCCCCGGTTTTGAGGGCCGCGAGTCCGCGTTTGAGTCGTCGTTTGGCACTGGCCGCTGCGAACACGGGTGACTCCTAGGGGTGAGTGACATTTTTGGCAGAGGATCGCACAATACCTAGCCTCATTCTGGCGAACCTCTGCCCAGAATGTTCAGCGCCTGGGGCTCGACAGAAAGCTCCGCAGGAATCAGAGGATCCTGCGGCCCGCTTCGGACGGTTGCAAGGTCAAAAAGAGCGGTTCGCGGAAGCCGTTCTGGGCAAAGCACAACTGCACGGCCGCGGCCAGCCGATCCACGGACTCCAACGACACCAGGGCAATCACCGATCCGCCGAATCCGCCACCCACGACCTTGGCACCCAGCGCACCCGCGGACAGGCACCCGTCCACCGCGGCATCTAGTTCCGGGACGGTGACCTCGCAGTCATCTCGCATGGATTCATGACCCTCCACCAGGAGGCGACCCACGAACGCCCAGTCGGGGGAATCCGAGTGCAGCTCATCGGCGATCTGCACCGAGCGCACCATCTCTGTCATCGAATGTCGCAGCCTCAACCGAGTGTTCTCACGGTCCTCGGTGAGCTCCGCGCCCACCTCAAGAAGGTGATCGAAGCGATCGAGGACGGCAGCGGCGTCGTCGGGGGTGGGATGCTCAGGAAGCGCATCGCGCAACGTGGGCACATCCAAGACCGCTGCCGCGGCCTCGCACTCGGCCCGGCGGGAACTGTACTGACCATCTGCGAGCTTGTGCGGGGCGCGGGTATCGATGGCCAGCCACGTGAGGCCGGCGAGCGCGGGATCGGCGGGTAAGCGGACGACGTCGAAATCGCGGCAGTCCAGCGCCAGGATCTCCCCCGCGTGCGAGCGCAGGGACGCCGTCTGGTCCAGGCCGCCCGTGTTGGCACCCACGATGTAGTTTTCTGCGTCCATGCAGGCGCGAGCGAGGGCTCGGCGTAAGGCGTCGTTCGGGTGATCGTTGCCGGTGTTCAAGGAGAACAGCGAGAGCGCCACCGAGCATTCGAGAGCGGCGGAGGAGGCGAGCCCGGCCCCGATCGGCACCGTGGAGTCGACCATCAGGTCCGCCCCGAAACTCGTAGGCAGCCCGAGTTCGGGCACCGCGACGGGGTGCGCGGATGCCCCGCGGGCCACCCGATTCATCCCCCAGGCCACGCCGGCCACGTATCCGAACCACCCGGAGATGACCCCGGGTTCAATGTCGTCGATGCGGGTGGAACGGGGGCGGTCATCGGCCACGGACTCGTCCGCGTCCTGCATCGACTGAGCGTTGAGCACGCCGTCCTCACGAGGCGCAGCGGCCGTCAACGTGACGTACTGATGAGCGAACGGGAGGCACATACCACCGGAGAAATCCACGTACTCGCCCATGAGATTGGCGCGGCCGGGTGCGGCCCACACACCCACCGGTGCGCGGCCATAAGCCTCTTCGAACTTCTGGCTCAGCCGCTGTGCCCGCTCGAGGACATCCGGCTGACCGACCCACCGTGGGCGCGCGAAATCTTCCGGTGTGGCGGTTTCGCTGAGCTCACAGGACACGGGCGGATTCCTCACATGACGTTGACACCGGGGTGCGACGGACTGGGCTGACAAACCATTGTCCACTACCCGGCGCGGAAGTAGTGCTCCAGCTCCTCCAGCGACTTGTCCTTGGTCTCCGGAGCCACCCGGTACACCCACACCAGCGCGATGACCTGCAGCACCACGAAGATCAGGATCGTGTACCCCACGCCCAGCGAATCGGTGAGGATCGGGAACGTCAGGCCCACCACGAACGTCATCATCCACAAGATCCAAGCGCACACACCCATACCCACGCCACGCACGTTCAGCGGGAAAATTTCGGACATGTACAGCCAGGTCACCGTGCCGATGCAGCACTGCATGAACCCCACGAACACCACGATGCACGCGAGGATCACCCACGCTCGCGCCTCGTTGGTTTCCGGGATCAGCAAGTAGGACAGCGCAAAGGCCGTCAACGACGTCGCCGTGCCCGCCAAGCCGGAAAGCAACAGCTTGCGGCGCCCCACGTACTTGAGCAGGTACATGGCCAGTCCCACGGCCAGCACCCCCACCACGCCCGGGATGATGTTCGCGTAGAAAGCGCCGTTACCGCCGAAACCGACGTCCTGGAGAACGGTCACGCCGTAGTACTGGATGGCGTTGATGCCGGAGATCTGGTTGATGATGGCCATGGACGCGCCCAGGATGAAGATCCTGCGGATCCAGGGAATGCGCACCAGGTCCATGACCCGCGCGGTGGGGCGGTTCTTGTCCTCCTCGGCCAGTTGGAGGACGGTCTCGCCCTCCCTCGAGTCGTAGGCGTCTTCTCTGATGCGGCGGAGCACCTCGAACATTCGGTCGACGGAACCGTTGCGCGCCAGCCAGCGCGGTGACTCGGGGACCACAATCATGCCGACCCAGAGGATCAGCGCGGGGATGGTGGCGAGGACCAACATGTAGCGCCACACGTGCGGGATGTGGCCGAACGCGGTAGCGAGTCCGGCGTTGAAGACGAACGCGAGTGCCTGCCCACCCACGATCATGAGTTCGTTCTGGGCAACCACGCGACCCCGCAAATGTGCGGGCGCCAGTTCCGCCAAGAACACCGGGACGATCACGGAGGCCGCACCGACGGCCAGGCCGAGGATGCAGCGAAATGCCACGAGGGTCGTGACGGTCGGCGCTGTTCCACAGCCGATCGTTGCAATCACAAAGATGACGGCCAGGATCAGCAGCACTCTACGGCGACCGAAATGGTCGGCCAGCTTGCCGCCGAAGGCCGCACCCCATGCCGCACCGAACGGCAGAATCGAAGCAACCAGACCCTCCAGGAACGGCGTGAGCTGAAGGTCGTCCACCATGGATGGCAGGGCACCGTTGATCACTCCGGTGTCGTAGCCGAACAGCAGACCACCGAACGTGGCCACCGTGGCAATAAACTTGAGCCGCCTGTTCATGGGCGGTTTACTCTCCGCGGGCACCGTTTTCAATGACATGGCCGTCCTTTCTCCATAGAACGTCATACCACTGACGGTCACTCGGAACCCAACCGCTGGTCGGGTTTCGCAGTAACGATGCCTCCGGATGGGAACTATGGAGTGATGCCGTGCTCGGAAAGTTTGGTTTTGAACGCCCGCCACATGTTTGCGTAGCTGAAATCCTCGGTGATCTTCGCCCGACCTGCGCTCGCCAACGCCTCGCGTTCCGATGATGACTCCACGAGGTGGCCGATGACGCGCTGCCACCCTTTGCTGTCCCCCACGGAAACGGGAGCGGCGTATGACGCGTCAAAATATTCGCTGAGTGCGGTCGTTGCGGTGTAGGCCACAGCCGCCCCGGAAGCCGCTGCTTCTAAGGCAACCGATTGGCCCGTGGGATACGCCAGTTCTTCAGTCGGGACGGCGACGATCTTGGCACGCCTCAGCATCGCGCGGTATTGGTCGAACGGCACGACTCCGTGCACGACCACGTTGTCCGGCACAGTCAATCCGGCGAGATTCGCGGGCTGACACAGGACATGGACAGTGACGTCCAGGTCCCCCACTCCATCGAAGAACGTTCCGTAATCGCGTCCGTGATCAAACCCTGCGGCGAGAACGTCGATATCCCGTTCAACATCTTCACCGTCGAACAGTTCCGGCGCGCAGCCGAACGGGATGGCATCCACCTGTTCCGGTCTGAACCCGGCGTCGATCAGGATCTCGATCTGATTGCGGCTCAGTGTGAGGATCAGGTCAACTGCCTCGAACTGCCGGACCAGCGCACGGCGGTCCTCTGGATTCGCCTTAGAGATCCATTCGGCCAGCCAGCACGAAATCATGACCATGGGTGTTCCTGCGTAAGGCGGGATTCCACGTCTCTTGAGCTGAGCCGCGAACTTTGAATTGGGTTCCAGCAGTCCGAGAATCAGATCCGCCCGCTGGGCTTTGGGTATGGATCGGACCGGAACAACAATCTTTGTGCTGGTGCGATGTTCGATGACATCGCGAAGCTTGCGCGGCAGCCTTCCCTGAAGCGGTTGAACACCGCTCAGTTCAAATCCCAGATCCGGCAAGAGGTCTATGCCGTATGGGCCTTGCCGGAAATCACCTTCGAAGAGAACCAGGGTCTTCACGCGAGTCACACACCTTGCAGGGGACTGAGAGGGCGTCCTGAGCCTAGCCGACCAGCGTCACCGTCTCCGTGACCACGTGCGCCACCCCAGCCTCGAGCAGGTTGTCCACGACAGCCACCAGTGGGGTCATGGAGTCGTCCACTTCGAGCTCGACCGGGTAGTCGTTGACGAGCAGGGCCAGCAGCTTCTCCACGGCCTCGCCGGTTCCCGCTTCGCTGTCCTCCGCCCCTGGCACGTAGCCCAGCAGCACGTCAGCCGCCTCGAACTCGGCCGGTTCCTGATCCGGGTTGTGCGGATCGAAGGGGCGGTAGCTCACGGCAAAGGCCGAAATGGGAGCCTTGCCACCGGAAGCCCCGGTCCCGTCGCGCAGCACCACGGCACCGAAGGCACCGGCCTTGTCCGACAGCAACTGCTGATTGACTGCGCCGATCCCGATCTCGCCCACGGGATCCCACTCGTGCACCGAACGGTAGAACTCCCACACGGCGCGCGTGAGTTCCACCGATCCGGTCGCGAGATCCTCAACGGTCTGAGCGGGAGTACCGTCCGCGTTCTGCCCCAGCGTGGGCATCGGCAGCGCGCCAGCGTTGACGCGGACGACGCGTGACCGCATGGCCGGACGCAGCCCCTCGGCCTGAGCAAACTGCTGCCCGACCGACTCCGGAGTCACCCGGGTGCGCAGCGCGCTGACGCCCGACGGCGCCTGCTCGGCTTCCGCGCGCAACCTCGCCACGAGTTCGTGGCCAATTCCTTCGCGCTGACGATCCGGCGCAACTTCCGCGTAGGCCCACAATCGCTGCGGGTGCCACGGGGATTCGTACACCACCCCCGCGCCCACGGGCACACCGGAATCGGTGGCCACGAGCGTGCGGGAGAAAGCGGCGTCGTCGTTGGCACCCAAACGGGCGCGGAAGGCTTGGGCGGGGGCCGACGGCGCGTCCGGCCAGACCTCCAGCAAGCGGAGGTCGTCGTCTTCGCGCCACGGACGGTACTCGATGCTCATGCGGTCCTTACTTCTCGAGACGCTCGGCGAGGTACTGGCTCACGCGGTCCAGGCCAACGCGCTCCTGCGTCATTTCGTCGCGGGAACGGATGGTCACGGCTTGGTCCTCGAGGGTATCGAAGTCCACGGTGACGCAGAACGGCGTGCCGATCTCGTCCTGGCGGCGGTAACGACGGCCGATGGCGCCGGCGTCGTCGTAGTCGATGTTCCAGCGGCGGCGCAGCTCGGCGTCCAGGTTCTGGGCGACCGGCTTGAGGTCGTCCTTCTTGGACAACGGCAGCACCGCAGCCTTGACCGGGGCCAGGCGCGGATCGAGCTTGAGCACGGTGCGCTTGTCCACGCCGCCCTTGGTGTTGGGGGCCTCGTCCTCGATGTAGGCGTCGACCAGGAAGGCCATCATGGAGCGGGTCAGGCCGAAGGACGGTTCGATCACGTACGGCGTGTAGCGGTCGCCGGACGCCTGATCGAAGTACTGCATCTTGTCGCCGGAGTGCTCGGTGTGGTTGGACAGGTCGAAGTCCGTGCGGTTGGCCACGCCCATGAGCTCGCCCCACTCGGAGCCCTGGAAACCGAAGCGGTACTCGATGTCGATGGTGCCGTCCGAGTAGTGCGCGCGCTCATCCGCGGGCACGTCGAAGCGACGCATGTTGTCCGGGTTCACGCCCAAATCCACGAACCAGTCCCAGCACGCCTCGACCCACTCGTCGAAGTACTTCTGGGCGTCGTCCGGGTGGATGAAGTACTCGATCTCCATTTGCTCGAACTCGCGCGTACGGAAGATGAAGTTACCCGGGGTGATCTCGTTGCGGAACGCCTTGCCGATCTGCCCGATGCCGAACGGCGGCTTCTTACGCGATGCGTTGAGCACGTTGAGGAAGTTCACGAAGATGCCCTGGGCGGTCTCGGGGCGCAGGTAGTGCTTGCCCTCTTCGTTGTCCACGGGGCCCAGGAAGGTCTTCATCAGACCGGAGAACTGCTGCGGCTCGGTCCACTTGCCGTCCTGACCGGTCTCCGGGTCCTTGACGTCCGCCAAGCCGTTGACCGGCGGGTGACCGTGCTTGGCCTCGTAGGCCTCGAGCAGGTGATCGGCGCGGTAACGCTTGTGGGTGTGCAGCGATTCGACCAGCGGGTCGGTGAAGGTCTCCACGTGGCCGGAAGCTTCCCACACGGCCGAGGGCAGGATGATGGACGAGTCCAGGCCCACCATGTCCGCGCGGCCGCGCACGAAGGTCTGCCACCACTCACGCTTGATGTTTTCCTTCAGTTCCGCGCCCAAGGGTCCGTAGTCCCACGCGGAGCGCGAACCGCCGTAAATTTCACCCGCCTGAAAGACAAAACCTCGGCGCTTGGCCAGGGAGATGACATTGTCCAGGGTGGTTTTGGCAGCCATGCGTGCTCACATCCGTTTCTCGCCCGACCGCTGGCTGCGGCCGCGCGCGTGGAATCAGTTGGGTGGTTCTTGAGGGCGCTACTGACGACGACGCCGCGGGGCGGCTTTCGTGCGCTCGGCACCACGAATGAGACGCCCGAGATGACGTCTCTGTTCCAGGGTAGCCACTACGCGGAAAACTCGCCTAACTCGCCGGTTCGAGGTGAGTCAGACGAGTCTTCGTAGCGGTTTCTCTTGCGGGGTTTAGACGAATGCCGAGACGCCGGTCAACGCCCGGGACACGATGAGTGCGTTGATGTGATAGCTGCCCTCATAGGTGTAAATGGCCTCGAGGTCGCCCAGCACCTTGGAGATCTCGTAGTCGCTGAGCAGGCCGTTGCCACCGAGCGCATCGCGCGCCAACAACGCCGATTGACGGCCCAGTCGCGTAGCCGTGGACTTGGCGATGGCCGCGTGCATCATCTCGAGCTCGCCGGTCTCCTGCAGTCGTGCCATCTGGACCATCATCGCGGAGCTTGCGGCCAGATTGCCGGCGATCTCCGCCATGGCCTGCTGGATCACCTGGAAACGCGCCAGCGGCTTGCCGAACTGGAGGCGCTCGAGCGAGTAGTCACGCAGGATGTCCAAAATGGCCTGCTGGGCGCCCACGGCCTGCCACCCGACCCAGGCTCGGGAATCCTTCAGGAGTTCGTTGGCGGCATCGAAGCTGATGGCGCCGGGCAGGAGCGCGGAGCGGGGTACGCGGATCTCGTTGAGCACGATGTCCGCGTTCTGCATGATGCGCAGACCCATTTTGTTGGCGATCTTCGTGGCCGTGTAACCGGGGTGGGTGGTGTCCACGGCAAAGCACTTGATCAGACCGTCCGCGGTGTCGCGGGCCCACACGAGGGCGACCGCAGCCACGGTACCGGCACCGATCCAGCGCTTTTCACCTTGGATGACCCATTCGTCACCGTCCAACGTGGCGGTGGTGGCCAGGCCACCAGCGATGTCGGAACCGTGGGTGGGCTCGGTCAGGCAAAAGGCGCCCAACTGCGTCAGCTCGGAGAGGCCGGGCAACCACTGGGCTTTCTGTTCCTCCGAGCCCAGTTCCGCAATCGTTCCCACGATCAGTTCGTTGTGGATGCCAATCAGCGCGGACAGTGAGACGTCCGCCCGTGCGATCTGCGAGTGCACGATGCCCTGGAACAACCGTGAAGAACCATCCAGGAACAGTTTGCCGAGTCCCAGTTCCGCGAGCGCGGGCAGCAGCTCGGTGGGCAGGTGCTCACGATTCCACGGGTCGATGGACTGCTTGCGCACGTGGGTCTGCAAATGCTCCTTGATCATGGCCAAGCGCTCACGTTCGGCCGGATCGAGGAGGGACTCCACGTGCAGAAGGTCGACGTCCGGCAAGAGGCTCTGTGGTGCCTTACCGGACTGGGAGAGGGTCGCGCTGGTCATGATCGTGGTCCTCAAATTTCTCGGTATTCCGATTGTGGTCTTTCCAACTATAGGCCTTCCAAGTATATTGTGGTGTCGTGAGTCACACTTTCTTGCCAACGGACTCTTCAGAGCCGTTGCCGCCACCTGGTGAGCACGGCACGTCAGGATCACGACCGCATATCTAGGAGGCCTCGAAAGCCATGACCGTGACGAACGAATTTCGCACCGCCCGTGACCACCTGGTGTCACTCCAACAGGACTGGGAGCGTGCCCGCGAGGAATTTGTGTGGCCTCGCTTCGACCACTTCAACTTCGGTTTCGACTGGTTCGACCAGGTTGCAGCATCCCCCGAGCGCAAGGACCAGGATGCGCTGATCATTCTCGAAGAGGACGGCTCAGAGTTGCGCCGGACCTTCGGCGAGCTCGGCCGCGACTCGAACAAGGTGGCCAACTGGCTGCGGGAGCAGGGCGTGCAGCGCGGTGACCGCGTCATTCTCATGCTCAACAACCAGGTGGAACTGTGGGAGTCGATGCTCGCCTGCATCAAGCTCGAGGCCGTCATGGTTCCCACCACCACACAAATGGGACCCGCAGACCTCGAGGACCGGGTGACCCGCGCCGAAGCCAAGTGGGCCATCGTGGGTATGCAGGACGCCCCCAAGTTCGCCCCGGTGGACGGCGACTACACCGTGATCTATGTGCCCGGCGTCTACACCCCGGCCGACCAGGTCAAGGAGCCGCAAGCCGGTGGCCGCACCGTCATCAACTACAATGAGGCCTACGACGCCTCCCCCGAACTGAGCCAGGACTCCCCCACCGGTGCGGATGAGACCCTACTGCTCTATTTCACCTCCGGCACCACGTCTAAGCCCAAACTCGTGGAGCACACGCACACCTCCTACCCCGTGGGGCACCTGTCCACCATGTACTGGATCGGACTGGAACCCGGCGACATCCACCTCAACGTGGCCTCGCCGGGTTGGGCCAAGCACGCGTGGTCCAACTTCTTTGCTCCCTGGATCGCCGAGGCCACCATCTTCGTGTACAACTTCCGCAAGTTCGACGCCGCCGCGCTCATGAGCGTGATGGACAAGATCGGCGTGACCAGCCTGTGCGCACCGCCCACCGTGTGGCGCATGCTCATCAAGGCAGATCTGAGCCTGTTGCAGACTGCACCCCAGAAGACCGTGTCGGCTGGTGAGCCACTCAACGCCGAGGTCATCGAGCAGGTCAACCGGGCCTGGGGTTGCACGATTCGCGACGGCTTCGGCCAGACGGAATCCTCCCTGCAGGTGGCCAACACCCCCGGACGCCGCATCGTGATTGGCTCCATGGGCGTACCGCTTCCCGGTTTCGATGTGGTGCTCATCGATCCGATGACCGATGAGGAAGCGGACGAGGGAGAACTCTGTCTGCGTCTGGACCCCCGCCCGGTGGGTCTGATGCGCGGCTACTACGGCGACAAGGCCAAGACCGATGATGTGTTCCGCAACGGTCTCTATCACACCGGTGACGTGGTCTCCCGTGACGAGAACGGCATCTTCACCTACGTGGGCCGCGCGGATGACGTGTTCAAGTCCAGTGACTACAAGGTCTCGCCGTTCGAGTTGGAATCGGTTCTGGTCGAGCACCCGGCGGTCATGGAAGCGGCCATTGTGCCGACCCCCGACGAGCTGCGGTTGGCCATCCCCAAGGCCTTCGTGACCTTGAGTTCGGGGTACGAGCCCACCGCGGAGACTGCCACGGAAATCCTGCAGTTCTGCCTGAGCAAGTTGCCTCCGTACAAGCGCATCCGCCGGATCGAGTTCTTGGAACTGCCCAAGACGATCTCCGGCAAGATTCGGCGTGTGGAGCTCCGGAAGGCGGAGGAACAACGGTCCGAATCGGGTGAGGCGCCGGAGGGCTACGGCACGGAATTCCGTGAGGAAGACCTGACGCTCAAGCGCTAGAGCTCCTTCAACGGCCGGTGGCGCAGATATGACACCGGCCGTTGCTCCTCCCCCGGTCAGAGTTCCCCCAACCCCCGGAATAGAATGGTCCAATGTCCAATAGTCGTACGCTCACGAAAGATCCGATTGCGGAAGCCCAGCGCAACTGGGTGCGCAATGGCTGGGAAGATGCCTCGGGTCCCATGGCTGCCGTCACGGCCATCATGCGGGTCCAGCAGATCCTGCTGGCAGAGGCCGAGCAGGTACTCAAGCCCTTCAAACTGACCTTCGCCCGCTACGAGCTCATTGCCCTGCTCAGCTTCACGCGGGAACAGCAGATGCTCATGAAGCGCGCCAGCGCCCTGCTGCAGGTTCACCCGACGTCGGTGACCAATGCGGTGGATCGACTGGAGGACGCCGGCCTGGTCAAGCGCGAGCCCCTCAAGACGGACCGTCGGGCCATGACCATCGTGCTGACCGCCAAGGGGAAAAAGATCGCGGCCGAGGCCACGGCGGCCTTGAACCAGGAGTTATTCCTGCAAACAGGTTTCGAGCCCGACGAGGTGGACTCGTTGATCAGCATTCTGAGTCGCTTCCGCGCCCGTTCCGGGGACTTCGAGGACTCGCCAACTGCCCCGTGAGCACTGAATCCGGTACATCCGGCCCGAAACAACTGGCCGCGTAGGGTCCGGATTTTCGGTCGTTTCCGCCACTCAGTCATGACGCTGGGAGCCAGGCAAGACTCGTGCCCCGCCTCCGGGAGATCGGAGACGGGGCACGAGTTCTGTTGGGACGCTACTTCGCGTTGCCGCTGTCCTCACGGATGGTGTTGATGATTCCGGAGAAGTCCTGTCGGGCACCCTCACCGTCGGAGAACTTCTTGTAGATCTCCGCAGCCAACTGACCCATTTGGGCATCCACGCCCGTCTGCTCAATGGCGGTCACGGCCAGGTTGAGGTCTTTGGACATCAGCGCACCACCGAAACCGGGCTGGTAGTCGTTGTTGGCCGGGCTCGTGGGAACCGGCCCCGGCACGGGGCAGTTGGTGGTCAGTGCCCAGCACTGGCCGGAAGCCTTGGAGACCACGTCGTACATGGCCTGATGTTCCAACCCGAGCTTCTCGGCGAGGACGAAGGCCTCACTGACGGCCACCATGGAGATCCCCAGGATCACGTTGTTGCAGATCTTCGCGGCCTGTCCCATGCCGTTGTCACCGCAGTGCACGATCCGGGCACCCATGATGTCCAGGAGGGGGTAGATCTCCTGATACACGTCGTCCGGTGCGCCCACCATGAACGCGAGAGTTCCGGCCTGAGCACCCACCACACCGCCGGAGACCGGGGCGTCGGCAGCCTTGAAACCGGCCTCCTTGGCCAGGGTGGCCACCTCCTGAGCCTCGGAGATGTTGATGGTCGAGCAATCCAGGAAAGTGGCACCGGCCGGGGCCGCGGCGAGAAGGCCCTCGGCGCCGTCGGCACCCGTGTAGGCGGCCTTCACGTGCTGGCCGGAGGGGAACATGGTGACGACCACCTGCGCGTCCCGCACGGCCTCCTGAGGGCTGTCCGCCACGGTGATCCCGTTTTCACGAGCGACATCGAGCGCAGCGGGGACCACGTCGAAACCGGTCACGGGGACGCCCGCTTGAACCAGGTTCACGGCCATCGGCCCGCCCATGTGCCCCAACCCCAGGAACGCTACGCGCGGCGGGGTGGCTGTCGGTGAAGTGTTCATGACTCTCCTTCGAGTTCGGAAATCAGGGACTCGGTATGACGTCAGCTACCTTCGGGCATCACGAAGCTGGCGCCTTCCTTGGCACCCGAGGGCCAGCGCGTGGTGACCGTTTTGGTCTTGGTGTAGAACTTCAGACCGTCCGTACCGTGCTGGTTCAAATCGCCGAAGCCCGAGGCTTTCCAGCCGCCGAAGGTGTAGTACGCAATCGGCACGGGAATCGGGACATTGACACCCACCATGCCGACCTCCACACGGGTGGTGAAGTCACGGGCCGTGTCACCGTCGCGAGTGAAGATGGCCACGCCGTTGCCGTATTCGTGCTCGCTGGGCAGTCGGAGGGCTTCCTCGTAGTCCGCGGCACGGGCGATGCACAGCACCGGGCCGAAGATCTCTTCCTTGTAGATGCGCATATCCGGGGTCACGCGGTCGAACAACGTGGCACCGACCCAGAAACCGTTGGGGTGACCGTCAACGGTCGCACCGCGTCCGTCCACGAGCAGCTCAGCGCCCTCGTCCACACCAATTCCGATGTAGTTCTCGATGCGCTCCTTGGCGTCCTTGCCGACCACGGGACCGAAGTCGGAAGATTCATCCAGCGACGGGCCCAACGTGAGCTTGTCAATGCGTTCGCGCAGCAACTCCACGAGCTTGTCCGCGGTGGCCTCACCCACGGGAACGGCCACGGAGATCGCCATGCAACGCTCACCGGCAGAACCGTATGCCGCACCCATGAGGGCATCGGCAGCCTGCTCGAGATCCGCGTCCGGCATGATCACCATATGGTTCTTGGCGCCGCCGAAGCACTGCGCGCGCTTGTTGTGCTTGGCCGCTCCCATGTAGATCGACTGGGCGATCGGAGAGGAACCGACAAATCCGATGGCCTTGATGCGGGGATCTTCGATGAGAGTGTCCACCGCGGTCTTGTCACCGTGGATCACGTTCAGGGTGCCCTCGGGCATACCGGCCTCAAGAGCCAGCTCGGCCAGGCGAACGGGCACGGATGGGTCACGCTCGGAGGGCTTGAGGACAAAGGTGTTACCGGCGGCCAGGGCAATGCCGGCCTTCCACAGCGGGATCATGGCGGGGAAGTTGAACGGGGTGATACCCGCGACCACCCCGAGCGGCTGACGTAGCGAGTGCACGTCGATCCCGGTACCCGCCGCGGTCGAGTACTCACCCTTGAGCAGATGGGGTGCACCTGCAGCGAACTCGACCACCTCGACACCTCGCTGGATGTCGCCCTTGGCATCCGGGAAGGTCTTGCCGTGCTCGTTGGAGAGCAGCGTGGCCAGCTCGTCCATGTTCTCGTTGATGAGATCCACCCACTTGAGCAACACTCGACCGCGGCGCTGCGCATTGGTGGTGGACCACTTGGCGAAGGCCTGCTGCGAGGAATCGATCGCATTCTCTACTTCCTCGACCGAGGCCAGAGGAACCTGAGCGGCTACCTCACCCTTGACCGGGTTGTAGACGTCTTGGAAGCGTCCGGACGTGCCTTCTACGCGGCGGCCGGAAATGAAGTGAGGAACCTGAGTCATTGGTGCTCTCCTGAATGGTTGGTGCGTCGCGCTGTGACGTGTGTCTCACAGATAATCTAACGACAAACCATTGGACATGCAACTAATTTTTTCGGTTCGTTCTCCACGCCGACGCCGCTCGGTCCGGCCTCGCGGTTCGGACGGGTTGATTCGCGGGCACCAACTCTGCGATCACGCTGCGTGCGACGACGGGCGGTTCCGTTGACGAGGTCAGTCGATGTCTTCACCCGCGAGCGCCTTGGCTCCCAGGCTCTCCTCCTCCGCGGCTTCCCAGACCTCACGGGCCGCGGAGAAGGTGAGAATCACGATGAACAGTCCCAGAATGATGTCCGGCCAGCCGGACATGGTCAGTGCCGTGATCCCGCCCATCACGATGATCGCGATGTTGATGAGCACATCGTTGCGGGCCGCCAGGAACGCAGCGGTTCCCATGGATCCGGCGTGTTTCCGATGGCGCGCCAGCAGCAGGGCACACACGAGATTGACCACGGCCGCTCCCCCGGCGGTGATTGCCAGCAGGAACGGATCCGGGGCTTGCGGGTCGAAGGCCTTACGCACCAATTGCACGGCGGCCGCGAGCGCGGGGATCAGAATGATGATCGCCATGATCCGTCCGGCGACGGCCTGGGCCCGTACCGTCCAGCCCAGCGCAATGAAAATGAGCAGATTGATGGCCACGTCCTCTAGGAAGTCCACGCCGTCCGCAAACAGGGCCACTGAGCCGATGCTCAGAGCAACCCCCATTTCCACGAAAAAATAACTGAGGTTCAACGCCGCGACCACGAGAACCGTGATGCGCAGTGACCGGACGAGCTGAGAGGATGGGCCCATGAGCGAAGAGATTACCGAAGAACTGCCCATCCGCGATGACATGATCCGTTTGGGTCAGGCGCTCAAACTGGCCAATCTGGCCGACGACGGCAACCACGCCAAGGAGCTCATTGCCGAAGGCGTGGTGATCGTGAACGGCAAGGAAGAACAACGCCGCGGTGCTCAGTTGCACCACGGCGATGTCATTGAGGTCCTGGGAGCAGACCTCCCAGCGGTGAAGATCGTCAGCCCTGCGGGCGAGGTTTCCACGGAAGAGTGACGACCACCAGCCCCAGCAGCGTCACCAGCGTTCCAATGATCGTGACCGGGGTGACGATGGTATTGGGTGTAGGCACGATCAGGTCCAGCACGAGTGCGGAAATCAGCATGCCCGCCACCATGCCCAGGCTGGTTTCCAGCACGCCGAAGTGCTTGGGCAGCACACTGGACGCGGCCACGTGGATGATGCCCAAGATGCCTCCGGCGTAGAGCCACCACTGACCGGGCCACACCCACGGTCCGGGATCCGAGATTCCGCGCGCAATGAGCACGGTCACGATGAGCGCGAGCGTGCCCGCGGCGAAATTCGTCAGCGTGGGTGTGATGGGCGTACCTGCCTTGGCACCGATGCCGGCGTTCCAGGCAGTCATAATCGCGTTTCCCAGACCCGCCAGCACGGACAGCGTGGCGAAAAGAATGAGCAGCGGCAGTGATGCCGCCAGATCGGTCGCCGCGAATCGCGGGGCCATGGCCACCAGGGCGGCCACGATGATGATGGCGGTCCCCACCACGCGGTAGCTGGTCAGGTACTTGACGCCTCCCGGGCCCACGCCAAAGCGATCGACGATCAGCGAACCGACCGACTTACCGAACACGAGCCCCAGGATGTAGACGGACAGGCCCAAGACCACCGTGGTCATCGCTTGCGTGACGATCATGAAGCCACCCAGCACACCCGCGGTGAGATACCACCACGGAACCTCGCCGCTCTTCACCGCCGCGGGAATTCGAGAAGCACCCCGGCGGCCGGCGGGAGTCACGATAGTGACGACCAGGATGATCAGAAATGCGGAGGAAAAGCTGACGAGCGCTGCCCCGTAGGGATCACTCACGGCATGTCCCAGCTCACCGTTGACCCTGGATTGCAATGCCTGGGCGGTGCCAGCGAGCAAGCTCACGACGAGGCCCACGGTCAGCGCCACGGCACCGCGCGCGGACGCCACCGGGGGTTTCTTGTTTCCGGCCGCAGGCGAAGTCTTGGATTCCACCGTGGTTTGAACAGTCATGGCGCCCAATGTAGGTGCGGCATGCCCCTCAGGGCACGCCGCCTGTCACGCTTCGTAGCAATCGGACTCGCTGCGGAGCCGTTACGTGGAACCGGTGGGCGTCACCGCACCACGTGCTGCAGGTACTCCTTGACGTGCCCCAATTCCTGCGGGGACACTCCGTGGCCGATTCCCCGGTACTGCACCTTGGTCACCTCGGCATGATCAACGCACCAGTCCGCCGTTGCATCCACCATGGCCTGCGGAATGACCGGGTCCTCGGGATCGCGGCCCCAGAACATCTGCAGGGGGTGCTCCACGAGGTAGTCGTCGCGGAAGAAGTCCGCGTGAGCGTCGTCGTCGGCGATCGGCACTACAAAACCGGACAGGCCGACCACGGCGTCCACGGTTTCGGGAATGTGCCGGGCCACGCTCGTGGCGACCGCCATGCCCTGGGAGAAGCCGAGCAGGAACACGCGTGAGTGGTTCTTGGCTTGTTCCTCGACCCACTCCGCCACGGGACGAACCGAGTCCACCACGGCCTCGGTCGAGAAACTCGCGTCCGCTGACAACGGGAACCATTGGTAGCCCATCTGCGCTCGCTGGGGAGCCCGCACCGAAGCGTAGGTGGCTCCCGGTAGGAGGGCCGGAATCAAGGCCATCAGGTCCTCTTCGTGGGATCCGTAGCCGTGGAACAACACCACGAGCGGGGTGTCGGCACGTTGGGCGGGCTCGTTGTTCCAGATCACAAACGGGGTATCACTCATGTGACCATCCTGACATGACTCGCGGGTGCCTCATATTCGGCCCGTGCATCACTGGGTGGTGAGTGGTAGAAAAGCGCGTATGGCTTTACCTGAAACTTCCCCCGAGCACGACGAACCCCAGAACCACACGGCCTCCGAAAGAGACGAACACCCCACTCCCCCGGCCCACCCCTGGCACCGCATGGTGTCCATCGGCGATTCCTTCACGGAAGGGGTGGGCGACCCTGACGAGCAGGTCCCCGGCGGGCACCGCGGTTGGGCCGACCGCGTGGCCGAAGAACTGGACCGGCTCACGGATGACTTCGCCTACGCCAATCTGGCCATTCGCGGTCGTCTTTACCAACCGATCATCGACGAACAGTTGGAACCGGCGCTCGCTCTGGAGCCGGACCTCGTCACCATCAGCGCGGGTGGCAACGACATGCTGCGCCCCGGGGCGGACCCGGACGCCATCGCGCAGAAACTGGACGGCGTGATCGCGCACATCGCGGAGACCGGCGCCACCGTGGTGATGTTCGACGGGCCCGATGTGGGCAACACTCCGGTGCTCCGCAGCATCCGCGGCCGCGTGGCCATTTGGAATGAGAACGTGCGTGTGATTGCGGCTCGCCACGGTGCAGTGATGACCGATCTGTGGGGATTGCATGAACTGGCCGATCCGTTGATGTGGGCGCCGGATCGACTGCACTTCTCTCCCCTGGGTCATCAGCGGATCGCGGTGGAAGTCCTGGATTCCCTGGGCGTCGACCACGGACTAGTTCCCGATGCCCTGGAAGCACAACCTGCCAGGACAAAGCGGGAAGTCCGCAGGGATGATCTCGTGTGGGCTCGGAAGCACTTTGCGCCGTGGGTTGCCCGCCGCCTCACCAAGCGCAGTTCGGGAGACTCCATCACCGCCAAGCGGCCGAAATTCGGCCGAGCCGTGATCCCGGGTGCGGGTGAACAAGCGAATGCGCAGATTTCAAGCGACCGGCACCCCTCCGACCCGGAGGCCGGACAGGGTTAGTCCTTCAACACCGACTTCTTGAGCAGCATGCCCAGCTGAGGTGCCTCGATCAAGAACCCGTCGTGACCGCTCGGCGAGCTGATCATGTGCAGGGTCTGCTCACCCGGCAGCGCCCGCACGAGTTCGGCCGATTCCGCAGGGAAGAACAACCGGTCCGAATCGACCCCGGCCACGAGCCACTCGCACGAGGTGCCTGCCAGCACTTCTTCCAAGCTGCCGCGGCCACGCGTGATGTCGTGGGACATCAGGGTCTCGTTGACGCTCAGGTACGAGTTCGCGTCAAAGCGACCCGCGAGCTTGGAGGCCTGGTGGTCCAGGTAGCTTTCCACGCGGTAGCGGCCTCGCTCGGCCGTGTAGGTCCCGTCCACGTCCTCATTCGGCTGGGCCTCACGGCCGAACCGATAGTGCAACTCCGCGGCTGAGCGGTAGGTGATGTGGGCGATGCGCCGCGCGAGGCCCAGTCCCGCTTCCGGGAACTCACTGTCGTAGTAGTCCCCGCCGCGGAAATTCGGGTCCTGCCGGATCGCGAGCGCTTGGGCCTGTCCCCATGCGAGCAGTTCCGCGCTGGCCGAAGCACACGCCGCGATCACGCCGCACGCCGCCACTCGATCCGGGTACATCACGGCCCACTCGAGAGCCCGGGCACCCCCCATGGAGCCGCCGATCACCAGTCGCCAACGCTCGATTCCCAAAGCATCGGACAGAACGGCCTCCGCGATCACCGTGTCCCGCACGGTGATGCGCGGGAAACGGGAACCCCACGATTTTTGGTCCGGGTCCACTTCCGGTGGTGCCTGGGTGGCCGGACCGGTGCTGCCGTAGCAACCACCGAGAATGTTGGCGCACACCACGAAGTACTTATCGGTGTCGATGGCCGCCCCCGGACCCACCAGTCCATCCCACCATCCGCCCGCTTCCGCGGCCAAGCGCTCAACCTCGGGCGCGTGTTCGCGCGACTGGCCGCGTGCGACGTGGGAGTCCCCGGTCAGTGCGTGCTCGATCAACACGGCGTTGGAGGCGTCCTCGTTGAGGTGCCCCCACGTTTCGTAGGCCAAGCGCGCGCGTGGGAGACGGTACCCGGATTCCAAGGTCAAGGGACCCACGTCGATATAGCCCACTACGCCGTCCTCGCGCACGAGCGAATCGGTGGTCCCGCCTCCCACGATGGTCACGCCCGCGTTCCCTCTCCATCCGAGCCGATCGTCGACGACGCCGCAGCCTCACCCAGCGCGGCCACGGCCTCGAATCCGGATTCCAGGTCGGCCACGATGTCATCGATGGACTCCAAGCCCACGGACAGCCGCACAAACCCGGGTTCGATACCCGTGGCCCGCTGCTCCTCTTCGGTCAGCTGTGAGTGCGTGGTGGAGGCAGGGTGGATCACCAACGAACGGGCATCGCCAATGTTGGCCACGTTGGAGTGCAGGGTCAGGGCATCCACGAACGCGGTACCCGCCTCGCGCCCGCCGTCGAGCACGAATCCGAGCACGGAACCGGCACCCTTGGGCGAGTACTTCTGGGCGCGGTCGTGCCACGGCGAGGAGGCGAGGCCCGCATAGGAAACGGCGCGAACGTCGTCGCGCGCCTCGAGCCACTCCGCGACCTTCTGTGCGTTCGCAACGTGCCGATCCATACGCAAGGACAGCGTCTCGATCCCCTGCTCGATGAGGAACGCGTTGAACGGGGAAATCGACGATCCCAGGTCACGCAGCAACTGCACGCGCGCCTTCAGGATGTACGACAGGTTCACCCCGAAGATCCCGTCCTTACCGAGCGCCTGTGCGTAGACCAGGCCGTTGTAGGAATCGTCCGGCTCGTTGAAAGCCGGGAAGCGCTGCGGGTCCTGGCCGAAATCGAAGTTACCCGCGTCCACGATCATGCCGCCGATGGACGTGCCATGACCACCCATGAACTTGGTCGCGGAATGCACCACAATGTCAGCGCCCCACTCGATCGGGCGGATGAGGTACGGCGTGGCAATGGTGTTGTCCACGATCAGCGGCACACCGGACTCGTGTGCCACCGCGGAAATGGTCTCGATGTCCAGCACATCGTTACGCGGATTGGGGATGGTCTCCCCGAAGAACGCCACGGTGTTGGACTTGACCGCCGCGCGCCACGCCTCGGGATCGTCAGGGTCGGAGACGAACGTGGTCTCCACACCCAGTTTGGGCAGCGTGTGGCGCAACAGGTTGTACGTGCCGCCGTACATGGATGGGCTAGCCACCACGTGAGTTCCGGCGCCGCCCAGGTTCAGGATCGCGAACGTGGAGGCGGCCTGGCCCGAGCTGAGCATGAGTGCACCCACGCCTCCCTCCAGGGAGGCCACGCGGTTCTCGACCACTTCCGTGGTCGGGTTCGTCAGGCGCGTGTAGATGGGCCCAAGCTCGGCCAGGGCAAACCGGTTGGCTGCCGTCTCCGCATCCGGGAACACGTAGGACGTGGTCTGGTGGATCGGCAGCGCCCGGGACCCCGTGGTGGGATCGGGTTCCTGACCCGCGTGGATCTGTCGAGTTTCGAAGGCCCAACCCTCTGGGTTGGACGGGGTGGCTGCGGGGCTCATACCGCACTCCCTCTCAGGATCAGGGGCCCGGTGATCGATCCGCAGCACGGTGCCCGTGCAGCGATCGGGCACCTGTGACCCGCGCTTGCCAACACCGAAGTATTTCGATGCGGCCTGGTCCTCACCCAGGGCACCCCACCGCGGAGGGAGGGTTGCCGGTCAGCTAGCTGGGGCTTGTCGCTGACTCTCGTGACCTGCCCTTCATTGTCCGGAGCCGGTACCTCGAACGTCAAGCCGAGTTACCCGCGTCACACGGTCATGTTTCAGCTCTCGATTTGGAGACCACTGTGCGCGGTGCCACGATGTGACCATGAAACTGGATCATGTCTCATTCGCAGCTCAATCCGATGGTCTTGAAGCCACCACGGAACGGATTGCCGATCAGCTAGGGATCGAGCCGGTCAAGGGCGGCATTCACCCGCGCTTCGGTACGCGAAACATGATCCTGCCGCTCACCGGGCACCAGTACGTGGAAGTGGTCGAGGTTCTCGAGCACCCCGCCGCAGACAAGGCGCCGTTCGGTCAGGCCGTCCGCGCACGTTCCGAAGCCGGCGGCGGTTGGCTCGGTTGGGTGGTCGAGGTGCAGGACCTCACGCCCTACGAGGACAAGTTGGGCCGCCCCTCCGTACCCGGTTCCCGGTTGTTCCCGGACGGTCGTCAGTTGGAGTGGCATCAGATCGGCGTGAAGGGTTTGATCTCGGATCCCCAGTTGCCGTTCATGGTTCGCTTCGATTCCGAGTCCGATATGCATCCCTCCCAGGCGCGCATCACGGACGTTCAGTTGGCCGGTATGGACATTGCCGGCTCGCCCGAGCGCGTGACCGAGTGGCTGGGTGGCCCGGTCGAGGACGTGCTGGCCTCACTCGACGTCATCTGGTCCGCTCCCAACGGGACGCCCGGCGTCATGGCGGTTTCCTTCGCTACGCCGGACGGCTTGGTCACCATTTAGTTTTCCCGTCGACGACGCCGCTGCCGCAACCTTTCGCTCGAAAAGGTGGCTGCAGCGGCGTCGTCGTCGATTAACCCGCCAGTAGTTGCGGGAGCAGGAAACCGGTGATGTCCAGGAGCGCGTGGGCGATGAGCAGCGGTGCGAGGCGACCGTAGCGCCGGTACACCCACACGAACACGAGACCCATGACCAGATTGCCCAGGGCGGGCCCAAAGCCTTGATACAGGTGGTAGCTGGCGCGGAAGACCGAGGTGAGGACCGCGATCGTGACCCAGGACCACCCGATGCGGCGCAGTCGATCGCACAGGAAAGCAACCACGATGATTTCCTCGACCAGACTGTGGCGCAACGCGGAGAGGATCAGGACGGGCACCGTCCACCAGTGCTCATCGAGCGCCGAGGTGTTGATGGCTGCGGTGAGGCCCAGTTCGCGTCCGGCCTGGTAGAGCCCCAGGGTTCCCAGCCCCATGACCAGGAACAAACCGAGTCCCCACAGTGCATCCCGCACGGGGCGGCGACCGTCCATGCCGATGCGACGCAGCACGCCCTTGATCCGCGGCAGAGAACCCGCCATGAGATACAGCGCCAGGGCCACCGGGACCAGGGCGAAACCGATGCTGGCAAGCTGCCTGAGCAGGTCGATGGCCGGGACCGGACTCAGGACCTGATTCAAGGTGGCTTGGGCATCCGAGAGCGGCCCACGAGACAGTGTTTCGGCGAGATTGAGCACGGCGTACACCGCTGATGAGCCCAGCGAGACGCCTAGGACCAACACAATGTGGAACCACAGCTCCGAGCGTGCGGGGCGTTGTTCGAGGGGCTGCGGGCGCTGGGAGTCTGTCAACACGAACACCATTGTGCCGTGCTCCCTAGACTGGGGATCATGAGTTCCGAGAAGCCCGCATATCCCGTAGCCGTTCGCCGTACCGTCCAGCGCAGTTTTCATGACCACACGTTCGACGATCATTTCGAGTGGTTGCGCGATAAGAACTCGGATCAGGTGCGGGCGCACCTGGGCCTCGAGAACGAGTACGCGGAGGCCGTGACGGCCCACCTGCAACCATTGCGGGAGCGCATTTACGGCGAGATCAAGGACCGCACTCAAGAGACGGACATGTCCGTGCCGTCCCGCAACGGGGACTGGTGGTATTTCGCCCGCACGGTGGAGGGCGGCGCCCACCAGGTCTTCTGTCGGGTCCCGGCCGTTGACAGTGCCGACACCGAGCGGGCCTGGACACCTCCGACCGTGGAACCGGGCGTCAGCCTCCCCGGCGAGGAGACATTACTGGATGCCAACGCGGCGTCCGAAACGCACGATTTCTACGCCCTGGGCAGTTTCAGTGTGTCCGAGGACGGCACCCGCCTCGCGTGGTCCGAAGACACGGCGGGCGATGAGCGGTTCACCGTGTACATCAAGGACCTTGCCTCTGGCGAGATGCTGACGGACCGCATTACTCAGACCTCCTACGGGGCCTTCCTCACTCCCGATGCGTCCGAGCTCATCTACACGGTAGTCGACGACGCTTGGCGCCCCTGGCGGGTGTATCGCCATGTGATCGGCACTCCCGTTTCCGAGGACGAGCTGATCTACCAAGAAGACAACCCTGGGTTGTGGCTGGGTGTCGAGCTGTCGGCCGACAAGCAGTGGCTGATGGTCGCGTCCGCGTGCTCGGAGTATGGGGAGTACCGCATTCGCAAGGTCGATGCACCCCGGGATCCGTGGCTCACCGTGATTCCGGAAAGCGACCGGGTGCTCTACACGGCCGAGCCCATCACCGTGGCCGGCGCAGACTATGTTCTGTTGACGCACGACTATGCGGCCCCGAATTCCCGGGTCAGCCTGATGCCGCTTTCCACGGCGGGGTCGAGTATTGCGGATGTCGATCTGATCGACGTGATTCCCGCGAGCGAGCAGACCCGGATTGAGGTGTGCGAACCCACCGCCACGCACCTGGTCGTGTCTCTGCGATCCGAGACCACTCCACGCGTGCGGCTCATCCCGCGAGCCAGCCTTGACGGTCTGGTGACCGGTTCCTTCACTACCGGCTCCCTGACCGGTACGGAACCCGCCTTCGACGAGGATCTGTTCACCGCATCAGTGGTGTCTGCGCGCTACGACAACCCGGTGATTCGGGTGTCCTACACGTCCTTCGTCACGCCGCCGCGGGTCTACGACATCCCCACAGGCCCCGTGGATGATGAGAATCTGGACGAGTTCGGCGTGGGCGCACCCATCATGCGACGCGAAACTACGGTGTTGGGCGGTTATAACCGGTCGGACTACACGGTGGAGCGCGATTGGGCGGTCGCTGAGGACGGCACCCGGATCCCGATCTCCCTGGTCCGCCGCGCAGACTTCGACGCGTCCGTGCCAGCTCCCGTGGTGCAGTACGCCTACGGTTCGTACGAGGCCAGCACCGACCCCGGGTTCTCCATCTCCCGCCTGTCTCTCTTGGACCGCGGAGTGGCGTGGGTCGTGGCCCACGTGCGCGGCGGCGGCGAACTGGGCCGCTCGTGGTACGACGACGGCAAGAAGTTCACTAAGAAGAACACGTTCACGGACTACGTTGCCGTCACCCGCCACCTCGCGCAGCGTCAGGATGTCGACGCCGCTCGCATCGCAGTTCTCGGCGGTTCCGCCGGCGGCCTGCTCGTGGGCGCGGTCCTCAACTTGGCACCCGACCTGTACTGCGGTGCCCTGGCTGCGGTGCCCTTCGTGGACCCGTTGACGTCCATGTTGATGCCTGAACTTCCACTCACCGCCCTCGAATGGGAAGAGTGGGGTAACCCCATGGAAGACCCCGAGGTCTACGAGTACATGCGCTCCTACTCCCCCTACGAGAACCTGCGGGATGCGAACTACCCACCGGTCTTGGCGGTCACGAGCCTCAATGACACGCGCGTGCTCTACGTGGAACCAGCCAAGTGGGTCGCTGCGCTGCGCGAGCACGCCGAGCATCCTGAGACCGTGCTGCTGCGGTGCGAGATGGCCGGCGGCCACGGCGGTGCGTCCGGCCGCTATTCCCAGTGGAAGGACACCGCGTGGGAGTACGCGTGGCTCGCGGAGAAGTTGGGTGTTGCGGGCTAGGCCGGTTCTCCGTGGATCAGGTGGAGATCGGCTGAGGTTGGAGAGCGGCCGCGGTGTCAGCACTGAGCCAATCTTCGATCCGGCCGTCCACCAGTAGATCTGTGGCGGCACGGGCCATGGCGCTGCTCGTTTGGAAACCGTAGCCTCCCTGTCCAGCGAGCCACAGGAAGTTGCTGACCTGCGGATCCCAACCACAGATCGGCACGCCGGACGGAGCCTCGGTACGCAGGCCAGTCCATGCCTTGCGGACGCCCGTAACTGTCAATGACGTTTCTCGTTCCACGGTTGCGATGAGATCGTCTATAGCGTTCGGGCGAGGCTGGGCATCACAAGCAGGACTCGGTTCGGCTTCGCCCCACGAGATCATGGCGCCGTCCTCGTCGGGGCGGTAGTACCACCCGGATCCGGCGTCGTCGACCATGGGATGCGTCGCGCCCAGAGGCTCGCTCAGGGAAACCAGTGCCGCGGTCCGTCGCAGCGGCTGCAACTGCTGTGGCACCGCGCCGAAGAGTTCCGCCACGTGATCCGCCCATGCACCGGCGGCGTTGACCACCGTGTGAGCTATCAATTGATCGTCACCGACGGTCAGCGCCCAGGTGCCGTCATCTGACGGCTTTGCCGCCGTGACTTTGGCGCCCGTAAGGATCCGAACGCCGGCCTGCTCGGCTCGTTGTCGGTGCCATTCCACGAGCGCAGTGGCATTGGTACGTACCGCAGAATCGTCGATGATCGCTGCACTGTAGCGCTCGGGGTTGCCCGCCAGCTCCGGGCAGTACTCGAAAAGTTCCTCGCTCGACAAGGCGCGCAGACCCGGGACGGTCATTGAAGCGACGTCGGCGGGTGAACCCGCCACCACGAAGGGGCTGGGCCAGGCGAGTGGAACCGGAGCAGCGCGGGTGGGCTTGACCAGAGCGGGAATGGTGAGCCTGGTCAATTCGAGAACCGGTTCCGGGCCGTAGCTGGGAATGAGTTGCTGGGCCGATCGGGAGGAGGTGTGATGCGCCAGCGCGGTTTCCGCTTCGACAAGCGTGATCCCCTCCCCCGATCCCCGACAATCCGCGGATTCGGAAGCCAACGACAAGCCGGCTATGCCGCCACCAATGATTACCGTGTCCACCATCATGTGATCATTCTTTCATTTTCACTATTGACTGCGGATATGCGAAAGCCCCGTCCGCATCATACGGACGGGGCTTTCGGTGATCCTGCAGCGGCGAACCGCTAGCGGGGATCAACCATCGAATCGATGTTCAGATCAATCAGGCAGGAATGTTCAGAACCTGGCCCGGGAAGATCAAGTTAGCGTTCGCCACGGAGTCAGCGTTAGCAGCGTGGAGAGCTTCCCAGCCGCCGTTCACGCCGAGCTTGGCAGCGATGGTGCCCATGGTGTCGCCGGCCTGAACGGTGTAGGAAGCACCGGTCGAAGCAGCCGGGGCCACGGGAGCAGCCGGAGCGGAGTACTCCACAGCGGCGGGGGCGGCAGCCGGAGCGGCCGGAGCCTCAACCGGAGCAGCGGGAGCGGCCGGAGCAGCAACGGGAGCCTCAGCAGCGGGGGCCGGAGCCGGAGCGGCCTGCTCCTGCTTGACCTCGTTGGCCTGGGGAGCCACAGCAGCGGCAGCAGCAACGGGCTGCTCGGCAGCAGCGGGGGCCGGGGTGCCGGAGAGGCCCAGCTTGGCCGAGCATGCGGGCCATGCGCCCCAACCCTGCTCCGCCTGAACATTGGTTGCAACGCGAATCTGCTCAGCCTTGGAAGCGTTTGCAGCATTCCCGGTACCACCGAAGGCAGCCCAGGTGGACGGGGTGAACTGCAAACCACCGGAAAAACCGTTACCGGTGGAGGTGCCCCAGTTGCCACCGGACTCGCACTCAGCGAGTGCGTCCCAGGGCGAAGCGGGAGCTGCGTTGGCCGGCATGGCCATAGCACCTACAGCTGCACCGCCGATCACGAAAGCAGCGGCACCACGGCGAATAACGTTCGAAGTCTTCATCATGCTCCGTAAGGCCACCTACGCTCGTTCCCATCCCTGGGTGTCTTCGCGCCGTCGTCTACCCATGAAAAGTTGAGTTCAGGGGTAGTAACTACGGAATGCTGCCCTGTAGACGACGTACGGTGTTGCAGCAGCATCCAGCATGTCTTGAGGCGCAGATCATGTCCGCCTCAAGCGTTGCGGACTCCCGCGTAAGGAGAGTCCTTCGGGGAAGTCGTTGATAACGATAGCGTAACAATTCTCGTTACGCCAAATCAATTCCCAAAGTTCTGGCGCATCCCTTTGGGGGACACAGCCCGTGCACCCGCGGGGCGCACGACGCATGCCACGCTATGACACCCGGTCGCTAGGGGTCAACTGTGTGTGAGGTTAAGCACATGTAACGGGATGATAGAGATTTGATAACGGTGGCGTAGAACGGCTATGTAGCGCGCGCGGAGGCTCCGATGATCGTGGTGCTCCGCACCCGCTCATAGTGCTCCGCGTAACCGTGTTCGTCCTGGTCGGAACCACGAAGTGCGGTGGGTGCCGGCAGGTCTGGGCGCTGCACGTGAGCGCCTGCTTCCTCGGCGATCAATGCTCCCGCAGCCCAGTCGTGTTCGTGGAGCCCTCGTTCCGAGTAACCGTCCAGTGTCCCGTCAGCCACCATGCAGAGATCCAACGACGCCGCTCCGAGCCTACGCATGTCCGTGTAGTGGTCCATGGTGTCCAGAAAATTTCCGAACTGTTCGCGGCGGATCACGGGATCGTAGGAGAACCCGGTTCCATAGAGGGCGCCGGTTCGATCCGGCACAGGCCCCGTGAGTCTCGAGTCCTTGCCGTCACGGCGCACCCACGCACCCATGCCGCGCACGGCGTAGTAGATGCGTCCGAGAGCCGGCGCGTGTACCACGCCCACGAGCCAATTGCCCTGGTCGTCACAGGCGGCCACCGATGTGGCGTAGTAAACGATGTCCCGGATGAAGTTCGTAGTGCCGTCCAAGGGGTCCACGGACCAGCGCACCGGCGAGCGGTTCTCCGGCACGTGCGTGCCCGATTCCTCACCCGTGATGGCGTCCCAGGGGCGCTCGGCGCGCAGCACGTCGACCACGGCGTTCTCCGCGGCGACGTCGAAGGCAGTGACCCAGTCCCCCGCGGACGTCTTGTTGACGGCGTCGAACTCGGACTCGTCCCGCTTCTCCAGAACTGCCGCGCCGGCAGCCGCAGCGTGGAATGCCGTTTCCAGAAGCTCTTCGAGTTCGGTGGTGTCCGGGCCCAGGCCCTCGAGTACGCGATCCATGTGTTCAGCTCTCCTGCATTTCGGTCGGGTTTTCTGCTGTGCCTGCGTCGTGCTCGGCGGCATTATCGCCGTCATCATCACCGAAGGCTGAAGGCCCCTCTGTGAGCAGTTGTTCGAATCCGGCCTCGTCCAGCACCGGGACTCCCAAAGACTCGGCCTTGTCCAGCTTGGACCCCGCATTCTCCCCCGCGACCAAGAAGTCAGTCTTCTTGGATACCGAGCCAGACGCTTTGCCCCCGCGCACCAGGATGGCTTCCTTGGCGGAGTCGCGGCTGTAATTCTCCAGCGATCCCGTGACCACCACGGTCACGCCCTCCAGAGTTCGTGGCGTGGATTCGTCGATCTCTTCTTCCATGCGGACGCCAGCCGCAGCCCACGTATCGACCACGTTCCGGCGCCAGTCCTCGCTGAAGAACTCCTTGACCGCCTGTGCGATAACCGGCCCCACGCCGTCGGTGCCCGCCAGCGTTTCCTCGTCCGCGTCACGAATCGCCTGCATCGAGCGGAAGGCAGTGGCGAGCGAGCGCGCGGCGGTCGGTCCCACGTGACGGATCGACAGTGCTACCAACACGCGCCACAGTTCCTTGGACTTGGCCTTCTCGAGCTCCTCGAACATCTGCTCCGTGGTCTTCGACGGGACGCTGGGTTTGGTCTTGGTGGCCTTGGTCCAGAAGTACGGAACCAGCTGGAGGGTGACTTTCTGGGTTTTCTCGCCGGTTTCCTTGTCCGTGGTCGTTCGCTTGGCCTCGCGCCAGATCTGGATGTGTTCGAGGTCCGCCGCTGTCAGATCGAACAACCGTGCCTCATTGCGCAGGGGCGGCTCGGAGAACTCGGTGCCATCGGGCGCGTCCAGCGGTACGGGCTGGGTAAGCGCCTTGGCGGCTTCGTCGCCGAGTGCTTCGATATCGAACGCGCCGCGGCCGGCTGCGTGGGATACCCGCTCCATGAGTTGGGCTGGGCAGCTTTCGGCGTTGGGGCAGCGAATATCAACATCGCCCTCCTTGGCGGGGCGCAGCTCGGTGCCGCAGTTGGGACAGTGCGTGGGCATCACGAACTCGCGTTCGGAACCGTCACGCAGAGCCACCACCGGGCCCACGATCTCCGGAATCACGTCCCCTGCCTTGCGGAGCACCACTGTGTCCCCGATCAGCACGCCCTTGGCCTTGACGACGTCCTGGTTGTGCAGGGTGGCCATCTCGACCGTGGAACCGGCAACTTTCACGGGTTCCATCACGCCGTACGGGGTCACGCGACCGGTGCGCCCCACGTTGACCCGAATGTCCAGGAGTTTGGTATTGACCTCTTCCGGCGGGTACTTATAGGCCACGGCCCAGCGGGGCACGCGAGAGGTGTAGCCCAGTCGGAACTGGGTGCGGCGGTCGTTGACCTTGATGACAATGCCGTCGATCTCATGGAGCAGGTCGTGGCGCTGGGTGCCGAACTCCTCGATGAACGTCAACACCTGGTCGATGCTGTCCAGCACCTTGGAGTACGGGCTGACCGGAAGCCCCCAGGACTTCAATACGTCATAGGCCTCGGACTGGCTCTCCAAGTCGAAGCCCTGCGCGGCGCCAATGCCGTGCACGAACATCGACAGCGGCCTGCGCGCGGTGACCTGCGGGTCCTTCTGCCTCAGCGACCCTGCCGCGGCATTACGCGGGTTGGCGAACGGAGCTCGCCCTTCCTCCACGATGTGCTCGTTGAGCGTTCGGAAGTCCTTGGACGAGATGAACACTTCACCGCGGATCTCGACCTCCTGCGGGAGATTCTCGCCGGTGAGCTTCTGTGGGATGTCCTTGATGGTTGCCACGTTGTGGGTGATGTCTTCACCGGTTGTGCCGTCACCGCGGGTCGCGGCTCGCACGAGATCGCCGTTTCGATAGAGCAAGTTCACGGCCAGACCGTCGATCTTGACCTCGGACAGCCACTGGACCTTGGGTGCGCCAGGGAGATTGGCGATCTGCGCTTCGGCCCGCGTGAGCCAGGCGGTGAGCTCGTCGGTCGAGAACACGTCCTCCAGGGAGTACATCTTCTCAAGGTGCTTGACCGGCGCGAAGGCTGCGGAGACCTCGCCACCCACTTCTTGCGTGGGCGAATCATTGGCCACGAGGTGAGGGTTCAGAGCCTCGAACTCTTCGAGCTTGCGGTACAGCTCGTCGTACTCGGCGTCCGAGATGCTGGGCTGGTCGTTCACGTAATACGCGGTTCGTGCCTCTCGGACACGATCCGACAGTTCCGCGTACTCCTCACGCAGCGCCTCACTGGGCTCGTCCGGATTGAGATCCTGCCCGGACGCATCCGTGGCCTGCTGAGTTTTCGTCACCTTGTTCTCGCTCACCACACCATTGTGTCCCACGGCTCGGACATGCTGCAGTGGTCATCGGCCGGCCCACAGCGAAAAGGACGGTGCAACCGAGACCATTTGCATCTCGGTCGCACCGTCCTTCACACGCGTCGGATCAAACCGTCCTCATGTGCCGTTACAACGGCTTGACCACCAGTTCCAAGTGCGGCTTGTTCCGCTTGGGGTTCCAGGCGATCACGCGGGAGCCGTTCCAGTGTTCGCGGCGCCCGTCGTCGTGAACGGACACGGCCACGGTTGCGGGCAGCAACACGGGTGCTGCGAACTCGACCGACCAAGAGAACGGCACCTCGGAAGGCACCCCGGTGGCCGCGAGCGCGCGGGACGCGGTGTACATCCCGTGCGCGATTGCACCCTTCATGCCCAACGCCTTGGCCGACGGACCCGAGAGGTGAATGGGGTTGTAGTCCCCGCTCACCCCGGCGTACTCACGCCCCGTGTCCGCTTTGAGCGACCACTGCGCGGTTTGCTGGGGGGCATTGAAAGGCACGGTCAACGAGGAGTCCGTCCACTCTTCCTCGCTCGTACGCGCACCTTCACCGGCGATGGCCGCGGTTTGGCCCTTGGCCAGATAACCGGAACGCCCCGCCCACACGACGGTTCCGTCGTTTCGGGTCAGGGTGACGACGGCGTCCACAACAGTCCCAGCGCGGTGGGTGCGCAGGTTCTCCGTCCAGGCCGTGGCGGTGAGTTCTTCACCCACTGCCACGTTCATGACGTGCTGCACGCTGTTGGTCAGGTGCACCATGCCCATAACGGGCAAAGGGAAATCCTGCCGGGTCAGCACGGACATGGCTACGGGGAATGCCAAGGAGTGCAGGGCACCGGAGAACACCGCGGTCTCGGACGATCCAGGAACCAACGGTCTGGGAGTCGCGTGCACCACGCGGCAGAATTTCTCGTGCCACTCGGCATCCACTGTCAGGCCCTCGACCACGTGCGCGATCTTGGGAACTTCCAAGGCGGCTCGCAACCGGTCTCCCCCGCGGTTCAGGAGTGATGCGGGGAGCACCTTGCCCAGCGGGGACTTGCGCAATGCCGGCAAGGCGCGTGCGGCGGCGTCGCTCGCGAAACCACCGGCGGCGCTGGCACCGGCCGTGGCGTACAAGAGCCCAAGGTTCGGCTTGGCGGCCGGTTGGACTTGTTCGTAGTTCTCGGGGACGGTGGGTAACTGTTCAGCTGAACGGGTCATGGTCCTACGCTCCCACAAGGTTCTGGCCGCACACGCGGAGTGTCTGGCCGTTGATTCCGCCCGCTGCGTCCGACAGCAGGAAGGTGATGGTCTGCGCGACGTCCTCCGGGAGACCGCCCTGCTGCAGGGAGTTGAGGCGACGTGAGATCTGGCGGCGGGCCGCCGGGATCTTGGCCGTCATCTCGGACTCGATGAACCCCGGTGCCACCGCGTTGATGGTGCCGCCCTTCTCCGCGATCAGTGAGGCCGTGGCCGCAACGGCGCCGATGACGCCCGCCTTGGAGGCCGCGTAATTGGTCTGGCCGCGGTTACCGGCAACACCACTCGTCGAGGCCAGGCACACGATGCGCGGGTGCTCCCCGAGCTTGTCGGAGTCCAGCACGGCCTGGGTAATGCGCAGCTGGGACTCGATGTTCACCGCGATCACGGAGTCCCACTTGGCCTGATCCATGTTGGCCAGCATCTTGTCGCGTGTGATGCCCGCATTGTGGACCAGCAGGTCCAGCTTTCCGTAGCGCTCGGACGCCAGATTGAGAATCTTCTCCCCCGCCTTCGGGTCCGTCACGTCCAGCTGAAGGGCGGAGATGTGCAGCTCGTTGGCGAGCTTGGTGAGCGCCTCACCGGCTGCGGGAACGTCCACCACGATGACCCTGGCACCGGCCTGCGCCAGCGTCCGGGCGATCTGTGCGCCGATGCCACGGGCGGCTCCGGTCACCACCGCGACCTTGCCGGCCACCGGCTGATCCCAGTTCTCGGTGGACTCGCCGCGCTCATCGGTCACCGTGAGGAACTGCCCGTCCACGAACGCGCTGCGCCCGGACAGGAAGAACCGCAGAGCACCCACCACGGACGGCGCGTCCGCTGCCACGCCGTCGGCAATCAGGATGCCGTTGGCCGTGGTACCGCCGCGCATTTCCTGGGCGGCCGAACGTAACAGGCCCACCACGCCCTGGCGCGCCGCAGCCACTGCGGGTTCCTGGGCAGCGGTGTCCGCCGGGGTTCCCGACGCCGCTCCGGTACCGATGCCTGCCGCGGGTCGCGACAGCGTGATGACCCGTCCCCCGGACCGCAGCTTGCGCAGCACCGAGGACAGCTCGAGGGCGGCCTTGCCCAGATCCGACGGGGTCTTGGCGTCGGTGTAGTCGATGACCACCGCACCCACGCGGTCCACTTCCTGGGCGTGGCGGCGCACGTCAAGGTTCCAGTCGAGCATGGCCTGGGCGGCGGCGTCGGCGGCCTGACCCTTGCCCAGGACCAGAACGGAACCCTCGGGGAAATCACTACCGGCGCGGTAGCGGCGCAGTTTGGTCGGTTCGGGGAGGCCCAGCTTGCTCGCGACCTGCTTACCCAGTCCGGAATTGACCAGGTCCAAATATGTGTCTGCCACTCGAAGCTCCTGTATGTCGTAAATCTGTGGGGGAATGCGTCTTAGACGGAACGCAGGATCATGGCCACACCCTGACCACCGGCGGCGCACACCGAGATCAGCGCGGTCTGCGGACGGCCTTCTGCCTTGGCGCGGGCGGCGAGTTCCTTGGCGGTGGAGGCCACAATGCGGCCGCCGGTCGCGGCGAACGGGTGTCCTGCGGCCAGCGACGAGCCGTTCACGTTGAGCTTGGACCGGTCCACGGTGCCCACGGGCTCGGACAGGCCCAGGCGGTCGCGGCAGAACTCCTCGGACTCCCACGCGGCCATGATGGCCAGCACGGTGGAGGCAAAGGCCTCGTGGATCTCGATCAGATCCATGTCCTGCAGCGTCAGACCCTGACGGGCCAACAGACGCGGCACGGCGTAGGCGGGGGCCATGAGCAGGCCCTCGTTGCCGCTGACGAAGTCCACCGCGGCGGCCTCGGAGTCGACCACCTCGGCCATGGGTGTGAGGTGGTGCTCGCTGGCCCAGTCCTCGCTGGTGATCAGCACGGCGGAGGCGCCGTCCGTGAGTGGCGTGGAATTACCGGCGGTCATGGTGGCCTCGCCGGAGAGCTTCTTGCCGAACACGGGGTTCAGGGTCGATAGCTTCTCCACGGTGGAGTCCGCGCGCATGTTGTTATCCTTGGACACGCCCTTGAACGGGGTGACCAGGTCGTCAAAGAAGCCGCGATCGTAGGCGGCCGCCAGGTTCTGGTGCGACGACGCCGCGATCTGGTCCTGGTCCTCGCGGCTCACGCCCCACTGCTGGGTGGTCAGGGCCTGGTGTTCACCCATGCTCAGTCCGGTGCGGGGCTCGCCCGTGGTGGGAGCGGCGGGCACCAAATCGTTGGGGCGCAGGTTCTTGAGCGCCTTGAGCTTCTGAGTGGGGGTCTTGGCGCGCTGCAACTGCAGCAGGGCGCGGCGCAAGCCCTCGCTCACGGCAATTGGGGCGTCCGAGGCGGAGTCCACGCCACCGGCGATACCGGCCTCGATCTGGCCCACGCGGATCTTGTTGGAGATCGTGCTCACGGTTTCCATGCCGGTCGCGCAGGCCATCTGAATGTCGAACGCCGGGGTTGCGGGGTCCAGGGCAGAGCCCAGCACGGCCTCGCGCGTGAGGTTGAAATCCCGGGAGTGCTTGAGCACGGCGCCGCCGGCCACGGCGCCCAGACGTTCGCCCGAGATCCCGGCGCGTGCCACCAGGCCGTCAATGGCTGCGGTGAGCATGTCCTGGTTCGAGGCGTTCGCGTGAGCACCACCCGCGCGAGCGAAGGGAATGCGGTTGCCCGCGACCACCACGGCGCGGCGAAGGGACTGCTGGGCGTTCTGCTGGATGTTGTCCATGAAAGAGCTGCTCCTCGTAGATTGATGTGGTGCGAATCACCTGAAACCCAGAGTAGCTGATACTCTCGGTATCGTGAAACAGGTCTCAGAGAACGTTGATGGTCGGAATTCGCGGTGGCAGCGTCACCGCGCCAAACGACGCATCGAACTGATCACCGCCGCGCGAGACGCGGTGGCCACCCACGGTGCGGGCATTTCCATGGAGGAAATCGCCACCGCGTGCGGCACCTCCAAGTCGGTCTTCTACCGGTATTTCAAAGACAAGTCCGGCGTACAAGCGGCCGTGGGTGAATACTTCGTATCCCGAATGCGAACCCGCATGGTCGCGGCAGCACACGAGGCGGACTCGTTCGCGGCCACGGTGCACGCGTTGGTGAAGGAGTACCTCAAGTCGGTGGAGGCCTCCGCGGATGTCTACCGGTTCGTGGTCACCGCTCCGGCGGATGGGGATTCGGCCATCGAACAGTTCCTGGATTCTGTCTGCCAATTGCTCATGGACCAGCACATTCGCCACCGCGGCGAACAGGCCATGCCCGAGGCGCTGTTGCAGTGCTGGGCAGCGTCCACGGTGGGCATGGTCCGCGGTGCCGGCGAGGCCTGGCTCGCCTTGCCGGACACCGAGGACAAACCGGACCGGCCCGCCATGAGCCAACTCATCACCGACTGGGCCGTTCAGGGCTTACGGCCGGACACATACACCACGCTCTCCGCAGACGAAACCTCTGCTCAGACAACCCCTCAGGAGTCATGATGACTACAACTTCCCGCCCCGAAGCGCACACCTCCACTCAGCACATGGCCCGGGTGTCCGAGGACGCCGCGCTGCCTACGCACATCGACGTGGCCGGTCTGGGCGAAGTGCTGTTGGGTCGCTGGCCCGAAGCCCGCAAGGCCGCCCGCGAACGCGCCCTGGATCCGCGGCTGCACAGCAATCACAACCTCACCTTCGAGGATCAGCGCGAACTGACGTTCGAGCAGGTCAAGATCCTGCGCGATGCCGGCACCGCACTAGTGGGTGTGCCCGAGTACTTGGGTGGATCCAACAGCCCGGGAGCCAATGTCTCCGCCTTCGAGGAGCTGGTACTGGCTGACCCTTCCCTGCAGATCAAGTCCGGTGTGCAGTGGGGGCTATTCGGTTCGGCCGTGCTCAACCTGGGCTCCAAGGAGCACCACCTCGAGTGGCTCCCGGACATCCTGAACCTCAACACTCCCGGTGTGTTCGCGATGACGGAGATCGGTCACGGCTCCGACGTCGCATCCATCGGCACGACCGCCACGTACCTTCCCGAGTCGGACGAGTTCGAGATCCACACCCCGTTCAAGGCTGCCTGGAAGGACTACCTCGGTAACGCGGCTGTCCACGGCAAGGCCGCGGTGGTCTTCGCCCAGCTGATCGTCAAGGGTGTCAACCACGGAGTGCACTGCCTGTACGTGCCCATCCGCAATGACAACGGTGAGTTCCTGCCGGGTGTCGGCGGCGAGGACGACGGCCGCAAGGGTGGACTCAACGGCGTGGACAACGGCCGCCTGCACTTCACCAACGTGCGAGTTCCGCGGTTCAATTTGCTCAACAAGTACGGCGCGGTGGACGAGAACGGCGAGTACTCCTCCCCCATCGTCTCTCCGGGACGCCGCTTCTTCACGATGATCGGCACCCTGGTGCAAGGTCGCGTCTCCTTGGACGGTGCAGCCGTGCTGGCCAATCAGATGGCCCTGAGCATTGCCGTTCGCTACGCCGAGCAGCGCCGCCAGTTCAACACGGACTCTGATATTCGCGAGCAGACACTCTTGGACTACCAGCAGCACCAGCGTCGACTGATCCCCCGCATTGCGGAGACCTACGCGATGATCTTTGCGCACCAGCAACTGTTGGATAAATTCCACGAGGTCTTCTCCGGCGAGGACGACTCGGACGGCAACCGTCAGGACCTGGAAACCCTGGCCGCCGCCTTCAAGTCGATGTCCACGTGGAGTGCCCTGGACACCCTCCAGGAGGCCCGCGAGGCCTGCGGCGGCGCCGGGTTCATGGCCAAGAACCGCATCCCCCAGCTGCGTGCCGACCTGGATATCTACGCGACTTTCGAGGGCGACAACACGGTGCTCCTGCAGCTGGTCGCCAAGCGCCTACTGACCGATTACTCGGACGAGTTCAAGAACGCGGATGTGGGCGTGATGGCTCGCTACGTGGCGGACCGAGCCACCGAGGCGGGATTCAACCGCTCCGGGTTGCGCAAGCTCACACAGGCCTTCACGGACACCGGGGACGCCCGCAAGTCGGTCAACGCCCTGCGCGATCCCGAGGCCCAGCGCGCCCTCCTGATGGACCGCGTCGAAACGATCATCGAGGACGTCGCGGACGAGATGCGCGCAGTGGCACGCAAGTCCAAGAGTGAGAAGGCCGAGGTCTTCAACAACAACCAGCATCGACTGATCGAGGCCGCCCGGTCACACGCTCAGCTGCTGCAGTGGGAAGCCTTCACCGAGGGCCTCGAGAAGATCCAGGACCCCGGCACCAAGCGCGTGCTCACCTGGCTGCGTGATCTGTTCGGACTGCACCTGCTCGAGGAGAACCTGGGCTGGTACCTGGCCTACGGTCGGCTCTCGATGCGCCGCGGCCGCGCGTTGGAAAGCTACGTGAACCGGTTGATCGCCCGTTTGCGTCCGTACGCCCTGCAACTCGTGGACTCCTTCGGTCTCAGCCCCGAGCTGCTGCGCGCCGAAATCGCGGGAACCGTGGAGGAAGAGCGCCAGCAGGAGGCGGACGCGTACTTCCGTCGCTTGCGCGCCAGCGGTGACGCCCCCGCCAAGGAGGCCAAGCCGGCCCGCGACCCCAAGGCCGAGACGCGCGGTCACCACGCGTAAGATTCAACCCGAAAACGCCGACGCCGCCCGCGAGACTCTCGCGGGCGGCGTCGGCGTTCAACGTCCTAGCTGATGCGTTTGATGCTGCCGGTGTTGACGCGGGGGTCGTCGGCCTCGAGGACGTCCGCGACGATCAGCGTCACGTTGTCCCGACCACCGGTGCGAAGGGCGGCCTGGAGCAGCACGTCCGCGGCTTCCTTGGGGTGCTGCACCGCGTGCAGGACCCGGGCGATGTGCGCCGGGGACAGCTCCCCGGTGAGACCGTCCGAGCACATGAGCAGTCGCTGACCCGGGCGGGCCGGAATCACGATGATGTCAGGTTCCCACACCTGGCCGGTGCCCAGGGCGCGGGTGATCACGTTGCGTCGCGGGTGCACCAGTGCCTGAGCGGGGGTGAGCTGTCCGATGGACACGAGGTACTGGACCTCGGAGTGATCCACGGTCAACTGGCTCACGCCAACGGGGTGCTCGGGATCGGTGGGTCGCTCGCCCACACCGGGACCCGTGAGTTCATAGGTGCGCGAGTCGCCCACGTTGAAGATCAGCCACAACCAGTGCCCCGCGATTTCCACGAGCCACGCACCGGTGACCGTGGTGCCGGCGCGGGTGCCGCACTGGTCCTGGATGGACTGGTCGGCTTCCCACAGTACGGACCGCAAGCGGTGCACGGCCTCGAGCGCCTCGTTGGGGACGTCCGGATCGAGCTTCAGCTGACGGTCGATCGTGGCCCGGAACCGGGACACGTCCAGTCCGGGTTGGGGTTCCACGATCTGGTAGTCCAAGAAGTTCTCGAGCGTGAACAGCTCGGATGAGCCCAGGGTGGAGACGCACAGGGCACTGGCGACCTCGCCGGCCTCGTGACCGCCCATACCGTCCGCGACGGCAACCATGTTGTCGGTGACGACCAGGGCATCCTCATTGGATTCCCGGCGCAGCCCACGATCGGTGACACCGCCCGATCGGATGGCCAGAGAAATGCTCATTCGTCCTCGTCTTCCAGCCGGGGCCCTTGACCCTGGGTAATGGACACCGGTTGCACGTCGCCAAAGCCACGCACGTTCCGGGAAGGTTGCGGGGTCAACACGAAACGGTCGTCGTTCTTCAGCACCGATGCCGTGGACGCATCCACCACCACTCCACCGGGATCGGTGAGCGCAACCAGCCGGGAGGCCAGGTTCACGGTGGGGCCGTAGAGGTCACCCAGTCGCGGCAGCACGCGCCCCCAGACGAAGGCCACTCGGGCCTGCGGAAGCAGCGGGTCGTTCTTGATCAGTCGGGACAGGGCCAATGAGATCTGGGCACCGCCCTGGGGTGTCTCCGACAGGAACATGACCTCGTCGCCGATGGTCTTGATCACGCGTCCGCCACCCATGGAAATGATTTCCGCGCACCGCTTTTCGAAGCGCTGCACCAGATTCGCCAGGGTGCGCTCGTTCATTTGTCGTGACAGGGATGTATAGGAGACCAGGTCAGCGAATCCCACGCCGCGGGCCAGCGGCAGCGACGATCCGCCCACGTCCGAGACGTGTTCACCCAGGCTTTCCGTGGAACCGTCCGCGCGTTCACCGCGCATTGCGAGTCGCTGCACGGCAGCCGAGAGCTGGCGCCGCCAGGAATAGTCGAGCAGCTTCTTGAGCGGGCCCACCATCTCCGGCAGGACATGGAGCAGTTCGCGCCGTGCCTGAGCGTCCGTCATGCCCTGGTGAGCCACCATGTCCTCGACGAGCGCCTCGATCTGCCACACGACCATGCGGTCGGAGAGCTGGGCCACGGAACGGGCCAGGGACAGCGCTGCTTCTTCCGACAGTCGGTCCCGCTGCACGAGGTCTGACACCACGCGCAGGGCCCGGACGTCCTCCTGGGTGAAATACACCTCGTCCTCGCTGAGATTCGGAAATCCCAGCGCTCGCCAGATCTTCCGCGCGGACGCCGTGGACAGTTCCGCGGCATGCGCGGTCTCTCGGCGTTTGAGGTTGCGCTCGGAACCCAGCAGCAGCTGATCGAGGTTCTTCACGGCCGCTTTGGACTCCTCCGACCCGTACAGGTTGGACTGCACCGGGTTGTGGAGATTGAGGTTGATCTGCTCGGTCTGGGGACCGACCACGGGCTGGTCTGGGCGCTCGTTGGGGTCTTCAGCCACGCGGCCCTCCTTGGAAACTGCTGCTCGATGATGTGGTCATGCCAGACCTACTGTAATTGCCAGCGGGCCGTCCGGACTGTTGGACCAGGTCAACCATGGCGTCCGGTTGCGGACACGCCGCCAGTTTGAGGCCACCCAGCGCCCCGAAGTCCGCCATGACCGTTCCCCGGTCCACTCCGCGGGTCAGCATGGCGAACAGTCCCGTGGGCGCTACCACTCGCGCGCCGCGCAGGGCGTCCAACGGCAGGGCCACCACGTTGTCCTTGGCCGGAGGGCCGGTAAGGGCGAGGCGTTGATTGGTCAGCACGAACACGGTGCGCAGCCAGCGCCACGCCGGGAGCAGCACGTAACGGTAGGCCACCCACAGGGCCGCCAGGGTGATGATCCAACCGACCAGCGAGTGCAGGGTGGTCCACGGCGCTTCGTAGGGTCGCCAGGTCAGGTCCAGGAGTCGCTGCAGCGCCGAGTACAGCAGCACGGTGCACCACGCAATCACGGCGGGCCCCACCAGCCGGATGGGGTGCGCACGGGTGGACACGATCGTTTCCTCGCCCTGCCTGAGGACCAGGCGGTTTTTCGGCCTCATGCCCGCTCTCCCGCGGTGATTCGAGCGACGTCGTCGAGTGCGCACTGCTCGGCAGCCGTCCTGGCCGCGCCGGGTGCGGGACGCACGTGGACGACGTCGCCGGCGGACAAGGCGCGCGCCGTTCCTTGATCGCCGCGCACGATCAGCTCGCCCGAGGTTCCCAAACCTTCGGCCACGGCCTGTTCGGGCACGGTGGAACCGGGTAGGTGGAGCGCCACGCGACGACCGAGAGTATCCAGCTCGGATTCCAGGACGGCGCGCATGTCGCCACCCGGACCGAGCGCTGCACCGGGGTCCTGGCTCACCAGGTGATAGCAGCGAGCGAACTCTCGCAAGATCTCGGTGAGCAGCGTCTGGCGGTCGGGCACGGCGGCGTCGTTGCCTGCCTCAAGGCGCAGGGACGTGGCTGTGGGGATCGGGAGGTGACGCTGGCTCACGTTCAGTCCGGCACCCACCACAGCGCTGGGAACGGAACTACCCGGGTGGTTGATCAGTGTGGCCAACACGCCGCACAACTTGCGTGAGTCAACAAGCACGTCATTGGGCCACTTGATCACCGCGGGAACGCGTGCGGTGCCCCGAACCGCACGCGTCACGCTGTGGGCCATCAGCAGCGTGAGCCACGGGACGTATTCCACAGGCCACGGAACACCCGCCGCCGTGCGCGGTGTGCAGGCCACGGAAAAGGTGAGCGCCACGCCCGGGGGTGTGAACCAGTGTCGGTCCAGCCGGCCCTTGCCTGCGCTCTGAAAACCGGTGACGACGGCGCTCAGATCAGTGCAGCCAGTCTGCCTCACCTGGTCGGCGAGCCACACATTGGTCGATTCGACCTGATCGAGCACGGTCACGGAAGAGAATCCAGAGTCTGTCAGCTCGGCCTGCAGCTGATCAGCGTGGAAATCCGCTGCCGGTTCCAGGGCAGTGGGGTCCATGCGGGCGACTCCTTAGAGGGGACGTGAAGATCGATGTTTCTCAGCTTATGTCTACCGCCGCTGTCGGGGCATAAGCTGAACGGGAGTAATCCAACATGACGGCCGGTGAAAGGCAACCATGAGCATTTTTGCAGTGACCTATTCCTACGGTGGCCCGGTGGAGGTTCTCAACGAACACCGGCCCGCACACCGCGCCTACCTGGGTGAGCTGGCCCAGCGGGGCAAGGTCATGGGGTCCGGGCCTTTCACGGACGACGGCGCTGCGGGAGCGCTGCTCGTGTTCTCGGCCGAAAGCGCCCAGGAGGTCCACGACATTCTGGCCGACGACCCGCTGGTCGTCCACGGTGCCGTCACCGAACACACCGTGCGGGAATGGAGCATCAATACCGGCGCGTGGTCGTGACCTCCTGGGAATGATCACGTGAAAGAACCCGTCACGGGATTGTGGGACCCCTACAAAGGCATGGGTCACCCCGCAGAATAAACTTGTGACGTCCTGAACCTGGGACACCGGTACTCCCACCCTTGTACCGGACCGAGACAACGCGAGGTGCCATGAGCCACGACCTGACCACCACCGCAGGCAAGATCGCCGATTTCCGCGAGCGCCGTGAGAAGTCCGAGCGGCCCGCTGGCGAGGCGGCGGTCGAGAAGCAGCACTCGCGCGGTAAGAACACCGCCCGTGAGCGCATCGAGATGCTGCTGGACCTGGACTCCTTCGTCGAGTTCGATGCCATGGCCGTGCACCACAGCACCATGTTCGGCATGGAGAAGAAGAAGCTGCTGGGCGACGGCGTGGTGACCGGTTATGGCACCGTGGACGGACGTTTGGTGGCCGTGTACTCCCAGGACTTCGGCGTGTTCGGCGGTTCGCTGTCCCAGGTCAACGGCGAAAAGATCGTCAAGGTCCAGAAGTTCGCTCTGCGTAACGGTTGCCCCGTGATCGGCATCAACGACGGCGGTGGCGCTCGCATTCAGGAGGGCGTGGCTTCCCTGGCGATGTTCGCGGACATCTTCCGCATGAACGTGCGTTCCTCGGGTGTGGTTCCCCAGATCTCGCTCATCATGGGCCCGTGCGCCGGCGGTGCCGCGTACTCCCCCGCCCTGACGGACTTCGTGGTCATGGTGGACAAGACCTCCCACATGTTCATCACCGGCCCGGACGTGATCAAGACCGTCACCGGTGAAGAAGTGGACATGGAAACCCTGGGTGGTGCCCGCTCCCACAACGAGCGCACCGGCACCGCGGCCTACCTGGCGGCCGATGAGCAGGATGCCTTCGACTTCGTGCACGAGCTGCTCGAGTACCTGCCGGGCAACAACCTGCAGGACTCCCCGCGCATGGAGCACGATCAAATCTTGGAGATCGACGACGAGGATCTGGAGCTGGACACGCTCATTCCGGATTCGGCCAATCAGCCCTACGACATGCGCACCGTGATCGAGACCGTGGTGGACGACGGTCACTTCATGCAGATTCAGGAGCTCTACGCCCCCAACGTGATGGTCGGTTACGGTCGCGTGGAGGGTCAGACGGTGGGCATCGTGGCCAACCAGCCGATGCAATTCGCCGGCACCCTGGACATCGCAGCGTCGGAGAAGGCCGCGCGTTTCGTGCGCCACTGCGATGCCTTCAACATTCCGATTCTGACCTTCGTGGACGTCCCCGGCTTCCTGCCCGGCACGGACCAGGAATTCAACGGCATCATCCGCCGCGGCGCCAAGTTGCTATACGCGTATGCCGAAGCGACCGTTCCCATGGTTACGCTGATCACCCGCAAGGCCTACGGTGGCGCGTACATCGTGATGGGGTCCAAGAAGTTGGGCGCGGACATCAATCTGGCGTGGCCCACCGCTCAGATCGGCGTGATGGGCGCTCAGGGTGCGGTGGAGATTCTCTACCGTCGTGATCTCAAGGCCGCCGCAGAGAACGGCGAGGACACCGCCGAGTTGCGTGCCGAGCTCGCCCAGAAGTTCGAGGAAGATCTGCTGAACCCCTACCAGGCCGCCGAGCTCGGTTTCGTGGATTCGGTCATCATTCCCTCCGAGACCCGCACGCAAATCATTAAGGCGTTGCGCGGCCTGGCCGATAAGCGTGCCTCGATGCCCGCCAAGAAGCACGGGAACATTCCGCTGTGACCGCCCGCGACAAGGCACACGAGGCGGTGTCCCGGTTGGATTCCGTGGACGCAGACGACAAGCGCGAGCCACTGTTCACGGTCACACGTGGCAACCCCACGGCCGAGGAACTCGCGGCGCTCACCGCGGTGTTCATGGCCCACGACGCCGCCGCGGACGATTCACACGCCGCTCCCGTGCGCGTGCCGAGGGTGCAATCCCGCCGTATGCGCCTGGGCATGAAGCTGCGCCCGGGGTGGGGCGCGTGGCGTCGCACACGGCCGGAAAGCTAACCCCGGTTTCCATGAATTCCGCAGCATAATGGTGGGCGTGAATGTCATTGTCGCGAGCGTGCTGTGGAGTCTGTCCCTCTTATTGATCGCCAGCGGTGTGGCCAAATTGCTCACCAGCAAAACTGATGAGAGTGCCCTGAACGTCTTGGCGTTGCCCGCCATGGTGAATACGCGGGCCGTGCGCACCGCGCTCCCCTGGGTGGAAATCCTCCTGGCTCTGACGCTCATCTTGAGTTCGGGAATCGTGTTGTGGGCGGCCACAGCCGCGGCCGTGGTGCTGTTCGTGGCGTTCACGGTGTTCGTGGGCATCGGTGTGCGCCAGGGTGATCCTGCATCCTGTGGATGCTTTGGTTCGCTGTCCCGCGCACCCATGTCCTGGCGCACCGTGGTGCGCAATCTGGTGTTCGTAGCCCTGGCTGCCTTTGCCTTCATCGTCACGAGTACCGGTTCTTACCAGGGTCCCGCGTTGCCCGTGCCGTGGTGGACCGTGGTCGCGGCGGCTGTCCCCTTGCTGGTCCTCGGCGTGATCGTGTGGACGGAACGCGGCCACGCCAGCCCTCGCGGGTTGAGCGCGGGTCGGCTGAGCAACGTTCCATCCCTCCCCGAGCACCTCGATCCTCAGCGTGCCACCTCTCAGCCCGTCGCATCCGGCACCGACGGCATGACTCACCCCGATGACGAAATTGGCGACGCCGATGACTACGTCCGGCTGCCCGTTCCTTTCGTCTCGGCCGTCGACAGTGACGGTCAGCGCGTGTCCATGCGGACCATGGCACAGACACAGGCGCGGGCACTCTTCTACGTGAGCCCCGGTTGTGGTCCGTGCATCACGGTCATGGAGCGGCTCCAAGAACTTCCCGCGACGTTGGGACCGGTGGCCATTCACACGATCGTGGCCCACGACAGCTCACTCCACGAACTGCCGGAGTCGTTGCGAGCCAACGCCCTGGTGGATCCGGACCGTTCCCTGGCCAGTTCGTTCGGCATGGTTTCCAACCCGTGGGCCGTGGTCCTGGGCACAGACGGCTTGCTGGCGGGCGGACCCGAAGCGGGCAGCGGTGCCGTGACCCAGTTGTTGGACGAGCTCGTGGAGCGTTTCGAAACGGCTCCCCGCGCGTGACAACCAGCGCCTCGACGCTCAACCATGAGTCGTCGAGTAGAGACGAGCACGGCACGTTCAAGGCACTGCTGGTCGTGGCGGGCGGCGTGGTCGCTGCGCTGCACGTCTGGAAACTCTCTCCAGCGCTGGGCACGCTGTCCGAGCAGCTGAACATGAGCCTGGGTCAGGCCGGAGTGCTCGTGGCGGTGATTCAGGTGGCCGGCATGGTGCTGGGCATGATCGTGGGTCTGTTCAACGACTCGATCGGGCTGCGCCGGGGCTGTCTGTGGGGTTTCGGCTTCCTGGCGGTCGGCTCGGTGCTGGGTGCTATGGCGCGCGGCCCCGGGCTGCTGCTGGCCTCTCGCGTCCTGGAGGGCGTGGGTTTCTTGGTGGTCTGCGTGGCCTCACCCGCGCTGATTCGCAGGCTCGTACCCCCGCGCCGGTTGGCCCCGATCGTGGGACTGTGGGGTTGCTTCTTCCCCGTGGCCGCCGCCATTTCTCAGCTCACGGGCGGTTTCCTCGTGGACACGATCGGCTGGCGTGCCTGGTGGTTGGGCGCCGCAGCACTCGCCGTGGCCGTGGGCGTGGCCATGGCCACGGTCATTCCGCCTGACGCGAGCACCGCGCCGCGGCGAGGCAACGACGGCGGGCCGCGAGCGGCGTCGTCATCGGTGGCCGCGACCTCGACGACGGATACGCTACCGCCGGCCGCGCGCTCGGTGGGTGTTCGGGCGAAGGCAACGCTGAGCACGGGACCCCTGTGGGCTGCCGCCCTGGTCATGGGTTGTTATACGGCGCAATGGAATGGCGTGATCCAGTTCCTCCCCACGATCTATGCGGAGGCCGGAATTGCGGCGGGGGCCGCCGGTGCATTGAGTGCCGGAGCCGCGGCATGTAATGCCCTGGGCAATCTGAGCGCCGGGCAGGCACTGGGCCGAGGGGTCAAGCCCGTGACCCTGTGGACCATTGGATTCGTCACCATGGCCGTGTGCGCGGTGATTGCATTCGGGATCGCTCCCCTGATCGCCGAGGAATGACGCTTCGGACTGCGCTACGGAGCGGTGATCGGGTTTTCTGCGGTGGGCGGCCTGATCCCGTCGACCGCTATCTCGCAACAAATGGCGCTGGCTCCCGCGCCGGACACCGTGAGCACCAGTTTGGGTCTAGGCCAGCAGTTCAATGCGCTGGGTCAGTTCGCTGGTCCGGTGGCCGTGGCATTCCTGGTCCAGAACGCGGGCGGTTGGCACGCGACGTGGTGGGTCACCGTGAGCTTTGCGGTGGTCGGATTGCTCGCGAGTTGGTGGTTGGGGTTCGCGCACCGCACCGGTCCCACCTTGTCATCTGGCCGAGGGTGACTAATGTGGCTTCTCGTGATCGAGAACCAATCCACTGACCGTTCAACCGCCGCATTCCCCCCACTAGGCACTGTTCACCGGCCCGTAACCCCGGTGGACGAGCTGGCCAACCAGTTCTTCGACCGCTCGATGCGACTGGATCCCCTGGCGGCCACGTTGAACGGACTGGTCGGTTACGGTCCCGGCTACCCGGACTACGGCCCCCAGGGCCGCACCGATCGCGCGCACTTGCGCACGGAGACGCTGAGCGCCTTGGAGACGGCACAGCCCCGCGACGATGTGGATCGTGTGACGATTCACGCCCTGCGTCATCGGTTGCAGCTGGAATCAGACCTGTACTCCGCCGATCTGGACGTCGCTCCGGTCAACAACATCGCGTCCCCGGTGCAGTGGGTGCGCGAAATCTTCGACAACATGCCCACTGCCACGCCTGAGGACTGGCAGCAGGTCGTCGAGCGGTTGCGACACGTGCCTCGTGCGTTGGAGAGCTACACGGAGGGGCTGCGGGAAGCGGCCTCGCTCGGGAAGTTGGCCTCGATGACCCAGATCCGGGAGGCCGGTGCTCAGGCGGAGGCGTACTCGGAACTCAAGGGCCCGCTGGGATCGTTGTTGACCCACGACTCGGTGCCCGTCTCGCTCAGTGAACCCTTGGAAGACGCCGTCACCGACGCCCGCCAGGCCTATGCGAGCCTGGTGCGTTCGTTCCACGAAGACTTCGCCGCGACCGCACGGGACACAGATGCCGTCGGCGAGGACGCCTACCGACTCCACCTCCAGTCCTTCCTGGGTGCCAAGCTCGAACCCCGCGAGGTCTATGAGTGGGGCATTGAACAGTTAAGACTGCTGGATGAGGAACAGCGACTCGTGGCGCATCAGATCTCCCCCGGTGTCTCCATCCGCGAGTCCATGAAGCTCCTCAACGAGGACCCCGCCCGCCGGCTGAACTCCACCGAGGAGTTGCAGCACTGGATGCAAGACCTCTCCGATCAGGCAGTCTCCGAGTTGTCCAAGAACCATTTCGAGTTCACGGAGGCCATGCGCAACCTGGAGTGCATGATCGCGCCCACCCAGGACGGCGGCATCTACTACACCCCGCCCAGCAGCGACTTCTCCCGCCCCGGCCGCATGTGGTGGTCCGTACCCGAGGGCACCTCACGGCACGCGACGTGGGAGGAAACGACCACGGTCTACCACGAGGGCGTCCCCGGTCATCACCTGCAATTCGCGACCGCCTTGGCCAATGCGAGCGAACTCAACAACTGGCGCCGCATGGGCATCTGGGTTTCCGGGCACGGCGAGGGATGGGCCCTGTACGCCGAGCGCCTCATGGAGGAGCTGGGCTACTTGGACGATCCCGGCGACCGCATGGGCATGCTTGATTCGCAGCGGTTGCGCACCGTCCGCGTGATCTTCGACGTCGGATTCCATTGTGGCTACACCGTGCCCGCGGAACTCGGCGAGATGCTCGGTGGGGCTCGTGCCGGTGAGATCTGGTCCCCGCAGGACGGCTGGGACTTCTTGTCCCACAACGTGATCATGGACCCGGCCGTGCTGCGCTTCGAATGGCTGCGCTACATGGGCTGGCCGGGCCAGGCGCCGTCGTACAAGCTGGGCCAGGAACTGTGGCTGGACCTGCGCAAGCAGGTGAAAGCGCGCGAAGGTGACCAATTCGATCTCAAGCACTTTCACAGCCGTGCGCTGCGGCTCGGTTCGGTGGGATTGGACACACTGGCCCACGCCATGACGCTCTAGTTCCGCGAGTTCTCGCGGGCCTTGGCCACCACGAGGCCGACGACGCCGCCCGGCACGTAACATTTCGTCACACCCCGTGTGCGCTTTATGATTCCGCGGCCTACCCTGGCTCACATGAATTCCGCAGAAAATACCCGGCGTCTACCGAAATGGATGACCTCCTTCGGTTGGCAGATTCTGATCGCCCTGATCCTGGGTGTTCTCCTGGGCTCCTTGGCCACCGCCATGGGTGGCGATCCCGAAGAGAACCCCAACTGGTTGATGATCGTGCTGGACACCATTGGTTCCAGCTACGTCACGCTGTTGAAGGCCGCGGTGGTACCGCTGGTGGTCACGGCCGTGATCGCCTCGATCGCCAACCTCCGCGATGTCTCCAACGCCGCCCGTCTGGCGTGGAAGACACTGGTGTGGTTCGCGATCACGGCACTGATCGCCGTGCTCATCGGCATGGTGCTGGGTGTTGTGATCCAGCCCGGTGTGGGCACGGGTCAAGCGCAACCCGGTGAGTACACGGGTACCGAGGGTTCGTGGCTGGGCTTCCTCAAGGGCATCATCCCGGTGAATTTCCTGGGCTTGGAAGCCACCTCCAAGATGCCGGATGCGGAAACCGTGACCACCGCGCTGAACTTCAACGTGCTGCAGATCCTGGTGATCTCGGCAGTGGTGGGTATTGCCGCCTTGAAGGTCGGTAAGGCCGCCGAACCGTTCCTGACGTTCATGCAGTCCGGCCTGGCTATCATGCAGAAGATCGTGTGGTGGATCATTCGCCTGGCCCCGTTGGGAACTCTGGGTCTGATCGGCCGCGCGGTGTTCGAGTACGGCTGGACCTCCATGGGCACCCTGATCAGTTTCGTGATCACCGTGTACGTGGGCCTGCTGCTCGTGGGCTTCGTGGTGTACCCGATCTTGATCAAGCTCAACGGGCTGTCCATCAAGCAGTTCTTCTCCGGTGTGTGGCCGGCCATGCAGTTGGGCTTCGTGTCCCGTTCCTCCCTGGGCACCATGCCGCTGACCCAGCGGGTGACCGAGCGGAACCTGGGTGTCCCCAAGCACTACGCGTCCTTCGCGATCCCCCTGGGCGCCACGACCAAGATGGACGGTTGCGCCGCGATCTACCCCGCCATTGCCGCGATCTTCGTGGCCCAGTTCTACGGTGTTCCCCTGACGCCCATGCACTTCGTATTGATCGCCCTGGTGTCCGTGCTCGGCTCCGCCGCGACCGCGGGCACCACGGGTGCCACCGTGATGCTGACCTTGACACTGTCGACCCTGGGCCTCCCGCTCGAGGGTGTCGGACTGCTCCTGGCCGTGGACCCGATCCTGGACATGGGCCGCACCGCACTCAACGTCACGGGACAGGCACTCGTGGCCGCGATCGTATCCAAGCGAGAGGGCATCATCGACATGGACCTCTACAACGCGCAGCGTTCCGGCGAGCCGTTCTCGGACGAGGACAGCCACGGTGAGCTCACACCGCAGGACGCGCGGACCGGAACCGGCGAGGGCTCACACGCCCACGCGCCGTCGGGCCCGAATGACGGGCAACGCGTGGATTGAACCACGTCCTGAAACCGGCTTTGCGTCGCAGACAAGGAGCGGCACGGGTGACCCCGTGCCGCTCCTTGTCTGTCCGGACAGAACCATTAGACTGTGAGTTACATCACCACAATGACGTAGGAGATTCACACCATGACGGTCTACCAACAACCCGGTAAAGACGGCGCCAAGGTCACGTTCAAGCCCCGCTACGAGCACTTCATCGGCGGCGATTGGGTCGCGCCCGTGAAGGGTCAGTATTTCGAAGACATCACGCCCATCACGGGTCAGCCGTTCACCGAGGTGGGTCGCGGCACGGCCGAGGACATCGAGGCCGCGCTGGACGCCGCCTGGGCCGCAGCGCCGTCGTGGAATGCCACGTCACCGGCCGAACGTGCGCTCATGTTGAACAAAATCGCGGACCGCATGGAGGAGAACCTCGAAGCCATTGCCGTCGCGGAGACGTGGGACAACGGCAAGCCGGTGCGCGAGAGCCTCAACGCGGACATTCCGCTCGCGATCGACCACTTCCGCTATTTCGCGGGCGCTATCCGCGCGCAAGAGGGACACCTCTCCCAGCTGGACGAGGACACGGTGGCGTACCACTACCACGAGCCTCTGGGCGTGGTCGGTCAGATCATTCCCTGGAACTTCCCGATCCTGATGGCCGTGTGGAAGCTCGCCCCAGCACTCGCGGCCGGCAACTGCGTGGTGCTCAAGCCCGCCGAGCAGACCCCGGCGTCCATCCTGGTGCTCATCGACCTCATCAAGGATCTGATCCCGGACGGTGTGGTCAACATCGTCAACGGCTTTGGCGTGGAGTGCGGTCAGCCTCTGGCCTCCAATAAGCGCATCCGCAAGATCGCATTCACCGGTGAAACCACCACGGGCCGCCTGATCATGCAGTACGCGTCCGAGAACATCATTCCGGTGACCCTGGAGTTGGGCGGTAAGTCGCCGAACATTTTCTTCGAAGACATCGCGGCGCAGAAGGATGGCTTCTACGACAAGGCCCTGGAAGGCTTCGCGTTCTTCGCGCTCAATCAGGGTGAGGTCTGCACGTGCCCGTCCCGTGCGCTGATCCAGGAGTCGATCTACGACCAGTTCCTGGCGGACGGCATCGACCGCGTGTCCAGGATCAAGGCGGGCAATCCGCTGGACACGGACACCATGATCGGCGCGCAGGCTTCGACCGACCAGCTGGAGAAGATCCTCTCCTACCTGGACATCGGCAAGAAGGAGGGCGCCAAGGTACTGATCGGCGGCGAGCGTGCCGAGCTCGACGGCGATCTGGGCGGCGGTTTCTACGTCCAGCCCACCGTGTTCGAGGGCACCAACGACATGCGCATCTTCCAGGAGGAAATCTTCGGACCGGTGCTGTCGGTGGCCAAGTTCAGCGACTACGACCAGGCGATCAGCGTTGCCAATGACACGCTGTACGGACTGGGCGCCGGCGTGTGGGCGCGTAGCGGCAACATCGCCTACCGCGCGGGCCGTGCCATTCAGGCGGGTCGCGTGTGGGTGAACCAGTACCACAGCTATCCGGCGCACTCTGCGTTCGGTGGCTACAAGTCCTCGGGCATCGGCCGCGAGAACCACCTGATGATGTTGGACCACTACCAGCAAACCAAGAACCTGCTCGTGTCCTACACCGAAACCCCGCAGGGCTTCTTCTAAACCCTGAGCGAAAGGTAGTGAGGTGCCATGAGCGCACAACCTTTTGAACCGCAAGACCTGGGCGGTCTTGAGTACCACGTGGTGCTCGAGACCGCCCCGGTGGTGCCCGGCGACACCACCTCTCGGGTGGGCTTCACCGGGCCCGCCGTGGCCTTGCTGCAGGAACTATGGGACCAACACGGACCGCTCATGTTCCACCAATCGGGCGGCTGCTGCGACGGTTCATCCCCCATGTGCTTTCCCGCCGGAGAATTCCGAACGGGAGCTGCGGATGCGCTGCTGGGGGTTGCCCAGTTGCCGTCTCCGTCCGGTGGGGAGCTGGGCCCTTTGGAGTTCTGGATCTCGACCGAACAATTCGAGGTGTGGCGTCACACGCGCTTGATCATCGATGCGATTCCGGGTCGGGGCGGGGGGTTTTCCCTGGAAGCGCCCACGGGCAAAAGGTTTCTCACGCGCAGCGAACTCTGCATCGTGCCGCCGGTCGAGTCAGGCCCGTAAGAACGCAACACGCACCCTGTAGGTCAACAACCGCGAGGCCACCTTTCACCCGCCGGCCCTGGGTCATCCACGCGCTTCATGAGAAGTTCATGCGGGAGCACGCGGGGATTACTTTGTGTCCCCTGATACATCGCGCCAGCCTTGCACGACTGGCCACGGTATTCTCCGCATGCTCCCACATCCCCCGTGAACCGGCGGTGTAGGCCTTGTTTCGCCTCCCCGGGAATGAAACATCAACCACCGCCGGGTGACCCCGAGGGAGGACGCCAAGTGCGCACTCTATCCGTCATCGCTGGGGTTACTCAAAAGTAACCTATTAGCCGTGACGTGTCAATGATGTCAACAGAAAATAGTTGACAAGGATTTCCGGACGGATCTGGGCGGTGGCTGCGCTCCCGCATGCGTCACCGCCTTTGGGTCTTCGTCGTTCGACTCGTATATTGAAACCCATGCGTCCTGTTCTCATTCTGGCCTCGCAGTCTCCTGCGCGCGCATCCCTGCTGACGCGCGCACACCTTCCGTACGAGACCGTGGTCTCGCACGTGGACGAGGACGCCGCACTCGCCGAGCACGGGCCATTGAGCCCCTCGGACACGGCACTGCTGCTGGCGCGAGCCAAGGCGGAAGCCGTGGCGAGTCTGGAGATTGCCGAGGGCCGTGTGGTTCTGGGGTGCGACTCGGTCTTCGAACTCGACGGCGAGAGCTACGGCAAGCCCTACACTGCGGATGTGGCGGTGGAGCGCATCACCGCCATGAGCGGACGGAAAGGCACCCTGCACACCGGCCATTGGCTCGTGGATCGCCGCAACGGTGAAAGCCACGGAGAGGGTGCCATCAGCTCTGCGGACGTCTACTTCTCGGAAATGTCCCGCGAAGAAATCACGAACTACGTGGCCACCGGGGAACCCCTGCAGGTCGCCGGCTCGTTCACGCTGGACGGCCGCGGCTCTGTGTTCATCGAGCGGGTGGACGGGGACCCTAATGCGGTGATTGGTTTAAGCATCTCCACGCTGCGTGACCTCTTGGCCGCCCGCCACGTCAGCCCGAGTCACTGGTGGCGGCCAACACCACAGCCCACCACGTCATGATTTGTAGAAGATCTACAGTTCAGCCCGCATCCGAGCGTTCGCTTAGGTGATCTCCAGTACGGGGCACTAATCTGCTGGAGAGTATCGACAAGGAGCTATTCACGTGACAACCACCTCCACGGAGCAGCAGGCTTCCACCGACATGCGCCCCATCACCAAAGTCTTGGTGGCCAATCGCGGTGAAATCGCGGTGCGTGTCATCCGCGCCGCGCGCGACGAAGGCATCACCTCCGTGGCCGTGTACGCGGACACTGACCGGGACGCCATGCACGTGCGCATGGCTGACGAGGCCTACGCGCTGGGCGGCACCACCGCCGCCGATTCCTACCTGGTCATCGACAAGATTCTCGACGCCGCTTCTCGCGCCGGCGCGGACGCTGTCCACCCCGGTTACGGTTTCCTGTCCGAGAATGCCGACTTCGCCATGGCCGTGATCAACGCCGGCATGACCTGGATCGGCCCTCCCCCGGCAGCCATTTCCAAACTGGGCGACAAGGTGGCCGCACGCCACATCGCCGAGAAGGTCAACGCGCCGCAGGTTCCGGGTACCGCGGACCCGGTGTCCTCCGCGGACGAGGTATTGGCCTTCGCCGATGAACACAGATTGCCGATCGCCATCAAGGCTGCCTTCGGTGGCGGTGGCCGCGGTATCAAGGTGGTCCGCGAACGCGATGCCATCCCCGAACTCTTCGACTCCGCCGTGCGTGAGGCCACCGCGGCCTTCGGCCGCGGCGAGTGCTTCGTCGAGCGCTTCCTGGACGCCCCGCGCCACGTGGAAACCCAGTGCCTCGCTGACGGCCACGGCAATGTAGTGGTCGTCTCGACTCGCGACTGCTCACTGCAGCGCCGCAACCAGAAGCTGGTGGAAGAGGCCCCCGCGCCCTTCCTCTCCGACGAACAGAACCAGCGTCTCTACGAGGCTTCCAAGGCCATCCTCAAGGAAGCGCAGTACCAGGGCGCCGGGACGTGCGAGTTCCTGGTCGGCCAGGACGGCACCATCTCCTTCCTGGAGGTCAACACCCGTCTGCAGGTCGAGCACCCGGTTTCCGAGGAGGTCACCGGTCTGGACCTGGTTCGCGAACAGTTCCGCATCGCACGCGGCGAAGAACTCGGCTACGACGACCCTCAGGTGCGCGGCCACAGCTTCGAGTTCCGGATCAACGGTGAGGACGCCGGCCGCAACTTCATGCCGGCCCCCGGCACCCTGGCCAAGTTCACCCTGCCCACCGGCCCCGGCGTACGCGTGGACACCGGCGTTGAGGCCGGCGAGGCCATCGGCGGCAGCTTCGACTCGATGCTCGCCAAGCTGATCGTCACCGGCGCCACCCGCGAGCAGGCACTGCAGCGCTCGCGCCGCGCCCTGGACGAGCTGTTGATCGAGGGCATGCCCACGGTGGTCCCGTTCCACCGCGCGGTGGTTTCCGACGCCGCCTTCGCACCCGAGAGCGGCGCCCCCTTCTCGGTGCACACCCGCTGGATCGAGACGGAATTCAATAACGAGATCGAGCCCTTCGAAGCACCGTTCGAACCCTCCTCCGAGGAACCCGAGCGTCAGTCCGTGGTGGTCGAGGTGGGCGGCAAGCGCCTGGAAGTCACCCTGCCTCAGTTGCCCGGCACAGCACGCGTCGGTGGCAATGGCGGTCCCCCGCCCAAGCGCAAGGCCCGCGCCAACCGCGGCGGCTCCGCAGCGGCTCGCGGTGCCTCGGGAGATTCACTGACCTCGCCCATGCAGGGCACCATCGTGAAGATCGCTGTGGACAACGGTGACACGGTCTCCGAGGGTGACTTGATCGTGGTGCTCGAGGCCATGAAGATGGAACAGCCCCTGACCGCGCACAAGTCCGGCGTGATCAAGGACTTGACGGTTTCCCAGGGCGATACGGTTTCGGCCGGCACGGTTCTGGCGAACATCGCCGACTGACGCTTCAGCTGATCAGCACCAGTCAGTGAGAACGGCGGCTCCCTTTACAGGGGGCCGCCGTTCTGACTGAGAGGAACCTCCCTGCGTGAGTGGCGACGAAGCCAGCCAGCCAGTGTCAATGCCAATCTCATATTTTGGACACTCGAATTCGCAGTGTGGAACAACGGGTCTAGCGTGTACATATTCAAACCCCTTCCCATCTGAGGATTCACCATGTCTACAACCGTGACTGAACCGGGTTCCCACGGGCCCGAATCGGATAAGTCACTCGCGGAGCGCGTTCCACGTTCGCGCGTGATCGTCGCGTCCCTGGCCGGCACCACCATCGAGTTCTACGACTTCTACGTCTACGCGACCGCCGCCGTGGCCGTGTTTCCCGCCCTGTTCTTCACCGGTGAGGACGAGACCACCAAGCTTCTGGCGTCCATGGCCACGTTCGCTGCCGCGTTCTTCGGCCGTCCCATCGGTTCCGTGATCTTCGGTCACTACGGCGACCGGATCGGCCGTAAGGCCACCCTGATCGGCGCGTTGCTGACCATGGGTATCGCGACGTTCTTAATTGGTCTGCTGCCCACCTACTACTCCATTGGTATCTGGGCTCCCCTGATCCTGACCATCCTGCGCTTCTGCCAGGGCCTGGGTCTGGGCGGCGAATGGTCCGGCGCATCCCTGCTGGCCACCGAGTACGCGGAAGAGGGCAAGCGCGCCCGCGCGGCCATGTGGCCCCAGCTGGGTGCACCGTTCGGTTTCATCCTGGCCAACGGTTTCTTCCTGATCCTGACCATCGTGATGCAGTTCGGAACCGCCGAGCATCACGCCGTGGGCGACCACCCGTTCCTCGTGTGGGGCTGGCGTATTCCGTTCATCGCTTCCGTGGTGATGGTGCTGCTGGGTCTGTGGGTCCGCATCAAGCTCGAGGAGACCCCGGTCTTCAAGAAGGCCGAACAGCAGGGTGAGAAGGTCAAGGCACCCGTGACCGAGGTGTTCAAGACCTCGTGGGTCCAGATCATCCAGGGCACCTTCATCATGCTGGCCACCTATGTGCTGTTCTACCTGATGACCGCGTGGGTGCTGTCCTTCGGCATCGGCTCCCCGGACGCCGGCGGCTTGGGTATCGAGTACCGCGACTTCCTGATCATCCAGCTGTTGGCGGTGCTGTTGTTCGCCATCACCGTACCGATCTCCGGTTGGCTCGCGGACAAGTACGGCCGCCGTTCCTCGCAGCTCGTCATCACCTCCGCGATCGTGGTGTTCGGTCTGTGCTTCGGCCTGATCATGGACCCCTCGCTCGTGGGCACCGGTGAGAACGTCTCGATGGGCCGCGTGCTGTTCTTCCTCGCGGTCGGCATGACACTGATGGGCCTGACCTTCGGCTCGATGTCCGCCATCCTGCCCGAGCTGTTCCCCACCAACGTGCGCTACACCGGCTCCGGTATCGCGTACAACGTGGCTTCCATCCTGGGCGCAGCCATCACCCCGTACATCGCGGTGATCCTGAACGCGAACTTCGGCGTGGGCTCGGTGGGCATGTACTTGTCCTTCGCCGCGGTCGTCACCCTGATCGCCCTCTGGTTCTCCCCTGAGACCAAGAACGTGGACATGTACACCGTGGGTCGCAAGGTCGTGAAGTAACGCACCTTCCGCTCCATCGTCCATGACGTACGACGCCGCCCCGGTGACCTTTCGTGTGAAAGGTCGCCGGGGCGGCGTCGTCAGTTTGTGAATCAGTGGTGCACGTGCAACCGGCGAGCGGCCTCCGAAATGGAGCCGGACAGCGACGGGTACACGGCAAAGGTATCCGCGAGATCGTCCACACTAAGGTTGTGCGTGACGGCCAGGGCGATCGGGTAGATCAGCTCGGACGCTCGCGGACCCACGACTACGCCACCCATCACGGTGCCGGTGCCGCGGCGGGCGAAAATCTTCACGAAACCGTCGTCCACGGCCATCATCTTGGCGCGCGGGTTGGTGCTCAGCTGAAGCGCGGCGTATTCGATCACGGACGGATCGGACTTGGCGTCCTTCTGACCCACGCCCACGGATGCAATCTCCGGGGAGGTGAAAATGTTGGATGCAACCTGGTCGGTGCGTAGCGGACGAACGGCGTCCCCCAGCTGGTGGGCCACGGCAATGCGGCCCTGCATCGCGGCCACGGATGCCAGCGGCAGCACACCGGTGCAGTCGCCAGCGGCATAAATACCGGGCACGGTGGTCCGGGAGACCGCGTCCACCACGATGTGACCGGATTTGTTCGTGACCACGCCAACCTCTTCGAGGCCAAGATCTGTGGTGTGCGGGATGGAGCCCACGGCCAGCAGGCAGTGGGAACCCTGGACCTTGCGGCCGTCGGCGAGGGTGACCAGAACGCCGTCGCCGGTGTTTTCCACGGAATCCGCGCGCGAGCGGGACAGCACGGTCAAACCGCGGCGCTCGAACACGTTCTCCAGAACCGCCGCCGCATCCGAGTCCTCACCCGGCAGGACCTGGTCGCGGGAGGAAATCAGGGTGACGTCCGAGCCCAGCCCGTTGTAGGCGGACGCGAACTCCGCGCCGGTGACACCGGAACCCACCACAATGAGCTTCTCCGGGATCTCCCGCATCTGGTAGACCTGTTTCCAATTGAAGATCCGCTCACCATCAGGCTTGGCGGTGTCCAACTCGCGAGGGTAAGCACCCACGGCCAGCAGCACGAACTGGGCTTCCAGGTCGTATTCGAGCCCTTCATCGGTCTCCACGTGCACGGTGTTCGAGCTGGTCAACCGACCGTGGCCCTTGACCAGGTGCACACCCTGGCGTTCCAGGCCGCGCTTGATGTCACGGGACTGCGTCGCCGCCAGGCGCAACAGGCGGGTATTGACCTTTTCCAGATCCACCGACAGTTGATTGATCTCATCACCGTCCCCAGAGCCACCCACGATGTGGACGCCCAGATCCTTGGCCTCCGCAAAGCGATTCATGGTGTCCGCGGAAGCAATCAGGGTTTTGGACGGGACCACGTCGGTCAGCACCGCTGAGCCACCCATGCCCTGTTGTTCGATCACGGTGACCTCTGCACCCAGGGACGAAGCAACCAGGGCCGCTTCATAACCGCCGGGGCCGCCACCAATGACTACGAGTTTCGGATTCGCAAATTCAGTCTGCACACTCACGTCCCCCATTGTTGCAGCAATTGAACGGGGAGCTACCGTGACCGGGACCTCGGTTCCTTGAAGGTTCGCCGCATTGACGTTTCAAGCACGTCACCGCTGCTGCTCGTGCCTGCCCACGCGCTGCCGCTCCCCAGCGCTCTCTGCCTCACACGTCCCAGCCGTTGGGGCTAGCCCTGAGTACAATGATCCAGCATGGTGATGATCATTCGCTTTGACGCTTCGCATCGGGACGAAGCCCTTGACCTGGCCATTCGTGCGTGGGCTCCGGTCTTCCCCCAGGTTCGGGTCACTGTGCCGCGCTTCGTCTACGACAGCTTCTATCCGAACGGGTGGGAAGTCAGACAGCGGGCGGATCTGTCCGAAGTCCTTGATCAAGAGCCGCAGAACGTAGACCTCGCCCTTGAGGATGACAAGGTAGTCGGCTGGATCTGCACGCGGATCCATCCCGAGGACAACATGGGTGAGGTCTACGTCCTAGTGGTTGACCCTGATCATCAACGTCGAGGGATCGCCTCCGCTCTCACGGATCACTCGATGCGCCGAATCAAGGACGCGGGGATGAGTATGGCCATGGTCGAAACCGGAGATGACCCGGGCCACTCCAATGCGAGGGCCACCTATGAACACCTCGGCTTCAAACGTTGGCCGGTGGCTCGGTACTTCAAGGACCTCACCGATTAGACCCACCGGTTCTAGTGAGTGATCGACCACCTGTACACAATGAACCGACCATCTAGGTCCTGAGAGAGGCACTGGTCCGCTAGGTGCTGACATCTGAGGCAGAGATCCGCACCATGAACATTTAAGTCTCGAAATCGCAGAATATGGGCCGATTTTCTGCGGATCTCTGCCTCAGATGTTCACGGACACCTCGAACTCGCGCATCTCTACCCCAGATGTTCGATACCGCCGCACTGCCCGCTAATCTCTGACGTACATGTTCACGGGCACCTCGAACTCGCCGACCTCTGCCGGAGATGTTCACCACCGCCACCTTCCCCGCGGATCTCTTCCCCACATGTTCTTGGCGACTCCCGCCACCGCGGATCTCTGCCCGAATTGTTCCCGGCCGCGCCCATTCCTGCGCATCTCTGCCCGAGATGTTTATGGCGGCCCACTGTCGGTGGTTATTCGGCCCTCACGATCCGAACGCACGCAGGGCGCGATCCGGTTCCGGGATGTCCGGGCACACGTCCGTACGCGCCCTGTTCTAGAGTGGGGCGCGTGACTGAGAATGCAACGGCTACCGCCGATCCCTTTGACATTGCCCGCCGTGCCGCTGACGCCATCCGCGAGCGCACCGGGGTGGAGAACCACCGCATCGCCCTGACCCTGGGTTCCGGGTGGGGTGAGGCCGCCGAGCTCATCGGTGAAACCGAGCACGAGATCCCCGCAACCGAGATCCCCGGATTCTCACGCCCCGCGCTGGAAGGCCACGTGGGTACCCTGCGCTCGATCAAGCTCGCCAACGGTCACCACGCCCTGGTGATTGGTGCGCGAACACACTACTACGAAGGCAAGGGCGTGCGCGCCGTCGCCCACGGTGTGCGCACCGCAGCCGCCGCAGGTGCCGAAATCATGATCCTGACCAACGGTTGCGGCGGTCTGAACCCCGCGTGGCAGCCCGGCACCCCGGTGCTGATCAGCGACCATATCAACCTCACGGCCACGTCCCCGCTCGAGGGTGCAACGTTCGTGGACCTCACCGACCTCTACTCGTCTCGCCTCCGCGAGATCGCGCATGAGGTCGATCCGAGTCTGGACGAGGGCGTCTACGCCCAGTTCCCCGGCCCGCACTACGAGACTCCGGCCGAGGTGCAAATGGCCAAGGTCCTCGGTGCCGATCTGGTGGGCATGTCCACGGCCCTCGAAGCCATCGCCGCGCGTCACGCCGGCATGGAGGTCTTCGGCATGTCGCTGGTGACCAACCTCGCCGCCGGTATCAGTGAGACCGCGCTCTCCCACGAAGAAGTTATCGAGGCCGGCGCCGCCGCCGGTCCTCGCATCTCCCGCCTGCTCGCGGACATCGTGGCCAAGCTCTAGGGCTTCACGCTCTTGGACGACGTCGCTCCCCCGGCCACGCGGCCAAGGTCACCTCGAGCGTCGTCGTACTAGTAAACCGCCCGCGCAGCCTCCCCAGAAGGAGGTCGCGCGGGCGGCGTGCGTAGAAGAGGCGCGCGTCAGACCTGAATGTTCACGGCGCCGTCGTCGGCGATCTGGACCGGGTACACCGGGAGGGTGAAGTCCTGGCCCGTGAGGCACTCGCCGGTGCGCAAATCGTAGGTTTCCTTGTAGAGCGGCGAGGTGATGGAATCGTGCTCGCCGGTGCGGCCCACGATGCCGCGGGCCATGACCAGGGCGCCGGAGTTGGGGTCCTCATGGGCGAAAGCGAACACCTCGTCGCGCACGGTGCGCACCAGCGCGATCTGCTGACCATCGATCAGGGCGGCCTCGGCCCAGTCCTGCTCCAAATCCGACAGTGAGCACACGCGGTGCCAAGTGGCAGTGGCCATGGTTTCTGTACCTTCCGTGCTGGGTGCGGGGTTCGTTCGTGGACCCGGCTGACCGTGACGCAATCGACAAGATGCTCACTGCAACATCGCCTGCGTGCGACGGTCAACCGTGTTTCAATTAAAGCAGCATTTGCCGAGCAACATATTCGGCAGCTGCGCAAACACTGTACGACCCCGGGGTTACCGGCCAACGTCACCGATCCCGGGGACTCCTACACCGAGAGGTCGTCAGCATGGGTCAGACCACCCCGCCCGTCACCGTCGAAACCAGCACCGGCAACGCTCCCGAACCGACGGCAACCGCCCCCGATGCGCGCAGGATCGTGGTGGTCGGCGGTGGACCGGCAGCGCACCGTTTCGTGACGAGCCTAGTGTCCCGCGGCCTGGGTGATGACACGGTCACCGTGCTCTCGGAGGAAAAGTACGTGCCGTACGACCGCGTGGGTCTGGAGAAGCTCTTCGGCGACACTTCCACGGACCTGACTCTGGCCAATGGCGAGATCTGGGAGCACCCGGGCGTGGAGCTGCACGTGGGTGAACGTGCGGCGGACATCGATCTGGATGAGCAGTGCATCATATCGGTGAGCGGTCAGCGCTACCCGTATGACGAGTTGATCCTGGCAACCGGTTCCAATGCGGCGTCACTGAACATTCCTGGCGGTCAGAAGACCCACAAGTTCCGCACCGTGGATGACGTCAAGGGCATCGTGGCGGACATCGACCGACTGCAGGAGAAGCTGGGACGTGCCCCGCGCGGCGTCGTGGTGGGCGGCGGTCTGCTGGGCCTGGAAGCAGCGGCCGGCCTCAAGGAACTGGGCGCGGAAGCCACCATTCTGGACGTGGCCGAATGGCTGCTCAGCACCGAAATGGACCAGGGCGGCGGGCAGGCGGTCAACGCACTGATCGGCCAAGTGGGCATCGACGTCCACTGCTCCACCTTCATTTCCGGCGTCAACACGGACGGGGGCGAGGTCGTGTCGGTCTCCGTCAAGGACGGCGATGACATCCCGGCGGACCTCGTGATCCTCGCCGTGGGTATTCGTCCCCGCGAGGGTCTGGCCCGCCGCGCGGGATTCCACCTGGCCGACCGCGGCGGCGTGGTGGTCGACGAGCGCTGCGCCACCTCCGTGCCGCACGTGTGGGCCATCGGCGAGGTCGCCTCGATCCTGGGCCGCACGTGGGGTCTGGTGGCACCGGCCAACACCATGGCGGACGTGGTCGCCGAACAGCTCACCGGCGGCTCCAAGGTGGTCGAGTCCTTCGACACCGCGACCAAACTCAAGTTCTCGGGGATCGACGTCGCGAGCTTCGGTGATACCGGTGGCACCACTGAGGGCTGCCTGGAAATCGTCTACGCGGATCCCGCGCGAGGCCTGTACCAGAAGATCGTGACGTCCTCGGATGCCTCGGTCCTGTTGGGCGGCGTGTTCGTTGGCGACGCCGCTCCCTACGATTCCCTGCGCCCCCTCCTGGGCCGCGCGCTTCCGGGTGAACCCGGCGCTTACCTTTCCGCCGCCGGTTCCGAGGCACCGGACACCGAACTGCCCGACGACGCCATCCTGTGTTCCTGCAATGCCGTCTCGTTCGGTACCGTGCGCGAGGCCGTGCGCGATGGTAACCACGACGTTCCCGCGCTCAAGGGCTGCACCAACGCCGGCACCCAGTGCGGTTCGTGCGTACCCATGCTGCAGAAGACGCTGGGCCAGGAACTCGGCAAGCTGGGCCTCACCGTGTCCAAGTCGCTGTGCGAGCACTTCGAGATGTCCCGCGCAGAACTCTTCGAGGCCGTGCTGGTCACCGGCCTGGCCGACTTTCCCGCCGTACTCGAGCGCTTCGGCACGGGCGAAGACGGCTGTGCAGTGTGCAAGCCCACCGTGGCGTCCATCCTGCACTCGATCCGCCACGACTACGCCCTGGATTCCGGCCGCGGCACCCTGCAGGACACCAACGACCGGGCGCTGGCCAATATGCAGAAGGACGGTACGTACTCGGTGGTCCCCCGAATCCCCGGTGGCGAAATCACACCGGAAAAGCTGGCGGTCATCGCCCGCGTGGGCCAGGAGTTCAACCTCTACACCAAGCTCACTGCGGCCCAGCGCATCGGGCTGTTCGGTGCCCGCTTGGAACAGCTCCCCCTGATCTGGAAGCAGCTGGTGGACGCCGGCTTCGAGTCCGGTTCCGCGTACGGCAAGGCACTGCGCAACGTGAAGTCCTGCATTGGCAGCACGTGGTGCCGGTTCGGTGTGCAGGATTCGGTGGCCATGGGCATCGACCTGGAGAACCGGTACAAGGGGCTGCGCTCACCCCACAAGTTCAAATTCGGTGTCTCCGGTTGCGCTCGCGAGTGCGCGGAGGCACAGGCCAAGGACGTTGGCGTGGTGGCCACCACCGACGGGTGGAACCTGTTCTTGGCCGGCAACGGCGGCGCCAACCCGGTGCACGGTCGGCTGTTCGCGCAGGGTCTGGACGAGACAACCCTGATCACCTACATCGACCGTTTCCTGTTGTACTACATCCGGACTGCGGACAAGCTGCAGCGCACCGCCCGCTGGATGGAAGACCTGGACGAGCGATACAACGGTGACGGCATGGACCACCTGCGCTCCGTGATCATGGACGATTCCCTGGGGATCTGCGCAGATTTGGACCGTGCCATGGAAACCCACGTCAAGGAGTACCGGGATGAGTGGGCCGAGACCCTCAAGGACCCGGATCGCTTGCGACGATTCCGCCCGTTCGTCAACGAACCCGAGACCCAGGACAACGGTGCACGCATGTATGTTCTGGAGCGCGACCAGATTCGTCCGGCCACCGCGCAGGAAATTGCGGCGTCCGAATCCGGTGAAGGGCCGGTCTTGGTCACCGGGGCAAAAATTCCGGTGGGCGCACCCACCCCGTAACTGGCGGAATGTCAGCAACGGGGCGGTCAACCGTCTAGACTGGACAAAGAATTTATTTACCCCTCGCGGTTGCAGTCTGAAAGGGTGCACTCATGGTCAGAAGAGATGAAGCCTCCGTCAACGAGCAGGAGACTACTCGTCGCTTGGCCGAACGCGGAAGCCACGCCATCAAGCCCCGCACTTTCTCGGGTGAGGGCGAGACGATCAAGAGCTTGATCCTGCTTCTCGGCGGCATGATCACCATTGTGGCCAGCCTCTGGATGTTCGCCAGCTACCCCAACAGCTGGTGGATCTTCCTGCTGGGCATCCTCGCATACGGTCTCGCGTTGTTCGTGCCCACCACCATCACCTCCGGTGCAACGGCCAAACACTCCACCGGTGGCACCGAGCTCACGCTGGACCTGCCCGCCGGCCCGCACGAAATGGCCCAGCGCCCCAACGTGCCCAATGGGGCCCAGGTCAACCACTAAGTTTCACCGCAAAGAACCCCGTCACCGAAGTTCCGGTGGCGGGGTTCTTTCGTTGTGATCGCGGCTGCAGGCCTGTGGAGTAGACGCCAGGCAGACGACGGCGCGGCTAAGGGGCCGTTAGAGCCGAAAGGATCACCTTGAGGGGCGTGAGGACCTTCGCGGGACCCCACAGGGGCTCTACCGGTGCAGGCAACGTCTGGCCAGGTTCCCGCGGCGCACAGAATGCCACGAGCCGACGACGCCGCTCGGTTCAGTCCGCGACACCGCTCAGATCGGTCCTCGGTACCGCTCGGCTTGGTCCGCGACACCGCTCGGCTTGGTTCTCAGTTCAGTCCACGACGCCGCTCGGCTCGGTCCTCGGTTCGGCGCTCGAGCGCCTCGCGCACCACCGCCGCACTGTCCCGGGGCGTGAAGCCCACGACGTCGAGGCTGGAGATGTCCAGGCAGCTGTTGCTCGGACGCGGAGCGATGCCGGTCTTGCCCGCCGTGTACTCCTCGGTGGTCACCGGGGTCACCCGCTGCGGATCGTGGCCCAGTTCCTCGAACGTCCAGCGGGCGATCTCCGCCCACGTGGTCGGCTCGCCCGAACCGGTCAGGTGGTACGTGCCGTACGGAGCTCCGCTGTCGACCAGGTGCAGCAGTCCCGCGGCTAGATCGGCCGCGGACGTCAGGCGGCCGTGCTGATCCGAGACCACAGAAGGGTCCACGCCGTTCTCCGCGAGCCTGGCCATGGTTGCCACAAAGTTGTGTCCGGAGCCGATCACCCAGCTGGTTCGCACCAGGTAGTGCTTGGGCCACGCGGTCACCGCGCACTCGCCCGCAGCCTTGGACTGGCCGTACACGGAGACGGGTGCCGGAGCGGCGTCGGGCGTATAGAACTGCCCGAGCGGCAACTGACCGTCGAACACGTAGTCCGTGGACACGTGTGCCAAGGGCACCCCCCCGCGCTGACACGCTCCGGACAGGGCACGAACGCCCGTGGCGTTGGCGGCCCAGGCGTCAATGCGGCCCTCGGGAGTCTCGGCGGCGTCGACCGCGGTATGCGCAGCGGCGTTGATAACGGCGCGATAGCGGCGCAGCCCCTCGCCCGTGCGGACGTCTTCTGGCCAGCCGTCGGGGTTGGCGAGGTCCAGGTCGGAGCGAGTGTAGGCGGTGTAAGGCAAGTCCCGCTCCATCAGCTCTCGTGTGAGCGCGGAACCAAGCTGGCCACCGGCACCGATCACCAGAACCGGCGCGGGCGGCAATGGCTCAACGGCTGCGAGCAGCGGGTGGTTGCGGTCTTTCTCGGACAGTTCCGCCTGGTCCAGCGCAATGGGCCAATTGATGGCCAACTGGGGATCCGTGAGGTTCACAAAACTGTAGGCCGACTGCGCGTCAGCGGACCAGTGGTCGGTCACCAGGTAGGTGTAGGCGGTGGCGTCCTCGAGGGTCTGGAACGCGTTGCCCACCCCTCGTGGCACGAACACGGCGGTGGAGGGCGTGATCTCGTGCGTGACCACGGTGCCGAAGCCGGGACCGCGGCGCAGGTCCACCCACGCGCCGAAAATGGACCCGGTGGCCACGGAGACGTATTTGTCCCACGGCTCGGCGTGGATGCCGCGCGTAGTGCCACGGGTGCCGTTGAAGGAGATGTTGTTCTGCACGGGAACGAAGTCCGGAAGCCCCGCCTCGACCGCTTTGGCGCGTTGCCAGTTCTCCTTGAACCAACCGCGATTGTCCCCTGGGCGCGGGAGGTCGACGATCAGCAGACCGTCGATCGCCGTGGTGTGGACCTGGACCTGCGTAGCGCTCACTGACCGGCCTCCCGGTACTTGGCCTCGGTGGCTTCCTTGACGGGTTCCCACCAATCGCGGTGCTCGGTGTACCACTCGATGGTGTTCCGCAGGCCGGATTCGAAGTCCGTGAACTGCGGCTCCCAGCCCAGCTCCTGGCGAGTGCGTTCGCCGTCGATGGCGTAGCGCAGGTCGTGACCGGCGCGGTCGGTGACATGGTCGAACTCGTCCTCCGGCCGGCCCATGAGCCGCAGGATGGTTCGCAGCACCGTGAGATTGTCCGCCTCGCCATCAGCGCCGATCAGATAGGTGCGGCCGATCTCGCCGGCTTCCAGGACGCGCAGCACGGCGGCGGAGTGATCGTCCGCGTGGATCCAGTCCCGCACGTTGTGGCCCGCACCGTAGAGCTTGGGTTTGCTGCCGCTGAGCACGTTGGTGATCTGACGCGGAATGAACTTCTCCACGTGCTGGTACGGACCGTAGTTGTTGGAGCAATTTGACAGCGTTCCCGCAACGCCGAAGGAGCGCACCCACGCACGGACCAACAGGTCCGATCCCGCCTTGGTCGAGGAATATGGGCTGGACGGGTTGTAGGGAGTTTCCTCCGTGAACTTGGCCGGGTCATCCAGCTCGAGGTCCCCGAACACCTCGTCCGTGGATACATGGTGGAACCGGGTTCCATGGTGGCGCACCGCCTCAACCAGCGTGTACGTGCCGATCAGATTGGTATGAACAAAAGGCCACGGATCGCGCAAAGAATTGTCATTGTGCGATTCCGCGGCGAAATGCACCACCGCGTCAGAATCGCGGACCAAAGAATCCACGAGCTCAGCGTCCGTAATATCTCCCGCGACCAATTCGCAGCGCTGAGGATCAAGACCGTCTAGGTTCGCCCGATTTCCCGCGTATGTGAGTTTGTCCAATACCGTCGCCGAATGTTCTGTGTTCTCGAGGATGTGACGAACGAAATTGGATCCGATGAAACCGGCGCCCCCGGTGACGAGTAATTTGCCCATGGTCCTCAATCCTAGGGGCACGTCAGGAGCTGACCTGGCTACCATCCTTGAGTGTCTGAGGTGCCTTGCTGGCCTGCGGGGTGCTCAACAGATCGAGTGCCGTGCGCAGCCGTGTCGAGGAGGTATGCACGGTATACGGGAAGTACACGAGCTCCACCCCCACTTCCGAGAAACGTTCCTCCAGGTCACGACCGCGCGGTGTGCCCTTCCAGTCGTCGCCCTTGAAGAACAGGTCGAACCGCACATGGGCCCAGGTATCGAGCTTGTCCTCGACGGATTCGATGTGGACCTCGTCCACGAACTTCACGTGGGAGACGATCTCGGCGCGTTCGGCCGCGGGTACCACCGGGGCACGGCCCTTGGTCAGCTCCAACATTTCGTCACTGACGACTCCGGCAATCAGGTAATCACAGTGTCGCTTGGCTTGGCGAAGAATGTTAAGGTGCCCCACGTGGAACAGGTCAAATGCACCGGCCGCATATCCCACCACGCTGTCTTGGGGTAAGCCCCGTAATTCCGCAGCGGACAGTCCTAAACCACTGTGCCCGTGGCTGTCCTGCTCCGAAATCGTTTCGGAAAGTGATGTGGTGGTGCGCTCAGCCGCCATAATTCCCCCTCAAGACCAACACTGCACGGTCCCCACCGAGCAGAGTGCTTCTTCTACGGTAGCAAGCGAGAGAAGAATTTAGAGACTGTTCACCCAATGAACCGCCGAATGGTGGACAAACCCGTGTTCAAGCTGTCCACACTTGCGCGGATTTATCCCCAAATTCGCGATTCCCTCTGGCCCCCACCCCTGTTGCCGGAGCATAGTGAAGGTCCGGGACGGTAAGGGGAGCACCCGGGGGAGAACAGATGATGGGGCACATTCAGTTGAGCGAGAACACGATCCAGCGACACAGATCTAACCATGATTCGAACGGTTCGCGAGCGGCCACAATAGTCACGACCTTGCTGACTCTGGTGATCCTGGTGGCCTTGGGCGCGCTGGTGTACAACTACGTCAGCAACGCGCGCCCGCAGGTGGCCACCTCCGCGCATGCACCGCACAGCATGTCTGACGTGCAGCACACGGCACGGGCGTCAGCTCAGTCCTGATCGCTGGGAGGCTGCGTCGTGGTCACCGGGAAGATCGCGTCAAGCACTTCGCGTGCCCAAGCCAGGATCGCTTCGTCCACGAGGTCTTTGCCGCCGATCCGGTCCGTCTTGGGTTTGGGAATGAGCACCATGCGCCGATCGGTTCCCGGGATCGCCTTGATCTGCGCACCCTGGTACATGCGCTTGAGCCGCATCTCTCGCGACTCCGGCAGGTCAGCCGGCGCGAACCTGATGATGTTGCCCTGCGTGGCCACATCCGTCAGTCCCGAAGCGCGCGCCAAGATGCGCAGTCGCGCCACGTCCAACAAATTCTTGACCGGGGTGGGCAGTGGTCCGTAACGGTCCTGAAGCTCCTCGCCGGCTTCCACCACGGCCTCTTCCGTGGCGGCATTGGCAATGTTGCGGTATGCCTCCAGGCGCAACCGCTCCCCCGGTACGTAGTCGTGCGGCAGGTGCGCGTTGACGGGCAGTTCGATCTTCATTTCCGACGGCGCCTGGTCCTGATCACCGCGGTACTCGGCCACGGCCTCGCCCACGAGACGCAGGTACATGTCGAAACCGACACCTGCGATGTGACCGGATTGCTCGCCACCCAGCAGGTTGCCCGCACCACGGATCTCGAGGTCCTTCATGGCCAACTGCATACCCGAACCGAGTTCGTTGTGCGCCGCGACGGCCTTGAGCCGCTCCAGGGCAGTTTCGCTCAGGGGCTTCTCCGCCGGGTACAGGAAATACGCGTAGGCGCGTTCGCGGCCACGTCCCACACGGCCGCGCAGCTGATGCAGCTGCGACAGGCCGTAACGGTCCGCGCCGTCCACGATCAGCGTGTTGGCGTTGGCGATGTCCAGACCGGTTTCCACAATGGTCGTGCAGACCAGCACATCGAACTTCTTCTCCCAGAAGTCCACGATGATCTGCTCCAACCGGGACTCCGTCATCTGACCGTGGGCCACCGCGATCCGCGCCTCGGGTACGAGTTCGGCGAGTGCCTTGGCCTGCGCATCGATCGATGACACCCGGTTGTGGATGAAGAACACCTGACCTTCGCGCATCAACTCACGCCGGATGGCCGCGGACACCTGCTTCTGGGTGTACGGGCCCACGTAGGTGAGCACGGGATGGCGCTCCTCGGGCGGTGTGGCCAGCGTGGAGGTTTCGCGGATGCCCGTCATGGACATCTCCAGGGTGCGCGGAATGGGCGTAGCGGACATCGCCAACACGTCCACGTCGGTGCGCATGGCTTTGAGCTTCTCCTTGTGCTCCACGCCAAAGCGCTGTTCCTCGTCGATGATGACCAGGCCCAGGTTCTTGAACTGCATTTCCTTGCTGAGCAGCCGGTGGGTACCGATCACCACGTCCACCGCGCCGGATCGCAGGCCTTCCAGCGTGGCCTTGGATTCCTTGGCGGTCTGGAACCGGGACAGCGTTGCCAGGCGTACCGGGAATCCGGAGAACCGCTCGGCGAACGTCTCGGTGTGCTGCTGGGCAAGCAGCGTGGTGGGTACCAGAACCGCTACCTGTTTGCCGTCCTGCACGGCTTTGAACGCGGCACGCACGGCCACCTCGGTCTTGCCGTAGCCCACGTCGCCGGAGATCAGGCGGTCCATGGGGATGGGGCGTTCCATGTCCGCTTTGACCTCGTCGATCGTGGTCAGCTGGTCCGGGGTTTCGATGTAGGGGAACGCCTGTTCCAGCTCACGCTGCCACGGGGTGTCCGGTCCGAAGGGATGTCCCTTGGACGCCATGCGCGCCGAGTACAACCGGATCAGCTCGTTGGCGATCTCCTTGACGGCCCTCTTGGCGCTGCGCTTGGCCTTGTTCCAGTCCGAGCCGCCCATCTTGGACAACGACGGCGCTTCCCCGCCCACGTACGTGCTCACCTGATCGAGCTGGTCGGTGGGCACGAACAGGCGGTCCCGGGGACCGTTGCGCTTGGACGGCGCGTATTCGAGCACGAGGTATTCGCGCATGGGCTTGGGCTGACCCGGGGTGATCATCGCACCGGCGATCGGGCGCTGCACGAGTTCAATGAACTGACCGATACCGTGCTGTTCGTGCACCACGTAGTCACCCTTCTGCAGGGTGAGTGGGTCCACCTGGTTACGCTTGCGCCGCTGCGGCAGTTTGCGCATGTCCCGGGTGGTGTACGCCGTGGAACGACCCAGAACATCGGCCTCGGTCAGCAGCGCGATCCGCGGCCCCTCGAAAACGAACCCTCGACCGGCACGCGCCGTGGTGAGTTCCACCAACCCCGACTCGGGCGCCTCGTCGATGGATTCGAAATGGGCGGCAGGAATCTGGGCACCGTGCAGCAACTCGCTCAGTCGGTCGAGCGGACCGGGTCCGTCGGTGACGAGCACGACCCGCCAACCCTCGGCCATGCGACCCGCCATGAACTGCAACATGGCGTCCACGTCGCCGGAGAATCGCGCGGGTTCCCGTGCCGCGACGTTGAGGGTGTCCGCGTCCGTGTCCGCCAGGCGAACTTCTTCCTCGGTGGAATCTGCGTCGATGTCACCCACGCTCACGGCGTTCACGTTGAGTCCGGTGATCGACCACCAGCCCACGGATCGGTCCAGGGCGAGTTGCCGGGTCTCCGCGATCTCGTGGAACGATCCGGCGGCCAGGCTGCGTTCCTGCCCGTCCTCGGACTCGACTGCGGTGTTGAGATCCAACGGAGCATCACTGCCGCCGGAGGCCGATTCCCACGCGGCCATGAGGAATTCCTGATTGGTTGCCACCAGGTCGTGGGCGCGGGCGCGCACCTTCTCGGGTTCGATCACCACGGTCATGGATCCCTCGGGCACCAAGGACAGCACAGGGACCATGTCGTCCGCGAGCAGCGGAGCAAGTGATTCCATACCCTCCACGTACTGACCACCGGCAATGCGTTCGAGGATCTCCCGGCCACCGGGCAGCTGATCCTTGAGCTTGGCCGCGCGGGACATCACCGTGGGCGTGATCAGCAGTTCGCGGCACGGCGAGGCCACGATCCTGGTGGGGTGATCCACCCCGGTCACCGTGCGCTGATCGGCCACGGCGAACCAGCGCATTTCGTCCAGTTCGTCACCGAAGAATTCCAGGCGCACCGGGTGATCCTCGGTGGGCGGGAAGACGTCGATGATGCCACCGCGCACCGCGAACTCACCGCGCTTGGTGACCATGTCCACGCGCGAATAGGCAGCGTTGGCCAGGTCCTTGATGAGCTGATCGAAGGCGTATTCCTCACCGGCCACCAGGGTCACGGGCTGCATGTCACCGAGCCCGGCCACGACCGGCTGCAGGACGGAACGCACGGGCGCAACGATCACGCGCAGCGGTGCCTCGTCGGATCCCGGGTGCGCCAGCTTACGCAACACACTGAGCCGCTGGCCCACGGTGTCCGAACGCGGGGACAGCCGTTCATGGGGCAGCGTTTCCCACGACGGGAAGTTCATGATCTGCTCTGCCGGCAGATAGGAGGCAAGTGCCGCCTCGAGGTCCTCGGCCTCACGGCCGGTCGCGGTGACCACGAAGGTCACGGGGGCGGGACCGGAAGGTGACCCAGCGGCGTCGTCGTGGAGACCCGCCACGATCTGGGCCAGGATGGGTGCGCGCAGGCCGTCCGGAGCGCTGATGATCGTCTCACTCGACCGTTCGGCCGGCGGGCGGGACGCCTGCGCAAAGATGTTGGCGAACGTGCGGTCCTCGGTGAGCGCGGTGTGCAAACCGGTCAGGGACATGTGCGGGCTACTCCTGGTGTGGACGGTAAAATCCCCTGAGAGTGTCGGGGACGCGCCCAAGCCTACTCGCCGCCGCAGACACGCTCAGCTCGTACGCTGGAGACATGAACGCTCACGCAGAGGCACCGTTGACCGGCCGCACCGTGGCCATCACCGCGCACCGGCGCGCCGATGAACAGGCGGGCGCTTTCGAACGGCAAGGCGCCCGGGTGCTGCACGCGCCGGCACTCAAGCTGGTCCCCGCCGACCAGGACGACGCCGTTCTGGCCGCCACCCGCGACATCCTCGCCTCGCGTCCGGAGACGGTCGTGATCACCACCGGCTACGGGCTCAAACGGTGGCTGGCCGTGGCCGAAACCGCCGATCTGCGTGACGACCTGGTGCACTTACTGCGCGAAACGGCGGTCTACGCGCGCGGTGCCAAGGCCAAGGGGCAGCTGCAATCGAAGCAGATCCCGTGCGAGTACACGGGCCAGTCGGGGCGCACGAGTGAGATCGTGGACGCTTTAATCGCTCGTGATTCACGCGGCACCGTGGCGGTTCAGGTACACGGCATCACCGATGAGGAACAGCTCACGCGGTTGTCCGATGCCGGTTTCCGGGTGCTCACCGTGGCCCCCTATCAGTGGGCCTCAGCAGACGAAGGCTCCAGGCTGGCCGACCTGACCCGCTCGATTGCCTCGGGAGACGTGGACTACGTGACGTTCACCGCCGCACCGGCCGCGGACGCGTTGTTCGACGCCGCCCGCGCCGCGGGCACGTACGAATCGCTGGTGAGTGCATTGAGGGGTGGTCATTGCACCGCGGTGGCCATCGGTCCCGTGTGTGTGCAGCCGTTGGAAGAGGCCGACGTGCTGGCCGTAGTGCCCGAACGGTTCCGACTGGGTGCCATGGTGCGTGCGGTGTGCGATCACGCCCGCGCGGAGGGCTCCGCAGACGGCTTGTAGGGCGTGGTGGCTACTGAGCTGACGCTCGTGCCTGTGCCTGTGCCTGTGCATGAGCCCGTGCCGACACAACCTTGATCCGGTTATCCGTGAACGGCCTGTTCGTAGTGCTCCATCACGAGTTCGGTGAGTTCGGGCGGCGTGGGTGCATCCGGCAAGAGTAGAGGTGCAGCGGTGATGTCTGCGCCAGCTTTCAAGGTCTTGTTATGGAAGAACCCCGGTGCCAGGAGATAGGTGGCCACCAGGACTCGGCCACTTGTGCTCACTCGGCCAGTCGCTGAGCCGCCCACTTGGCAGGACCCCGATCCACTCTCTGATCCACGCTCTTGGCCGTTTTCTAGGCCACTGGCCCGGTTGCTTGCCAAGTTGCCTGCTGATTCGCGGGCCTCCGCGACCGCGTCGCTGACGGTGGGTTCTGCCGCCGAGAGGAAGGCCACCTGAACCGGCACACCGAGCTCATGGGCGAGGTGATCAGCGGTGACTCGACAATCCCGCACGGCGTCAGGTTCGGAGGATCCAGCGGCGGCCATGATCACGGTGTCGTTCTCGGTGATCGGCGCTGCACCTTGTTCTCGCAAGGCCTCGGTCAGACGTCGGGCCATGATGACGGACAGGCGCGGATCGGGTCCGAGGGCCGCAGCCACTCGATGATCCGGGTTCCCCTTGATGGCCCGAGCCATGTCCACGTACACGTGGTACCCGGCCGAAAGCAGCAGCGGAACGATCACGGCGGGCTCGCGCGCCAGTTCGCGGGTGCGGTCCGTCAGACTCGGTTCCTGGACGTCGACCCAGGTGTCGATCACGCGGACCGATTCGAGTTCCGCGCGGATCTCCTCGACGAGTTGCGCCACGGCGGCCTGGCCCTCGGAGTTCCCGGTGCCGTGAGCGCAAGCCAGCAGAACGGGCCGCGCATGCGCGGTTCGTTGGACAGCACCATTGGCCTGTGCGGCCGGTTCATCACGGGCCATCATGACCGCGCTTCCCGTCCCGGGTCCGGTGTGCCCGCGTCCGGTGTGTCCCCGTTCGACGCAGCTGAAACAGGGGCGTATGAAGTAGGCACCTCCGACGCCGGCACGCCCGAGCCCGGCCGAGCGCCGTCGGCGAGCGCGTGCACCACGGGGCCGATCACGGTGACGGCGGGAGAGGCGCAGCCCGCCGCGGCGGTATCCACCACGGCAGTGGCGAGGGTCGTATAGGTGCTGCGTTCCTCGGGGCTGAAGCCCTTCTCCAGAACGGCCAAGGTTGTCTCCCCGGCCAGTCCGTGACGGGCCAGCCCGCTGACGGTCTGTGGCAGGGTGGCCATGCCCATGAGCAGCACGATGGTCGCCCCGGAGCGGGACAGCCCTGCGAGGTGCTCCAGCTCGTTCTCGTCCAGGGGGTCGTGTCCGGAGACCACGGTGAAGGACCGGCTCAGTTCACGGAAGGTCACCGGGATGCCGGCGTTCTCGGGAACGGCCACGGCGGAGGTGATCCCGGGGATCACATGGACGTCAACACCCGCCTCACGACAGGCCAGCAGTTCTTCGCCCCCGCGCCCGAACACGAAGGGGTCGCCACCCTTGAACCGGACCACGGTCTCCCCCGCCAGAGCAGCTTCGATCATCTGGGTCTGGATCTCGGACTGGGGTACGGGGTGGTGTCCGGGGCGCTTACCCACCGGAACCACCCGCACCCCGGGAGCCAGTTCGTCGGTGACGGCCGGGGCCAGGCGATCGGCGTAAATCACGTCCGCGTGCGCGAGCGCGTGGAGACCCGCGGCGGTGATCAGTCCCGGATCACCGGGGCCGCCTCCCACCAGGGTGATGCTGCCGCGGGTTCGTTCGGCAACTCGTTCCACGCTCACCGGCAAAGCGGCACCAGCGGTGGCGAGCGCGCCGCGCCAGATATCAGCGCCATCGAGGGCGTCGGCGGAATCCGTGGTCTCGGGAACAGCGATGACCGCGTAGCCCACCCCGTTCAGTGATCGCGATGACACGTCCTCCGGGCGGTCGAATTCCACGACCCCGGCGGCGGCGCGCTGGTAGGTGTCGCGCAGCGTCGTCGTCAGTCGTCGAGGCCCCAGGAGGGCGACCGTGACGGAACCGAGGTCGACGTGGGCGTGCATGAACTCTCCCGGGAATCGAGGCTGAACCCCGAGCATCCGGGGCGGGTCGCAGTCGATGCTATCGGTGCGAGCTCCCAATCCCGCAGGCCACGCGTGCGTTGGCCGCGTGCATTACCTCGCGTGACTCGTGTGCCGACTCAGCGGCGCATCTGCTCGTTGTACCCCACGCTGCGGTCCACGGATCGTTGCCGGTTGACCAACCAGCGCGTGCCGCCCGGTAAATGGGCGATGGCCGACTTGACCCGCACGCGACGCTGCGTGGGCATCATCTCGGCAGCGCGCTTGAGATGCTCCTTGGCGTCGTCCCCGCGGCCGTCACGCAGTGCCTGTTCCGCTTCCGACGCCGCCGCGAGCGGAGACCCGTAGTTGAGTCGCCGCAGCAGTTTGGCACGTTCTTCGGTGCTGAATTTTCCGTCGAAACGCCGCAGGGTTTTCTGCAGGGCCAGCTCCTCACCCGCGGCCATGCGATCGCGCTGGGACTGCATGGAGCCCCCGGTCCACGAAATAATGTTCGTGACCTCGTCCACGCGGTCGAAACGCCAGCCGGAGTAGATGGCGCGCAGCCACAGTTCCCAGTCCTCCACGAAGACCTGTTCCGGGTCGAAAGTTCCCACCTCGGTGAAAAAGCAGCGCGGGAACAATCCGTAGAGGCTACCGATGTTGTATTCCAGAATCACCGAGCGCTGTTGATCGGCTTCGGGCATCTTCTCGCGGTACTGCAGACGCCCGGAGTTGATCCCGCCCGTGGTGCATTGGAAGGCGTTGGCATAGACGACGGTTCGGGACGCGCTCTCGTTGGTGTCGAGTTCCTCGTAGCGTTCCAAGAGCGTGCTGAGGTGGTTCGGAAGCAACGTGTCGTCCGCGTCGAGGAACGTGATGAAATCCCCGGTCACCATGGTCAGCGCTTGATTGCGAGCGGCCCCGCAGCCCGCGTTGTCCTGACGAAGAACACGGACCTCGCGGCCGGGCCGGCTGAGTGCCTCGAAGCCTTCGAGCACTTGCGATGTATGGTCCGTGGACCCGTCGTCCACGATGAACAGCTCGATGTTCGGATGGGTCTGCCGCAGCACGCTGCTGATGGCCTGACCCACCAGGTCCTGGCCGTTGTACACCGCAATCACCACGCTGATGAGCGGGTATTCGAGTTCGGTTTCCCTGTTGTCGTTCACGTTGATTCCCCCTGTAGTGACGAGCACGCTCTCCCCTGCGTGTCTCGCCTCCAGTCTAGGAAGTGGCCACCGCGCGGCGCCCCTGATGATTCGTCCACACATAAGGGCACGAATCCGTGAAATCAACGATCCCGCCGCGCCAGATGTTGGGTGGTGTCGTTGCAGTTTTGAATGCGAACATTTTGGGGAACGGTCCGTACCGCTTTCGCGCGGGTCGTGAGCGTTTGCATTTATTCGAGGGGAAGATGAGTGAATCTCAATCAGTACATGCGCTGCTTGAAACAGCAGTGGTGGATCGTTGTTCTGACCGCGATGCTGGGACTCATCGCGGGCGCGGGTTCGGCCATGATCATGCCGAAGTCCTACGAGTCCCAGGCGCAGGTGTTCGTCAACGTGGCCAACCTTCAGTCGGTCACCGATTTGCAGATGGGCGAACAGTTCGCCATGGCCCGTGCCGGTTCGTACGCGCAGGTGGCCACCACCAATTCGGTGTTACAACCGGTGGTGGATGAACTCGGTCTGGACGTCACACCGGAATCGCTGGCCGAATCCGCCGTGACCGTGACGAATCAGCCCAATACCGCGATGATCACGATCACCGCCACGGGGGATGCGCCCGAAGACACCGCACGCCTGGCGCAGGCCACCGCCGAAAGTTTGGTGGAGGTCGGCCAGTCGCTGGAATCCGGGCCCCAGCGTGGCGAACAAGCGGGAGTCAATCTGACCGTGGTGCAACGCGCCGCGACCCCGGAGAATCCCGCCGCGCCCTCCCTGGTGCTCAACACCGCCCTGGGTTTCTTCGTGGGTCTGGTTCTCGGATTGCTGATCGTCCTGGTGCGCGGTGATAAGCCGTCCTCTCGTTCACGACGATTGCAAGCCGGAGGCTCTCATGAACGCTGAGCACGACATCCCGTCACGACCAACACGACCCACCCCGCGCGATGCCGTGGTGGTGTGCCCCACCGAGTACGGCGGGCAGCTCGAGCACGCCGCCGACCTCGCGCTCGCGTTGCTGGAGGACCCGCAGGCCGGCAGGGTATGGCTCGTGTCCCGCCCGGGTGCCCGGGAGTATCTGGGCTGGAGATCGGATCATCCGGTGCACGTCGTGGAGACGGTGCCGCCGCGGCGCACGCAGGCTCCGACCTCCAAGCTCGGCAAACTCGTCAAGCCCGTTCTTCAGGTCGCGGATCTGGTGCGCGAGCACGCCGCCGTCCGCTCGGTCACCCAACAGGCCGACGGCCGTGCCGTGCTGGCGCTGGATTCCACCAAATACCCGCTGCCGCGGGTCCTGTGCGCATCCCGAGGTCAGGCGGTCGCGGTGTTCGTGCATAACGCCCAACCACACTTCGACCTCACGAACCCGGCCGTGCGCGAACGCGTGCTGCTGTGGCTCGAGCGCTCGTGCGCCCGCCGATCCGATCAGGTGATCACCCACGGTCAGGACCAGGGGGAGATCGTGCGCGGCTACACGGCCAAGCCGGTGACCGCGGTGGACCTGCCGGTGTCCTCACGTCTCGAACTGGCCGACGCTCCAGCATCCAGTGCGATTCCGAGCACGCCCTACGCGTTGTGCATCGGTGAGTTGCGCGCCAACAAGGGCATCGAGCTGGCCATGGACGCGGCGGTGCGCGCGGGCATCCCGCTGCTCGTGCGCGGTGCCGCAGAGAGTCCCGAACTGTCCTATTCGCTCGCGCGCCGTGCTGCGGCCGACCGCTGCGTGGACTTCGCGGACGAGTTCCTGTCCCGCGAAGACTTCAACGCGTTCATCCTCAACGCTGCGGTGATCGTGTTGCCCTACACCCACTTCGACGCGCACAGCGGCGTGCTCGCCAAGGCCGTGGGCGCCGAGGTGCCCGTGGTGTCCTCGGACCTCGCGTCCCTGCGCGCCCAAGCCGGCGACTACCCGCACTTCACCGCCGCGGACGTGCACGACACCGATGCTTTCGGTGCAGCCCTGCGCACGGCGTTCGACGCCGCCGTGTCTGGTTCACGCGACAGCTCGCGCCAGCCTGTGGGCGAGGGTTCGGGGCACGGAACGCACGCGGCGGCGTCGTCGACCGGGAAGCACCAGGACTGGGCGCCGTCCGTGGCCGCGGTGATGAGCGCGGAGCGAGCGTGAGGCAGCGGCCGCTGTGGGCCATCTGGGCCCCCAAGCACGTGCGGCTGCCCAAGCGCGGTGCCCTGCCCGAAACCGGGACGCGTCTGGACCGCAACCTGTCGCGAGCGCTGCTGGTGTTGTCCGCGTTGCCGTTTGCCGCGCTACCCATGGGGTCGAACACCAACCTGCCCCTGACCAGTGTGGTGGCCGTGGCGTTGATTGCTCGCTGCGCCAAGTACATGCCCATCATGTGGACCGCGCTGCTCGTGGCGACCGCTCCGTTCTTTGCCGCGGCTGTGCGGATGTTCATCAGCCCGGAACCGTGGCAGGTCGCCGGGTCCGTGACGTGGGTCGTGTTCACCCTGCCCTTCGCGGGTGCTGCGGCGGCCATCGTGTTCCTGCGCTACCGGGCGATCGCGTGGTTGAGCTGGACCATTTTGCTCAGCGCCGCGTACGCACTGGTGCAGAAGTACATCTTCTTCGACATTCTCGACACCGTGCCGTTCGAGTCCTTCTACGATCTGCCCGGTTACGCCAATGTCTCCGAGTTCACGGAAACGTTCCTGACCTACGTGCGCAGGCCGTTCGGGATGTTCCCGGAAACCTCGTTCATGGTGGGGTCACTGTCACTCATGGCCATGGCGCTCGTGATCCTGGTGCGCCACTACCACCGCACCATCAACCTGCGGGACGGAGTCGCCCTGACGCTGGTGCTGTGGGCCGTGGCCATTTCAGGCTCCGGAAGCGCCGTGGTCGTGCTGGGCGTGGTGCTGATCGCCGCGATTGCCCCGTACGCCGCCCGCAACGCGTGGGCCAGCATCATTCTGGTGCCCGCGGGACTCGCCGGTGCCGTGGCCATCGGTGCGCGCACGCTCCAGGACCGCAGTGAATCCTTCAATTGGTCCTGGTCCGATCGCTATTCGTCGATCGCCGCCTCCGTACGGTATTTCTTCGCGGACCCCGCCGTGTTCCTGTGGGGCGTGGGCCGGGGCAACACCAATGAGATCTTCCTGACCCACCGCATGCCGCTGGGCGATCTGCAGCACTACAACCCGCTGCCGGACATCTACAGCGTGAAAGGGCGGGTCATCCTGGAGAGTGGCATTTTCTTCGGGCTGGGTCTGGTGCTGATCATGTCCGTGCTGATCCTGCGCGTCGGTGGGCGGAATCCGCTGTGGCTCGGTGTGTGCGCGTTCATCGTGTGGGCCGTGATCTCCGGCCTGACCATCAGCTACGACTCCGCCTTCTGGATCTGGGGCATGGCCGGCATTTGTCTGGGGCTGGAACTGACCCGTTCATGGCCGGACCCACCGGCGTCCACGAGCACCGACCCGCCATCGAGCACGATCACCCACCCCACCGAAAGGTTGCCTCATGCGCATTCTGCACGTCGTCAATGACGCCGACACCGGCGGCGCCCAGACGCTGATCGAGCAGTTGCTCCGTGTCACCAGACCCGGCGACGAGGCACACCTGCTGGTCCTGCTCTCGCCGGCCTCGCTGTCCTCCCGGCTCGAATCGGTGGCCACGACCACCACGTACTCGGGGATGTCCCGCAAGTCCGTGGTGCCGGCCAAGGGCGTTCGCGACGTGCTCCGCTTGGTGAAGAAGCACAAGATCGACGTGGTGCACTCACACCTGCACCAGTCCGATCTGATTAATGAGCTCACTCCACACGGTCGCCCGCGGGTGTCCACGCTGCACTCGAGTCTGGATGTCTCCTCCAACCCCGTGGCCAAGGTGGTCTGGCGGACCGTCGCGGGACTCTCCGGTCGATTCGACGCCGTGGTGGCGTGTTCGGCCTCCGCCAAGGACTTTGCCGCGAAGCTGGGCTACCGGTTCCCGGTGAATCAGATGCGGATTGTGCACAACGGCAGCGCCACGGCCAGTGCTCCCGCCCCGGAACCGTCGGGGGACCCGGTCTTCGTGCACCTGGCTCGCTTTGCAGAGCCCAAGGACCACCCCAACCTGTTCCGCGCGTTCGCGAGGGTGCGCGAACAGGTCCCCGAGGCCACCCTGGTGTGCGCCGGGCACGGGGTGGCCAACGACAACCGGGAGCTCACCCGCGAACTCGACCGGCTGGGCATCCGCGACGCCGTGTCTCTGTTGGGACCGGTCGACAACGTGCGCGAGCTGATCCGTACCGCCCACGCCGTGGTGTTCTCCAGCTACCACGAGGCGCTGCCCATGGCCGGCATCGAGGCCATTGGAGAAGGGGTCCCCGTGATCACCACCGATACCGGGGATGCCAAGGACCTCACCGTGGATGAGCGCGCCGTGGTGCCCGTGCGGAATTCCGAGGCGTTGGCTGAGGCCATGACCTGGCACGTGCAGCAGTCGCCGGAGGACCGCGAGCGCATGCGACAGGCCAGCTGGGACAAGGCCGCCACCGAATTCGACGCGCTGGTCACGGCGGACACCTACCGGCAGTTGTTGGGGGCGGCTCGGGCCTGACCACGCCGGGCGGTGAACGCTCTCCCTGCCCACACCGCAATGTCGGGCAGTTTCAGGCCACTTTTCACGCGAGAAGTGGCCTGAAGGCTCCCAGAATCTTTGTGGTCGTGATCGGCTCGGAAGTGAGCGGCGTCAGGCCGGGGCCTGATCGGCGTCGCGCTCGTTGAGAACGTCGTCGCGGCGTCGGATCCGTTTGAACGCCCCCAGGAACACGATTCCCAGGATCAAGGCGCACACCCCGATGCTCAGGACGGCGCCCACTGCGGCCGCCACGACCATGCCCAGCCATTCAAGCACGTGCTTGGCCCGCGAACCGCTGGTTTCGGTGCGCTCGCTGAAGTAGATCTGCACGGGCACGAGCAACAGCAACGGAGCCACAGCAGCCAGCATCACGTAGCCCAGGTCTCCGGTGTCGGAGGCAATCCACACGGCCGGCAGGGTCAGCAACAGGACAGCCAGACTGATGAGCGAGGCGATCAACGGGTTCCCGCGCAGGGTCATGATCAGGTTGGGTACCTGGCCCATGGCCTCGGCCATCACGCCCACGACCACCACGGCCAGCGCCGGAGCGGCGAATGCGAATTCGGAACCGAGCCACACGGTCAGCAGCTCATTGGGAAGCGCCGCAAGCGGCACGCTGATCAGCAGTCCCACCAGCAGGGACACGGTAAAAGCCACCCGGATGTGCTCCCCGGCCTCCCCCAGCGCAGACTTTTTAATTCCCCGGCCTCCCCCAGCGCAGACTTTTTAATGGGGTACGCAAACGGCATCACGACCCAACTGATGATCAACCGGGCGCTCTGGAACACGCGCATGAGCGCGCCGAACGCCGTGGCCGCCTGCAGACCCAGCGTGGGTCCCACGATGAACAGCGGCAACTGATAGACACCCAGCAGCGACAGCGAACCGATGGAGAGCACCGAAGACATCTTCAACAGCGGCTTGCCCTGCAGTCGCCACGCACCGCGGATCATCCGGGGCAACCCAAACCGCTGGTACACGGCCCAGAAACACACGAGCGGCGGAAGCAACAGCGAAACACACTCCACCATCACGATCGCGATCAGCCCACCCTCCAGCGGGATCAGCAGCGCATAACCCGCCGCTCGCCCCAGGATGGCGACCACGGCGGCCTTACGTTCGATGTCCGGGCGGTTCAGGGCCCACAGAATCGAATTGCACGCGCGCCCCAGTACGGAGAAGAACAGCGTTGCACCCGCCGCGATCACCAGCGGCAGCACGGCATTGCGGTCCTGTTCCGGGACGTCCACGGTGGTCAGGTACAGCGGGAAAGCCACGAAGTACAGGGCGGTGAGCACCACCGACAGGACCGAGAACACCGCGAGCGCCACCGCCACGAAACTGCGCCGATCCCGCCGATGTTCAGCGTTGTCCGGGATGTCGGTCAAGGTGCGGACGATGCCCGTTCCCAGGCCGAAATCGGACATCGTCAGCAGCTGAATCGCGCTGGAGGCCAACACCCACAGACCGTACGCTTCCGCGCCCACGATCGTGATTGCGAACGGGTAGAGCAGGAGTAGTCCGAAGACGCTGGTGAACCCCGAGATGTAGTTCCACGCAATGTTGGCGCCCAGGCGGGATTCGCCGGCTTCGGTGGCCTTGTCGGCGAGGAGTGAGTGCTTAGCCATTCGCGGGCGACCGCCCTTCCCACTGCGAGAGCAGTTCAACGACTCGTGTGATCACCACGTCGCGGGCGGTGCGGGACAGGATGGAATGGCCCACGTTGGGTAGGTACTCCTCGCGGATGTCGCGGCCGCGCCCGGTGAGCCGCGCCACGGCTCGCGGGGTCAGGGTTTCGCGGTAGCGGGGCTCGTCCTGCGGTCCGACCAGCAGCACCACGCGGGCATTGCGACTAGCGCGGTCCAGGATGTAGTCGGCAATGGATGCCTCGGGGTGCCGCGCAATCAGGTTCCAGACCGGTTCGGGCGCGTAGTGGCGCAGCGCGTAGGAGCCTTTTTCCTTGACGGCACCAAGGACGCTCTGTGCCGCCGACGCCGCCCCGGCCACCTTGTCCTTCACCGCGTCCCTGCGCGGCGTGGCCGGGCGGGCGAGTTCCTCCTTGGCCTGCCGGGAGGTGAGCGCGGCGGCGTGCAGGCGGGCGTCGGCGTCGTACGTCTTACGCAGCTCGTCGAAGAACTCTTGCTTCATCCGCCATTCGTTCTGGTTGAGCAGGATTATCCCCTCCACCGGAATGCCCTCAGGCTCGCGGGCGGCGCACAGCGTGTCCCACGCGCCCGAGCACAGCACCGTGGCCACCACGGTCGAGTTGAAGTGGTTGTCGAGCCACTGAGCCTGCTCGCGCATGGCCTGGGCGTTGGCGTGCCGGTACGGGTTGGGATCGCGGTCCGCCCAGAGTTCGGCGCGATCCGCGGCACCGTCGCGATCGGCACGCAGGCTCGCTACCCCGTGTCCGGCAAGTTCCCGCGCGGTCTCGGACCACAGCGCGGAACCGTCGCGCGGTTCGGAGGCGTCCGGGGCGTAGAACGTGACGGGCTTACCCGGCTGCGAGGCAATCGGGCGGCCAGGCTTATCGGTGAGCACCGGGCCCGTGAGTACGCCCATGTAGTCCTTGGGCTCGACCCGCACGATCTCCTCGGCACACTCGACCCCGGTGGGAGCGGTGAATTCATTGCGCAGTGGTCCGCGGCCGTCGCCTCCCACGGGGGTGAGTACGGGGCGCGGGAGCATGCGGATCAGCTGATCCAGGATGTCGTAGTGCACGCGGGTGTCCTGGGACTCCACGCCGTACATGACCTTGGCGCGCGGTTGATCCTTCTCGCGGAAGATCGTCACGTGCTCCGGCAGGTTCGCGAGTCTGCGGGGGTCGCGCAGACTGGAGAGTTGCGCGGCCTGCTCGTTACTCAGGCACAGCCCCATGAGGTCCACGCGGTCGCCCACGGGGATATCGGGCAGGGTCGCATTGCGCAGTCGGGACCACTGCTTCACGAGGACGGAGCCCGCCACGGGTTCCCAGGCGATCACGTGATCGAAGTGCTCGGCGACCCCGGCGAGCAGGGTGGCTCCCATCCGGTGACCGATGGCCCACACGGGAAGCTCCTCCGTCCCGCACACCTGACGCGCGTGGGCCGCGGTATCGAGCAGGTCCTGCCGCCAAGCTTCCACCACGTTCTGATCCGGCTCCAGCGCGTGCGAATCTCCCACTCCGCGGTAGCACGCCCGGGCCACGCAGTAGCCCTCCGAGGCCAAGAGCATGGCCAGTTGCCTGTTGGAGCGATAGGCCTGAATGTGTTCGCGACCCACCGGTGGTGCGAGTAGCACGAGCCCTCGTGCCTGCCCGTCCACGGGGGTGTGGGTCCACGTTTGAAGTGCGTCGGTTCCGCGACGGGTCCACATCGCCTGTCCCGGAATTCCCGCATAGTTGCCTTGTTGCATAACTCTCCCCTGTAGCTCTCGTGCCCGCAGTGCATCAGTCGTCATGGTGTCGACGGCGCGCCCAGCGCCTTCTTCTCCAGGAGGGGTACGTGCACCCCGTAGATCTCGCACAGTCGGTCTCGTTGAATCTTGCGGCAGTTCTCCCACAACGCCTGCTGGGACCAGCCGCACAGGTGGTCCCGGGTCTCCGGATCCACGATCTCGTTCCAGCGCGCCGCCACATCCTGGGGGGTGTCCCTATGTTTCGAGTCAAGCCGCGAGAGTGGGTGGCTCGGGGGTCGGGACTGGTGTGGGTGACTGGTAGTACGTGCCGTCGCGGAGCATCGCGAAGATGACGTTGCAGCGGCGGCGGGCCAGGCAGATCACGGCGGCGTTGTGGCGCTTGCCCTCGGCGTGTTTGCGATCGTAGTAGGTCTTCGAGATCGGGTCGTGGTTCGAGGCGACCCAGGCAGAGTAGAACAGGGCGTTCTTCAGCCGCTTGTTGCCCGATCGGGCGGGGAACTCTCCGCGGATCGAGGTCCCGGATCTTCGTGTGACCGGCGCGATCCCGGCGTAGGCCGCGAGGTGGCCGGGAGTCTCGAACGCGGAACCGTCGCCGATGTTCAGGAGGATCTGCGCGGCGGTCTTGAGGCCGATCCCCGGCATGCTCCTCAAGACCGAGGCGAGAGGGAAGTCCTCCAACATCCCCTCGACCTCCCTAGCCACCGTCGCTCGCTGCTCCTTCAGCTCTTTCACCTGGCCAGCGACTCTCGGGATCACCAACTCCACTGCGGCGGTCGCAGGAACGACCACGGTCTGCTCACCCAGCGCCGCGAAGATCTGGTCGATCAGGGCTTCGGGGTCTCGGCGAGAGTGGGCGCGGGCGAACCGTAATACCTTCCCCCGGCCTGCGGTCTTGAGCCCGGTGGGGCCGCCATACTTGATCAGCAGCTCCAGGGTGAGACTGTTGGCGAGGCTACCGCCGGCGAACACCCGTTCCAGGGCAGGATGGATCTGCGTGAGCAGCGACCGGATCCGGTTCAGCGCCCGTGTTGTTTCGTGAGCGAGATCCTCATCAAAGCCAGCGAGGACCTTCAATGCGGAGAGGACCTCGTTGTCACGGTCGACGGCACGGAGGGTGTGCGGCATGGTGCGGGCGGTGTCGGCGATGATGAACGCGTCGCGTGCATCGGTCTTGGACCGGCCCGGATACAGGTCCGCGGCCTTTCGCATCGCTAGTCCGGGCAGGTAGGCCACGGCACAGCCCGCATCCCGGGCGACCGCGATCGGCAGTGCTCCGATGGTGTTGGGTTGATCGACGACCATCAGCACGTTGCCATGCTTCTGGAGTTCGGTGAACAGCTCCCGCAGCTGGGCCTCGTCCTGGGGCAGGGGCTTGTCGAACAACCGGCTTCCGCCGGGGTCCAGGGCGCAGGCATGGTGGCCTGTCTTCCCAACGTCTAAGCCGATCACGACCGCGAATCTTGTCTCCATGATGCTGTCCTCCTTTGACGCATCACTGCTGGTCGCAGTCACGACACCCGATGCCGGCACCCACGTTACGAAGAGACCTCAGCAGTGCTGGGCCGTGTCCCTATCAGCGGTCAACGCGTGTCTCTCGACCGGGCGGCAACACCCCCCGGACCATGGATGGCAGGGCAACAAAGCCATACCCGGCCGAGCGACCAGACCCCCCGACTATCGGGGGTACTCACAAGGTAACGGGTGTCCACGACCAGCGGCAGGCCGGAATCGTCGAACACTCGGATGCGGCGCACGATCACCGGGATGTGGTTCGCGGCGGCCTCGAGCACCGTGATGGGGAACCCTTCCCAGCGCGCAGTGTGCAGGTAAACGTCCGCGGTCTTGAGCTGCTCCTGTACTTGTTCGTGGGAGATCCAGCCGGTCACCTTGATGCCGTAGTCGCGGAACAACTGCTCCACGTCCTCGTCACCGCCACCGACCCAGATGGGGGCCACGCGGAATCCGGCATCGCGAATGGCCTGGACCGTCTCCGCGAAGAACACCGGGTCCTTCTGGGCCGTGAGGCGACCGGCACCGGCCAGGACCAGCGGTTCGTCCGCACCCTTGGTGGGCTTGCGCACCGAGTCCGGTTCGGCCACGTTGGGCACGTAGACCGTGCGCGGGGACACCGGCCCCCAGTGGGCCACGTTGTTCTCCGCCTTGGAACAGCCCGCCAGTACGTCCGTACGTGCGGCCAGGGCACCTTCGAGGGCCCAGAAGCCCAGGCGGGTCAGTCGCGAATGGTCCAGGCGAGAGAACGACCACGCGTGCGGCGTGTACACCTGCTTGATGTGGGCCAGTGCGGGGTCGAAGTACTTCTGTACCTTGCGCCGCAGTGGGCCGCGCTCGGCCAATTTCTCGGCACGGAGACGACGCCGCCGCTGGCCTTCGCGCAACAGGTCACCGTGTCGCTCGGCGCGGGTGGTGGGGGCCCCGGGGGTGCGCAGCGGGGACAGCGTGTCCACCGGTTTACGCGGTAGGTGCCCCACGGCCAGGCGCGCATACACACCGGCGTAGCTGGAGTGGGAGTGGATGACATCCGGGTGGATCTCGCTGATGGCCCAGCGGGTGGCTTTCAAATTGGCCAGGTGGCCGCCGGGAAGGAAACGCACGGACGCGAAATCAGTGTCCCGCTCGTCCTCGAGGTTCACGGCCTCCGGGCGCAAGTGGCACAACAGATGGTGATCGCATTCCGGGGTGGCCCGGGCGTAATCGCGTACCGCCGCGGCCACTCCCCCGCCGAACGCCTCGACCACGTGCAGCACCACGGGCCCGCGCGGCGGCTCCGGATCGTGGGCTTCTCGATGCGGAGCCGGCAGGGTGCGCGTTCCATGCCGAGCACCGGGGTTCTCGCGGCGCGTCGGCTGCATCAACGTGCCCGTGGCAGGCGAACTGGAACCGGTCATCTATATCCCCCTGATGAAACGCGCACCGCTTATGGGTCAGCGGCGTGCCTGGTCAGCGTGGTGAAAACACGCAGGTCAAGGGATCCCCACCCGTATTTATGACCCTCGACATTCCCCCGCCGCGGTCTTTTTCAGTCTAGGTTTGAGCACGTGATCGGCAGTGCCCTGGGGGCAAACTGACTGTCCGATCTTTAGCGGACAGCCCAACTCCGGCTTCTCTCAGGTGTCCGGTTTGGTCTTGGGCCTAGGATTGGTTGCGCTGGCCACAACGCGTCTCGCGTTCATCGATTTCAAGGAGAACCATGTCTGTTAACGCCTCCACCACCGTCAAGGCTCCGCTGGAGACCGTGCTCAAGACCTTTGTCGACGAGGCCTTCGTCCGGCACGTGAGCGACCGCGCGGGTACGCAGCTGGAATCCTTCGAGGTTTCCGGTGACACCAACACGGCGTTCACCGTGACCACCGTGCGGACCATGTCCGCGGACAAGCTGCCCGATGTCGTCCAGAAGTTCGTCAAGGGTGCCGTCAAGCTCAACCAGGTGGACACCTACGACGCTCCGGCCGCCGATGGCTCCCGTAATGCCCGCACCGAGATCAAGGCTCATGGCCTGCCCGTGGGCGCCAATGCCACCCAGACGCTGAAGCCCACCGGCGAGGAGACCGTGATCGACGTGGCGGGTGACGTGGTCGCCAACATCCCGCTGGTCGGCAAGAAGATCGCCGCCGCCGCTGAGCCCTACATCGGCAAGGCCCTGACCCTGCAGGCTCGCGCCGCGGAGTCCTGGATCGCCAAGCACTGATCGGTCAGGCACTCGGTAGTAACCGGGGGTCGCTCCTGCGGCCCCCGGTTTTTAGTTGGTGAGGCTATATGATGACCCAAGATATCCGCAGATCGAATGGAGTTTGGCGTTGAATGTGGCCGTGAACAATCCGTCACGCGCGGGCAATCCGGGGGCGTTCCTGAGGCGTGACACCACGGGCGGCCTGCTGTTGCTGATCGCGATGGTGGCCGCGCTCGTCATCGCCAACTCACCGCTGGGTGACTTCTATTTCGGTGTGCGTGACGCTCACGTGGGCATCGGTGTTCCCGGTTTTGATCACACGGTGGGCGAATGGGCCGCCGATGGTCTGCTGGCCATCTTCTTCTTCCTCACGGGCCTCGAGCTCAAAACTGAATTCGTCAACGGCGAGCTGCGCAATATTCGTAAGGCCATGCTGCCCGTGGTCGCCGCCGTGGGTGGCGTGATCATGCCCGCGTTGATTTATCTGGGCATTAATATTGCGGCCGGCGCGGAGGAAACGGCCATGCACGGCTGGGCCATCCCCACGGCCACGGACATCGCCTTCGCCGTGTCCGTCCTGGCGGTCGTGGGTTCGGCCCTGCCCACCGCCATGCGCACCTTCTTGTTGACGCTGGCCGTGGTGGACGATTTGATCGCGATCATCATCATCGCGTTCGTGTACACGGAATCCGTGCGCGGCCTCTTCCTGGGCTGTGCGGCGGTACTGCTCATCATCTTCTGGGTGCTCACTCACAAGTACGCCAACTGGTTCATGGCCAAGCACTGGGCGGCCTGGGTCATCCTGCTGCCCCTGGGCGTGGCCACGTGGTGGTGCGTCTACGAGGCCGGCGTGCACGCAACGATTGCCGGCGTGTTGCTGGGCTTCATGGTTCCCGTCATGAAGACCACGCCCCGCGTGATCCGCCACGAGGATCCCGAGATGGGACTGGCCCCCGCCCTGGAGCACCGCTTCCGCCCTCTCTCCAACGGTCTGGTCATCCCGATCTTCGCGTTCTTCTCCGCCGGCGTGGCCGTGGGTGGTATCGACGGCATCAAGTCCGCTGCCGCGGATCCCGTGGCTCTGGGCATCGTCGCGGGTCTGCTGATCGGTAAGCCCGTGGGCATCTTCGGTGCGGCTTGGCTGATGGACCGGTTCAGCCCCGCAGAGAAGGACAAGGACTACACCTGGTTCGATTTGTTCGGCATGTCGTTCGTGGCCGGTATCGGTTTCACGGTGTCCCTGCTCGTGGCCGAGTTGAGTTTCGGCATCGGCAGCCCCCACAACGATCATGCAAAGGTCGGCATCCTCTTCGGCTCCATGCTCGCCGCGATCATCGGTGGCAGCCTGCTGCTCGCCCGCAACGCCAAGTACAAGAAGGTCCGTGCGCACGGCGTGGACCCGGACGTCTACGACAACTAGGTCCCGCGCGACCGGGCCTCGACAGCACAACGAAACGGCCGGTGAGAACCTCAAGAGTTCTCGCCGGCCGTTCGTCATGTCAGGCTCGCGGGCTGCTGGCGCATTCCCGCGTCCGTCAAGCTAGTTCGCTCGAGCCTTCGACGCCGCCTGGTTCACCGCGTCCTCCACGGCCACCCAGCTGAGCATTGCGCACTTCACGCGCGCCACGAATTTGGACACCCCCGCGAAGGCCGCCGCATCACCCAGGATCTCCTCGTCCGGAGCCACCTGGCCGCGCGATCTGAGCATCTCGCGGAAGTGCTCGATCATTTTCCCCAGCTCGGACAGACTCATCCCGGGTGCCATGTCCGACAACACCGACGCCGCCGCCATGGAGATCGAGCAGCCCTCGCCGTTCCATTCCACGGCCTCCACGGTCGGGTTCTCCCCCTCCGTCACCGCCACGCGCACGGTGATCTCGTCGCCGCACGTGGGGTTGTACTGGTGGGAAACACCGCTGCGTTCCCCGGCCGAGGACACGTCCTGGTCGGTTTCGCCGCTGCGCTTGTGGGAGTGCTCGAGGATGATCGTTTGGTACAGCTGGTCCAACTCTGCGCTCATGCGCCCTCCGCCCGGAAGTAGCCGCGAACGCGCGAGAGCTCGTCAAGGAAGCGATCGACGTCGTCGGTGGTGTTGTACAAATAGGTGCTCGCGCGCGTGCTGGCCGTGAGGCCCAACTCGCGGTGCAGCGGCTGCGCGCAGTGGTGGCCCACGCGCACGGCGATACCGGCGACGTCCAGCAGCTGGCCCACGTCGTGTGCGTGCACCCCGGCAACATCGATGCTGGCCAGGCCCACGCGCTCAACGCCCGGTTCGGGACCGAGGAGGCGAACGCCGTCGATCTCCGTGATCCCGCGGGCCAACCGACCCCCGAGCTCGGCTTCCCACGCTTCGATGCGGTTCATGCCGATCTGCTCGAGATAACGAACGGCCTCGGCCCACGCGACGGCCTGGCTGATGCGCTGCGTGCCCGCCTCGAAGCGGACGGGCGAGTCGAGGTAGCGGGCGTGCTCCGTGGTGACCTTGGTGATCATTGAGCCGCCGGTGAGGAACGTGGGCAGTGCGTTGAGCAACTCGCGGCGTCCGTAGAGCGCGCCGATGCCCGTGGGGCCCAGCATCTTGTGGGCGGAAAACACCGCGAAGTCCACGCCGAGGGCCGGGAAGTCGATGGGCATGTGTGGCACGGACTGGCACGCGTCCAGCACCGTGAGTGCGCCGACTTTTTGGGCCTCGGCCACGACGGCGGGCACGTCCGTGATCGCGCCGGTCACGTTGGAGACGTGCGTGAAGGCCACGAGCTTGGTGCGGTCGCTGAGTGTGTTCGCGACCGCCTGCGGCGTGATCAGACCGCGTTCGTCCACGGGGACCACGCGCAGGGTTGCGCCGGTCCGTGCGGCGAGTTCCTGCCACGGGATCAAGTTGGCGTGGTGCTCGGCCTGGGTCGTGACGATCTCGTCACCCGGGCCCATCCGGAAACGCTCCGCGTTCTCCGACCCGTTGGAACCCGCGGCCGCGTTGGACATCGCGTAGCTCAGCAGATTGAGGCCCTCGGTGGCGTTGGACGTCCACACGAGGGAATATGGATCCGCGCCCACGAAACGCGAGACCGTGGCGCGAGCATCCTCGAAGAAGTCCGTGGCCTCCACGGCCAGGGTGTGGGCACCGCGGTGAACGGCGGCGCGGTGGCGCAGTGTGAAATCCCGTTCCGCGTCGGCAACCGGGAGCGGGACCTGGGAGGTCGCGCCGGTGTCGAGGTAGACCAGCGGATGACCCGCCACCTGTGTTTCGGTGAGCAGCGGGAAATCCTGCTTCAGCTGCAGGACTTGCTCATTGTCCAGGGGGGTAGTGGTCATGACTCCTTCTCACGAGCTGTCGCTCATCGGCTAATGGACTGGCCGTCTCCACCGTAGCCCCGCGCGTGGACGGTGACTAATGGTGGTTACGCCAGATTGAGCGCCCGAACTCAGTTGGGTTACGCGGCTCCGATTCCGAGCGCCGCACGCGGGCCGTGACCCGCCTGGCGTCACGACAATTTGGCATGGAAATGCTGCTGCGTGTCGACCAGACCCTTTTCGGTCAGCATCTCCACGGCGTCGGCGGCATCGCTGATCAGCAGGGGCAGTTCCTTTGACTCCGCGCCGGAGAAACGCTTGAGCACGTAGTCAGCGGTGTCCATTCGGCCGGGAGGTCGGCCCACGCCCACCCGCACCCGCACGTAGTCCTTGGTGCCCAGCGCCTTGGTAATGTCACGCAGCCCGTTATGGCCGCCTTCTCCCCCACCGCGCTTGAGCTTGACGGCACCGTACGGCAGGTCGATTTCGTCGTGCACGACCACCAGGTTGTCCAGATCCAGGTCGTAGTACTTGAGCAAGGAGGACACCGGTCCGCCGGACGTGTTCATGTAGGTCAGGGGCTGAGCCAGGACGAGCCTCGGCGCTCCGGGACTCATCCGCGTTTCCGCTACCGCGGCGCGAGTCCTATGGGCGGACAGCTTGGCCCCGGCACGGCCGGCCAGTTCGGCCAGCACCATGGCACCCGCATTGTGTCGAGTCCCCGCGTAACGGTCGCCGGGATTTCCCAACCCCACCACCAATGTGCGATCAGCCACGAAGGGCCTCCTTCGGTTCGTTCTTCAAGTCGTTACAGCGCCGTCACGCTGTCTCTGGATATGACGCCTATCGCGCGCGTCACCGGTGCCCACCCCTCGCCCACTCAATGCCTCCGGGGGCTCGCGTACACGGAACCCGCGTTCACGAAAACACGGCGGCAGGCACCCGTGGGTACCTGCCGCCGCGTTCGATCACTTCACTGCGCCGCCCGTGCAAGGCCGCGCGGGTGAAGAAATACTTACTCTGCGTCCTCGGCGGGGGCCTCTTCGTCAGCGGCTTCCTCGCCCTCAGCAGCCTCTTCGCCTTCTTCCGGCTCCTCGCCCAGGTCCTGCTGGACCGGCTCGGAGACGTTGATGACGAGCAGTTCCTCGTCCGAGATCAGTGCCACGCCACTGGGCAGGGTGATGTCCTTGGCGTAGACGTGCTCGCCCGGCTCGAGAGCGTCGATGTTGACCACGACGTACTCGGGGACCTTGAGCGCGTCGGCCTCGATGACCAGAACGTTCTCTTCCACGTTGTGCACGGCGGTCGGTGCGACCTCACCCTCGACGTGAACCGGGATCTCGACCTCCACGCGCTCGCCGCGGCGCACGGTGAGCAGGTCAATGTGCAGGATCTCGGGACGCACAGCGTGACGCTGAACTTCCTTGATCATGGCCAGGTGGCCGTCACCGTCAACGTTGATTTCGAGCACAGCGTTGGGGTTACGGGAAGCCAGCATCATTTCGTGGCCGGGCAGGACCACGTGCAGGGGCTCGGCACCGTGGCCGTAGATCACTGCGGGGATCTGGTTGTTCTGACGCACGCGGCGGGCGTAGCCCTTGCCGAACTCGGTGCGCAGCGTACCGGGAATGTTGATGATATCCACCATGGTGGGACTCCTTAGATTGTGGGTTATCGGCTCGTCACCACACTGACCGCCGAATGGCACTCGCACCAATCGTTGAACCGGTCAGCAAACCGACGTGGTGCGGTACCGCATGGCGCTCCCGTTCCGTGAGGTCACGGGAGTTCACGATCCCACCAGCCGTCGTCGATAACGGGGCAGCAAAATACGCCACCCCCTCGCCTTGGCAACTTTCCCAGAATACCACGGGTCCTTATCTCCCGAACCGCTCACAGGCTCGTCCCCCGTTATGTACCCATATGTCCTGGACAGGGGCCGTTCGCGGGTGAATCACGCTATCGTGGGAAGCGTGAATCTCGGGGGAGATTCCACGGTGCGGCCGCCTCACTCATCACAGCCGTACCGACGCGGTGCAAGTTTTTATGCACTCTCGTCGACCGTTTTCAGGGGGAGGGACCGACGATCATGTTCAAGGGGCCAACAGTGCGCCACACGCAAGCGTTGTGGCGTGAGAAATACCAGCAGACTCTGCGGATATCCGATGCCCTGGCGTTAGCGGTGGCGTTGGCGTTGAGCCAATTGATCCGTTTCGGCTTGGGCGACGGGTTTCTCCCGCTCGAATCAATTCCCGTTCCGTATTGGTTGGTCGGTGTCATTCTCGGACTGGGTTGGTGGGCCTGGTTGGAGTTGCGCGGCACGCGCGGAGTCCGTTTGATCGGTAATGGTGTCGAAGAAACCAAACAAGTGGTCACCTCCACCCTGGTCCTTTTCGGCGCGATCGCTATCGTGTCCTACGCCTTCGACATTCCGACGGCGCGCGGTTACGTCCTCATCGCCCTCCCGCTCGGTCTTCTCACGTTGATCAGCGGCCGCTTCGTGGCACGGCACAACCTGATGCAACGGCGCTTCAAGGGCCAGGCTATGTCCCGCACCATGATCATCGGCCGTTTCCCCGGCGCCGTGGAGATGGTGGATGAGCTCCAGCGCCGCCCGGATGCCGGTTTCAAACCGGTGGCCGTGTACATGCCGCGCTCACGACGGGACGTTCCCGAAGAACTGGCTCACGTCGAGATGCCGGTCAATACGTTGGAACACGGTGTTCGTCCCAGCGTGGCCGGAATCGTGCAGGCGTGCTGCGAGAACCGCATCGAGACCCTGGTCATGACCGCATCGGTACCCCTGAGTACGCGCGAGATCCGCCACCTGGGGTGGGCGCTGGCTGATGAGCACATCCGATTGGTCATGAACACGGGCCTGACCGACATTGCAGGCCCCCGCATCCACACGCAACAACTGGCCGGGCTACCGCTCATCCACGTGGCCACCCCGCGTTTCACTCGGTCCAAGAAGATGATCAAGCGCGGCACCGACATCGTGGGGGCGTCTTGTGCGCTGCTCATTCTGTCGCCCGTGTTGCTCGTACTCGGCCTGATCGTCAAGATGCACGACGGCGGTCCTGCCTTCTTCGCACAGGAGCGAGTGGGCATTGACGGCAGCCGGTTCAGGATGCTCAAGTTCCGTTCCATGTATGTGGATGCCGAGGAGCGAAAGGCCGCGCTGCTGGTGGCCAACGAGTCGCAGGGTGGTGTGCTGTTCAAGATGAAGGACGACCCGCGCGTCACCCGCCCCGGAAAGTGGATGCGGCGCTACAGCCTGGACGAACTCCCCCAGTTCTTCAACGTTTTGGGCGGCTCCATGTCCCTGGTAGGTCCCCGGCCTCCTCTGGCCTCCGAAGTGGACCGGTACGAGAAGCACGTCTACCGCAGACTCCGGGTGCGTCCTGGTATCACCGGCTTGTGGCAGGTCTCCGGTCGCTCCGATCTGGATTGGGAACAGTCCGTCCGGTTGGACCTGTACTACGTGGAGAACTGGTCCCCGGTTCAGGACATGATCATTTTGTTACGGACCTTCAAGGCGGTTTTCGCCTCCGACGGCGCCTACTGACCGTCTTCTCGACGGACCGTCACCGTGCCGTCGACACTTCCTCGTGGCCCTTCACTGCCTTGCGCGGTGAAGGGCAACCTCGGTTAAGTCCCGGCGAACCGGTCGTGTACGAAACCGAAAATTTGCAGCCTTGAAATGCTTTCGTGATCGATTCTCGAAAATTAATCCATTAATTCCCTGAAAGTTGTTTAGAATCTTGATGCCTCCAATGCCCAAGCGCCCCCGCGCACCATCCCCCAGTTAGGCAATTCGTGTGATCTCCCCCCGAAAGACAGCCCTGCCCGCTGCCGTTACCGCGGCTATTCTGGCATTCACCACATTCGCTCCGGCCATTGCTGCCGAAACCCCCACTGAGAACCTCGATCCCGACCGCGGCAACGTGGTGTCCGTGGAAACCGAAGAACTCGACACCGTGGTCAAAGATCCCAAGCTTCCGAGCGCACCGCCCAAGACCGGGGATAAGAACCCCGGCGCCACCATGGGTCAGCGCATGAAGTCAATGGATGAAACCACCAACCTGTCCCCCGAGTCCGAAGCGGAACTCGAGCAGGTCGAAAAGGAACTCGACACGAAAACCGCCCCGGCGGCGTCGGCGTCGGTCGGTGCCGTGACCCCGGAAACCCGGGAGAGCCCGGAATCCGATCCGTCCAGCACCCAGACAGTGGGCCCGGCTGGTTCGATGTCCCTGATGATCCAGGCCAACACGTGGCGCCCCGCGGGCATCATGGGAATGGACGTGTCCGGTTGGCAGCCCACCGTGAACTGGAGTGCCGAGTACTCCAAGGGCGCGCGCTTCGCGTACGTGAAGGCCACCGAGGGAACCGGTTACAAGTCCCCCTCGTTCGCGTCGCAGTACAGCGGCTCCTACAACGTGGGCATGATCCGCGGTGCGTACCACTTCGCCCTGCCGAGCGTGTCCTCAGGTGCGGCCCAGGCCGACTACTTCGTGAACAACGGCGGAGGTTGGTCCGCGGACGGCAAGACCCTGCCCGGTCTGCTGGACATCGAGTACAACCCGTACTCGAGCTTGGGCAACACGTGCTACAACATGTCCCAGCCGCAGATGAACTCGTGGATCAAGTCCTTCTCGGACCGCTACAAGCAGCGCACCGGCCGCCTGCCCGCGATCTACACGACCACCGACTGGTGGCGCACCTGCACGGGTAACACCGCGCAGTTCAACACCCACCCGCTGCACATCGCCGCGTACAACACCACCGGTGCCGGGGCCATGCCCAACGGTTGGTCCACGTACGACATTTGGCAGTTCTCGGCCTCGGGCCCCTTCTCCGGTGACTCCAACCAGTACCGCGGATCCTGGGCCCAGTTGCAGTCCATGGCCAGCTCTCGCAACTACAAGCCGCTGGGCGGTCGCGCGCCGAGCACCAATGCGGTGAACCAGTCTTACTCGGTGAGCGGCGGTATCGGTTCCATTTACCGCGCCACCGGCGGTGCCGCCAAGTGGGGCCAGGCCGTGACCCCGGAGCGCGCTGCCGCTTCGGGTGGTCGCTACCAGGAGTTCGTGCGCAACGGCGTGAAGGCCACCGCGTACTGGCACCCGCGTACCGGTGCCCACATGGTGCGCAACACCTCGAGCATCGGCAACAAGTTCGTGCAGACCGGTCGCGAGCGCGGACTGGGCTTCCCGTCCACGGAAGAGCGCTCCATCTCCGGCGGTGCCTACCAGAGCTTCACCACGGCCACCGGCCGCACCCACAAGGTCATGTGGACACCGTCCACCGGTTCCAACACCATCAAGGAGTATGGGGCCATCGGTAAGTTCTGGAGCAAGCGCGGTCATGAGCGCGGCTACGGGTTCCCCGTGACCGACGAGTACCGCGTGGGCAACCAAGTGCACCAGCGCTTCTCCAAGGGCTACACCGTGCGCTGGTCCTCCGCGACCAACCACGTGTGGGTCACCCGCTAAGGGTTCCACCCGCCAGACATGAAAAAGCCACCCGCCGGATTCCGGCGGGTGGCTTTTTCATGTCACGGTTCAGGGGAACCGGACGCGGATCATGCGGGTCAGGACCGGCCGTTGAACAGGCTGGTCACCGAGCCGTCCTCGAAGACTTCCTGGATGGCACGCGCGATCAACGGTGCGATCGAGATGACCTCGAGGTTCTCGAACTGGTGCTCCTTCGGAACCGGCAGGGTGTCGGTGACGACAACCTTCATGGCACCACAGTTGGCCAGGCGCTCCACCGCGGGGTCCGAGAACACCGCATGAGTGGCGGCAATGATGACATCCTTGGCGCCGTTGTCCCGCAGCACGCGGACAGCGCCGGTGATGGTTCCACCGGTGTCGATCATGTCGTCGATAAGCACGCAGGTACGGCCCTCGATGTCGCCCACGACCTGCTTGGACTCGGCCTGGTTGGGAACGTTGATGTCACGCGTCTTGTGGACGAAGGCCAGCGGTGCACCGCCCAGACGTTCGGCCCACTGCTCGGCCACGCGCACACGGCCGGTGTCCGGGGACACCACGGTCACGTTGGACTCGTCCACCACGGAACGCACGTAGTCGCTCAACAGCGGGATGGCCATGAGGTGATCCACGGGGCCGTCGAAGAAGCCCTGGATCTGCGCGGTGTGCAGGTCCACGGACATCAGACGGTCAGCGCCGGCGGTCTTGTACAGATCAGAAATCAGACGAGCGGAAATGGGCTCACGACCGCGGTGTTTCTTGTCCTGGCGGGCGTACGGGTAGAACGGGCTGACCACGGTGATGGACTTGGCCGATGCGCGCTTGAGCGAGTCGATCATGATCAGCTGTTCCATCACCCACTGGTTGATGGGTGCCGGGTGGGACTGGATGAGGAACGCATCCGCGCCACGCACCGACTCACCGAATCGCACGTAGGTCTCACCGTTGGCAAAGTCGTACGCGTCGGTGGGGACCAGTTCGGTGCCCAGTTCGCGCGCGATGTCCTGCGCCAGCTGCGGATGTGCACGACCCGAGAGCAGAACCATGCGGTTCGACCCCGCATTCGTAATTCCGGTCATGTGAACTCGCTTTCCTCGAAATGCTTGATGGAGCGCTGGTCGCGTGTCTCGTGCCCGGTTCAGGCCTGGGATGCGCGGTCAGAGTTTTAGGAGCCGTTGGACGCTTCCGCAGCCTTAGCGGCATCGGTTCCGGGACGGTGCTTCTGCACCCATCCTTCCACGATGACTTGATTCCCCTCGGTGAGGGCCAGTGCGCCGGCGGGCACGTCCTTGCGGACGGTGGTGCCGGCACCGGAGTAGGCGCCGTCGCCAATGGTCACGGGCGCAACGTACATGTTGTCCGAGCCCATGCGCACGTGGTTGCCCACCACGGTGCGGTGCTTGTTGACGCCGTCGTAATTAACGAACACGGAGGCCGCACCGATGTTCGAGTGCTCGCCGATCGTCGCGTCGCCCACGTAGGACAGGTGCGGGATCTTGGAGCCTTCGCCAATGGTCGAGTTCTTGGTCTCCACGAAGGTGCCGATCTTGCCCTTGGCGCCCAGCACGGTGCCCGGACGCAGATACGCGAACGGACCCACGGACGCGCCCGCACCCAATTCGGCGTCGCTGCCGTGGGTGCGGATCACGGTTGCGCCGTTGCCCACGGTCACGTTGGTGAGGGAGGTGTCCGGGCCGACGACGGCGTCCTCGGCAATTCGCGTGGCACCGTGCAGTTGAGTACCGGGCAGGATGGTGACGTCCTGCTCGATCTGCACGGTGTCATCGATCCACGTGGTACCCGGATCAACGACCGTCACGCCGTTGGCCATGTGCATCTTGAGGGTGCGCTTATTGAGGTATGCGCCGAGTTCCGAGAGCTGCTCTCGGTCGTTGGCACCCTCGAGCTCCATGTAGTCCGTCATCTTCAGGGCGTCCACGCGGTGGCCCGCGGCCCGAGCGAGCTTGGGAACATCCGTGAGGTACTTCTCGGCCTGAGCGTTGTTGGTGTCCACCTGGGCCAGGGAATCGCGCAACACGGCAGCGTCGAAGGCGAAGATGCCGGAGTTGACCTCCACGACCGCGCGCTCTTCCTCGGTGGCGTCCTTGAATTCCTTGATCTCCGCGAGCTGGCCGTTCTCGTCCCGCAGGATGCGGCCGTACTTGCCCGGAGCGGGGTGATCCGCGGTCAGCACCGTCACGGCGTTGCCGTGGTCGCGGTGGTAGGTCACGAAGTCCTGCAGGGTCTGTGCGGTGAGTAGCGGAACGTCGCCGTACGTCACGACCACGGTGCCGGACACCGGAGCTTCACGGTCCAGAACTTCCAGACCCGCATCCACTGCACTGCCGGTGCCGGGAACGTCCGACTGGTCGGCAATCAACACACCGGAATCCAGCTCATTGATGTGCGCTTCCACGAGGTCCCGCTGGTGACGAATGACCGCCACGAGCTGCTCCGGGTTCAGTTCCCGCGCGACTTTGAGGGCGTGCCCCACCATGGAACGACCCCCGATCTCATGCAAGATCTTGGGGGTCTTGGACTTCATGCGGGTGCCCTTGCCTGCGGCCAGGACGATGATTGCTGCGGGGTTGGACCCGCCGGTCGCGGCGCTCTGATCGGCCGCGGTATCGACGATGCTCACTGAGCTAACTCCTCGTGGTTGCTCGTCAGGTGGTGGAACCCATCTGCACCTGGGTGGTTCGTACGTTCCGCCACTAGGACTCGAACCTAGACTCACGGCTCCAAAGGCCGGTGTGCTGCCAATTACACCATGGCGGAAAGGTCGTCACTGCCGTGACAACACAACCGTGCACCACACGGGATGCACGGAAAATTACCATAACATTTCCCGAACTTCGGTCAGTGCGATCCCGAGCAGTGTTCCACCGTGACCACGCGGCCGTTGGCCATGGCCTCCTCGAAACCCGGTAACGCCTGGGCGAGGTGGCGGGTCTCCCCCGGCTCCAGTCCGCGCACGAGCACGGGAGCGCGTTTGGCTGCACGCTGCACGAATCCCCACGCATCTGCGTCGGACTGGCCTGCTCCTCGAGAGCGGGACACGTCCCAAGCGAGTGAGGTGACCTCGGGTTCGGTAACGTCCAGGGTGTCCTGATCGAATTCTCGGTCCAGGAGTACCAGGAGCATGACCACTTCGTCCACGGTGGTGTGGTTCTGCATGAGCAGTCGCACGTCCTGAGCCGAAGCCGCTTCTGCGAGCGCGGCCACCATGGAGTACAGCCGTTGCCGCTGTCGACCGCGGTGGGTGACGCCGCCCAACGCGAGCACGAGCGCCTGGGCGCCCACGCCGTGGGCCAGGACCAGAGCGGCGTCGGCCTCGGCGATCACGCCCTCGTCAGGCATGTCCTCGTCCACGGACACCGGTGCGCGCAGGATCAGCGGATCGGCGCCGGCCTTGCGCAACTGATCGCCTGCCTGGCGACGCACCATACTTCCCATGTGGAGACCCACTGGACGGTCCGCGCCCAGCGTGATTTCCACGGGCCCCGGGTGCTCGCGAACATGTTCGACGGCGCTCGCCAAGTCCTGGGGAATATCCAAAACCGTCCCGGCCACGGGGGCGGTCACGTAAGTCTCTTGCATGGGTCAAGTCTCCCACGCCAATCTGGCACTTCTCCCGGATGACCCTGACGCTTGTATCCTGGCCTGCGTGGCACATCTGATTGGCGGAGAGAATCTGCACCTCGAGTATCCGACCAAGACCGTTTTCGACGCGGTCTCCATAGGCATCGATCAGGGTGACCGGATTGGCATTGTCGGGCGCAATGGCGACGGCAAGTCAACGCTGATGCGCCTGCTCGCCGGCCGCATCGATCCCGACGGCGGGCGGGTCACCGTACGCTCGGGAACCACCGTGGGCATGCTGGACCAGGCGGACACGCTGGACCCGAATCAGACGGTGGGGCACGCCGTCGTCGGCGATGTTCCCGACCATGTCTGGGCCTCGAATGCCAAGGTGCGTGACGTGATTTCCGGCCTGGTCTCGGACGTGGATTGGGACACGGACGTCAGCGAGCTCTCCGGCGGGCAACGGCGCCGCGTGGCCCTGGCCAGCCTGCTGGCCCAGGATTGGGACGTCATCTTCCTGGACGAGCCCACCAACCACCTGGACGTGGACGGCATCACGTGGCTGGCCAAGCACTTGAACAACCGTTGGTCCAAGAACTCGGGCGCACTGGTGGTCGTCACTCACGACCGCTGGTTCCTGGACGCCGTGTGCACGGACACATGGGAGGTCCACGACCGCATGGTCGAGCCATTCGAAGGTGGCTACGCAGCCTACGTACTGCAGCGCGTGGAGCGCGACCGGCAGAACGCCGTGGTCGAGCAGAAGCGGCAGAACCTCATGCGCAAGGAACTCGCGTGGTTGCGCCGCGGCGCACCCGCTCGCACCTCCAAGCCCAAGTTCCGCATCGACGCCGCCAACCAATTGATTTCCGATGTTCCCCCGCCCCGCGATTCGGTCTCGCTCTCGCGCATGGCCGTGTCCCGGCTGGGCAAGGACGTGGTGGACATCGAGGACGTCTCGGTGTCCTTCGAGGGCGCCAACGGCACCACCAACGTGCTCAAGGACGTCACGTGGCTGATCGCCCCTGGCGAGCGCACAGGCATCCTGGGTGTCAATGGCGCGGGCAAGTCCACGCTGTTGGGCCTGGTCACGGGCGCGGTCTCCCCCACCACCGGGCGGGTCAAGCGCGGCAAGACCGTGAAGATCTCCACGCTCACGCAGCAGCTGGCGGAACTCGACGACGTCGCCAACGACCGCGTCTCGGACGTGGTCGCCAGCAAGAAGACCAGCTACGTGACCGAGGGCAAGGAGCTGAGCCCCACCCAGCTTCTCGAGCGACTCGGATTCACGTCCGCGCAGCTCAAGACCCCGGTCAAGGATCTGTCCGGTGGGCAGAAACGCCGCCTGCAGTTGCTGATGATCCTGCTGGACGAGCCCAACGTGCTGATCCTCGACGAGCCCTCCAACGACCTGGACACGGACATGCTCGCCGCCATGGAAGACCTCCTGGACACCTGGCCCGGCACGCTCCTGGTGGTCTCCCACGACCGGTACCTACTGGAGCGCGTGACCGATCAGCAGTACGCGGTGATCAACGGCCAATTCCGCCACCTGCCCGGCGGGGTCGAGGAATACCTGAAGCTCTCGGCCTCCTCCGATTCGGGGTCGGCCGCTGGCTCGGCCGGTGCCTCCAATCCGATGGCGGCTTCTTCTTCGGGTTCCGGTGCCGACGCCGCCGCGGGCTCAGCTTTGGAGCCCAAACTCTCCGGCTCCGAAGCGCGCGCCGCGCAGAAGGAACTGGGCGCCGTCGAACGCAAGCTGCAGAAACTCAACAAGGAAGCCGAGGCCCTGGACGAGACCATGGCCGCAGCGGATCCCTCCGATTTCGAGGGGCTAGGCAAGCTGTCCGCCAAGAAGTCCGAGCTGCAAGAGCAGATGGACGAGCTGGAGATGCGGTGGCTGGAGTTGGGCGAGGCGCTGGAGTAAGCCTCGGGCCAACGCTCGTCGGCCGGATATGGTGAGGGCATGTTGACCCCGGCAGCGACCCAGGAACGGTACGTCGAAACCTCCGTGTGCTCCTTGGGGGTGCTCCGTGCGGGGCCGGCGGTCTCCGGCAGATTGCCGCTTCTCCTGATCCATGGCGGTGGAACCGATTGCTCGGCCATCTCCTGGTACCGGTTATTCGAACCGCTAAGCACCGACCGTCAGGCGTGGGCAGTGGATCTGCCGGGGTTCGGACGCAGCATGTTCGTGGACCCGGTGGGCAGTCCCGCCGATATGGCAGATCTGCTGGCGGAGGTGCTGAGGGTTCTGGGCATCGATTCCGCAATCGTGTGCGGGGTGTCCATGGGCGGGGACGCCGCTCTCAACCTGGCGCTGTCACACGCTCCACTGGTTGCCGGGATGATCCTGGTTGCGCCGGGTGGTTTGACTCCGGCTTTGAAGTCCCCGTGGGCGCAGCGAGCGGCCTGGTACGCATCGCGGCTACCGGACGCGATGCTCCTCCCCCTGGGCCGTTTCGCCAACCGATTCGTGCGGGCCAGCTTGAACTCCATGGTCAAAGATCCGGCTACCCTGCCGGAGCCGGTGGTCGAGGAGTTCGTTCGGTTGGCCCGAGAACCCCGGGGCACCCTGGGGTACACCCGCTACAACCAGGCCACGATTGGTCGAGATCGGATGCTCAACGACCTCTCGGATCGTGTGGCCGAGATCGATGCCCCGGCCCTCTTCTTCCACGGTGCGGAAGATCCGCTGGTCGATCCGGAGGGATCTCGCCGAGCGACAGCCGCGATGCCTGATGCTCGACTCGTCATGGTTCCGAACTGCGGGCACTGGGCGCAGGTGGAGCAGCACGACCGATTCATGGCAGAGGCCGTCCACTTCCTCATGGAAGTGGACGGCCTCAACTAGATCGCATCAATGGCGATGCCCTCGCGGGATTACTCGCTCCAGTCGTTGCTCTTGATGATCTCCACGAAGTTGTCGCGCTTGAAGTCCGGGTTGAAGTGCTCCAGGACATCCGCGTTCATGTTGCCGAACGTGGAGTGCGGGCGGTGCACGTTGCCGTCGTTGAAGGCGTTGAGGATCCGATTCTTGAAGTCCGGACGGGGGTGGGCTTCCACCACGGCGTTGCGCTGTTCGTCGGAGAGGTCGTCCAGGTGCATACCGAGCACATCGGTTTCCACGCCCGCACTGACCAGTGCGATCTCCGGGGACAAGAATTCGGGAACGCCCGGGGTGGTGTGCAGGGCGATGGCCAGCCAAGCATCATGCGCACGCTGAGCGGAGGTGCCGTGGTCCAGCAGGAACTCCTTGACCGCGTTGGCACCATCCACCTCGAAACGGAGCTTGGAATCCATGTAACCCTGGGTCAGCCCCATGTCGTGGAACATGGCGCCCGCGTAGAGCAGCTCGTGATCCACGGACAGATTGCGCACCTGGCCCTGGAAGGCACCGAAGAAGAAAACTCGACGAGAGTGGTGGTAGAGCAGATCGTTCTCGGTATCACGGATGTACTCGGTGACCTCGCGGGTCAGCTTGGTATCGGGAACGGAAATGCCTGCAATGGTGTCAGTCATGTGTGTTGCTCCTTTTCGATTGGTTCACTGATCAGTCTGGTGACTATTGCTCCGTGAAGCCATGGACATGACGCCAGCAATCCCTGAAATTCGGACATACTGGTCCCATGGCCCACTCCCACAACGTTGTCTTCCTGACATTCCCCGGCGTGAAAATGCTGGATGTCACCGGCCCCGCAGAGGTCTTCTCGGACGCGAATCTGCACGGCGCGCAGTACTCCCTGAGCTACGTTTCACCGAGTGGTGGCAACGTGCTGACCACGGTGGGCACGCCGTTGGTGACCGAGGCGGCGTCGTCGGCCTTGAAAAGCGGCCCGATCGACACGCTGGTGGTGGCCGGCGGCGAATGCCTGGTGGACGAACCGATTCCCGAAAATCTGATCGCCACGGCACGCGAGTTGGCCGACCGGTCCCATCGTGTGGCGAGCGTGTGTACTGGTGCGTTTCTACTGGCCAAAGCCGGTCTGCTCGACGGTAGGCGCGCCACCACTCATTGGCTGCACACGGATCGGTTGTCGCGCGAGCATCCGGAGATCAATGTGCTTCCGGATGCCCTTTACACCCAGGACGGCCCGGTGTTCACGAGCGCCGGGGTATCCTCCGGCATCGATCTGGCGCTGGCCCTGGTGAACGCCGACCACGGTGAGGCACTGGCGCGAAATGTCTCCCGCGGGCTGGTGGTCTACATGCAGCGTGCGGGAGGACAATCGCAATTCTCGGCCGCCTTACGTTGGCCGAGCCCGGCCACCCCGGGGTTACAGAGAGCCGTCGACGCCGTGACATCGGACCCGGGTGCCGAGCACTCCGTGGGGTCGCTGGCTGCGTTGGTCAATGTCAGTGAGCGCCACCTGACCCGGCTGTTCAGGGCGGAACTGAACCTCACGCCGTCGAAATTCATTGAACACGTGCGGCTGGACTCGGCCAAGGCGCTGTTGGACGCTGGGCACACGGTGACGGAAACCGCTCGACTCGCCGGGTTCGGCAGCGATGAGAACCTACGACGGTCGTTCACCCTGCGCTACGGCCTGGCGCCCAGCTATTACCGCGGCCGATTCAATACCGCCCGCTGACCGGTATGTGGGTCAACGGGCGGTGGAATCATTTGAAGGGCCGTTAGAGCTCGACGACCTCGAACTCGAGCAGGCTGGCTCCGGTGGCCACGGGCTTCTTGGCTTCACCCGCGTGAGCCTGGCGGGCGTTGCCGTCGCGCCACGCCACGAAGTCTTCCTCGGTGGCCCACGTGGTCACTACGAAGTACCGGTTCTCCCCCGCGACCGGGCGCAACAGCTGGAAACCTTCGAAGCCCGGCTCGGAATCCACGGAGTGCTTGCGGGCAGCAAAGCGCTTTTCGATCTCGGGGCCGGCACCTTCGGGAACCTCGATGGCATTGATCTTGACGACGGACATTGACGCCTACCTTTCAGTTGTGGATGTGCTTCCGACACTAGCTGCGGCGGATGAAGCCGCGCTGTACGACGCCGCACCATCAATGGCTTCCACGAGCTCGAATCGCGATTGGGCGTTTGCCGTGTCCGCCTCGACCAGCCGCACACGAATCTCCTGCCCCAGCGGCAAATCCGTGCCCTTGATGCTGGCCTCCACCGCCGGATTCCTGATGATGAACCGGCCCTTCTCGCCGGTTTCGTCGACCTCGACAACGGTCCCCGTGAACTCCTGACCCACGTGCGGGGAGAGCATGAGCGTCTCCACCATGTTCACGATGCCGCGCTCATACGCGGATGCCTTGCGGTTGGACGACTCCATCTCCTTGGGCAATTGCGGCAAAGCATCCGTGACCCATTCGGGAACCAGTTCTCCGGCGCACAGCGCCAGGCACACCTCACTTGCGTAACGATCAACCAGCCGACGCAGCGGAGCGGTCACGTGCGCATAATGGGTGGCCAGAGCCGCGTGTTGGGAGTTCTCCGGTGTCTGACCGTTGAAGGCCAGATATCCTGCGCCGCGGAACAACAGCGTGCACGAGTACAGCATGGCCGCGTGATCGGGGCGTTCCGGGTCCAGTGTGCGGACGAACTCGGGGTAGTCCATTTCGGGCGGCCACTCAATCCGCAGGGCCTTGGCGGTCTCGCGCAACTTGCGCAAGGACGCGGCGTCGGCGGGCGGCAACGTGCGGAGCAAGCCGACGGCGGCTTCGAGCATGATCTCCGCGGCGGCCATGCCCGTGAGCAGCGAGATCTGCGCGTTCCAGCCCTCGACCGGCAAAGCGGAGCGGTGCACGATGTGCCATTCTCCGTTGGAGGTTTCCACCTCCTGCTCTGGGATCTGCAGGCTCACGCCGCCGCGCTCGTGTTCGATATGCTCGCGGAGTTGACCCACGGTCTTGAGGAGTTGCAGGGATTCGGAGGCGGTGCCATGATCCAGGGCGTCCTGCACCTCGCGATAGGTGAGCTGTGCGCGACTGCGGATCAAGGCTCGCTGCACGGTGCGCGCCGTCTGATGTCCTGTCGCATCCAAGGTGAGCCGCCACAGCACCGCGGGACGAGTCTCGTTCTCCAGCAGACTCGCGGCATCCTCCGAAAGCTCCGGCGGATGCAGGGGCGTGCGCTGATGAGGTCCGTACAAGGTCTGCCCGCGGGCATGGGCTTCCAGGTCAATGGGATCCCCTGGGCTCACGAACGCGGCAACATCCGCAATGGCGTACCAGACGGTGAAGCCCGGCTCCGTCGCCTCGATGAACACCGCCTGGTCCAGATCCCGGGACCCCTCGGGGTCAACCGTCACGAAGTCCAGATCGGTCCGATCCAGTCGGGGAAGGCGAGGATGTCGCGCGGCGTGCAGAGCGGCGTCGTGAACCTCGGGCGAAAAGTCCTCGGGAATGTCGAGGTCCTGGCGAAGTTTCTCCAAACCTTCGACCAGTGGCTTGGGCACGGCTTGAACCTGGTGGGGACGAATAGGCATGCTGTCTCCTCACATCAAGGTCCGCGTCCGCGGGCGCATTGTTCTAGATTGTGCCCCACTCGGGGATCAGTTGGGCACCCACCACGGGCCCGGTGGTCGAAAAAGCGTGGCGATGCTCGCGGCGTAGGCCATTGACCAGGTTCTCCGCGGCCTCCGCAGATTCCGCGAGGAAACACACCGTGGGGCCCGAGCCGGAGACCCAACCCGCAAGGGCACCGAGGTCCACGCCGTGGTTGAGCAGTGTAGCCAACTCCGGCAGCAACTCCAGGGCGGGCGATTGAAGATCGTTGCGGACCCAAGTGGCCACACCTGGAGCATCGCCGATGGCGGCAGCACGTACGAGAGCGGGGTTCAGCGGGTCCGGTGCGCGTTGTGATCTGTGCGCCGTATGAACGCGGTGCGCGTGGTCCCACTGCCGGAACACCGCCGGAGTGGCCAGCCCTTGATCCTGGGGAACGAACACCAGATGCAGCTGATCATCGGTCTCGACGGTGCGGAGGTCATCGCCCTTGCCTCGGCCCTCGGCCAGGCCGCCCAGGATCATGAAAGGAACATCTGCGCCGAGAGTCGACCCGATGTTCATGAGCCTATGACGCCCGAGCCGCGGCTGATCGAGGTGCTTGGCGAGCAATGCATCCACGGCCACGAGTGCCGCCGCGGCATCAGCGGAACCGCCGCCCATGCCGCCGGCCACGGGTACCGCCTTGTCGATGCGTAACTCGATGCCCGGATTGTCGCCATGGGCCTCACTCACCGCGAGCGCGGCACGCACCGCAAGGTTCGAATCGTCCAGCGGGATGTCAGAAAGCCGCGCCGTACCGGACTGGATCATCTCCGCGTACTCACTGCCGGGTGCCGGGGACACCGTGACCATCACGCCGCTCCCCCGCCGGGCCACGTGCGTGTTGACGGAGGCCGTCACGGTTTCGCGCACGTCCACGGCGATGAACAGGGTTTCCAGCGGGTGGTACCCGTCCGGTGTGGGGTCGCCAACGTGGAGCGCCAAGTTCGTTTTCGCGGGGGCCGATGCCGATGCCCGCAGTCCGGCGGGGCTCATACGGGGTTCTCCGTGGTCGGTTCGGGCTGCGTCTCAGGCGTGGCGGGAGTTTTCCGTTCGTGATCCGGTTGCGCTGCTGCCTGTGTTTGTGTCTTTGTCTGTGCCTGTGCCTGTGCCTGTGCCTGTGCGATCGTCGCCGCGGCCTGGGCGATGCGCGCGAAAGCTTTGACGTCCAGTTTCTCGCCGCGCTCACTCGGGTTGATTCCGGCGTTACGCAGGATCTCTTCCGCCCTCGCACCGGATCCGGCCCAGCCGCTCAGCGCCGCACGCAGGGTTTTGCGCCGCTGAGCGAAAGCGGCATCGATTACGGCGAAGACTTCCTTGCGCAGCGACTCGTCCGCCGGCGGGTCACGTCGTTCGAAGCGCACCAGCCCCGACGCGATCTTGGGCGCCGGCCAGAACACGTTCTTACCGATCACACCGGCCTTGGACACCGCCGCGTACCAATTCGCTTTCACCGAAGGCACTCCGTAAACCCGCGATCCCGGTCCAGCGGCCAGTCGATCCGCGACCTCGTCCTGCACCATGACCAGTCCGTGGCGCACGGTGGGGAACATTTCCAAGATGTGCAGCAGCACCGGCACGGCCACGTTGTACGGCAGGTTGGCCACGAGCGCCGTGGGCGGGGTGTCGCCGGGCAGGGCGGTGACGCGGGCGGCGTCGTCGAGCACCATGTTGAGGCGCGAGGCGGCCTCGGGATAGAAACGCTCGACCGTCTCCGGGAGCTGGGCCGCGAGCGGCGGGTCGATTTCCACGGCCGACACCGCCGACGACGCCGCCAGCAGACCCAGCGTCAACGACCCCAGTCCCGGCCCCACCTCCAGGACATGATCGTCCGAGGTGAGGTGCGCCGTAGCCACGATCCGCCGAATGGTATTGGGGTCGATCACGAAGTTCTGACCGAGCGTCTTGGTGGGGCGAATCCCCGCACGCTCGGCCAGTTCTCGAATTTCTGCGGGGCCCAGGAGCGGGCCGTCAAGGCTCTGGTCGGTCACCGGTTCATCCTACGTTGAATGGGTGGTCGGGTTGTGGGTGGTGGGGTGCCCCGGCGGGCAACGACGTGTAGAGAGTGACATCTCGGGGAGCGACATTTGAGGCACAAGTTCGCGGGATGTTCCGCAGCCGTGAACATCTGGGGAAGAGGTTCGTAGCGATTCTGGGGCCGATACACCCATGGCAGAGGATCGTCGTAAAACCGCGGGTATCTTCGTGATCTTCGACCTCAGATGTTCGTGTCCTCCGCGCGCTGCGCTACTTTTCCGGAGATGTCAGCAGCACTCACGGATAAATATCGTTGGTTGGTCATTGGAGCTGGGGAGCTGAGGCTTGCCCCTCGGGGCTTGGTCGTTGGGGCTGTTGAGCTGGGGCTTGGCTCTCGGGGCTTGGTCGTTGGGGCTGTTGAGCTGGACGTGTCGAGTCCGGTCCGTGCAGGCCCCACTCGGGCGGTCGGAACCTGTGGAAAACACCTATCGTCGTGGCTCACTCCGTAGATTCTGGTCATGCCCGATTCCACTCCCTCAAACCGCTCTGATGTAACCACCTTGTATCGCGGACCTCGGCCGCTCGTGGCGGAAACGGCCCGGTGGTCTAATCGCACGGAACGATTACACCGAGATCCGGAGATGCACCAACTCGCCTACGGTCACTGGTTCCGAGCAGACGCGCCGGTCAGTCACCTACAGCGGACCGTGCTGTTACAATGGCATTTGGGTACGCCGAGCTCTACCGTCCGAATCACCGGTACAACCGCACTCAAGTTGTTGAAACTGCCCGACGGGGACCATTACCCCTGGGCCAACCGGATCTTTGCTCATCCCGAACCACTTCGCGGTGGTGAACTTCGCCGCCATCAGAAACACCTTCACCAATTGTCGTGGAACGGTGGTCGGAGGCGCACTTCCCTGCCTGACGTGAAGTTGACCAAGTCTTACAGTCTTGGTTCGTATCAGGGCCCGTGGGATTCGGTCATTGTTCATCCGGTCGAGGCGCTGGTGGTCGCGGCGCCCATGATGGATCGATGGTCCATCACGGCTGCTCTCGATGCGATGCTCTGCATCGACCGACTGAAGCCCCTTGGAACTTCTGAGCCGGATGTTTTCACGGTCGAATCCATCCGAGAGGCTTTGGAGTTACTACCGCCTGCATCTCGTGCCGTCAGAGAGGTTCATCGAGCTCTGGCTGATATCCAGTTCCCCACGTGGTCTGCCATGGAAACACTGACACGAATGCTGGTACTGGCCTGCGGAATGCCGCGGCCGATCATGAACTTCCGGGTGGAGACGCCCAGGGGTCATAGCATCCTGGATTCCGCCTGGCCCGAGCACATGACCGCGGTTGAGTTCAACGGCCGCGATCACAGCCAGGATCATGCGAGCTATAAAGACGAGATGTACCGGAACGAGGTGCTTCGGGGTCTGGGATGGAAGCTAAGAATCGTGTCCTTCGACGACCTGCGCAAAATGGATCGACTGGCGGAGTGGCTGACGTGGCTCGGCGGACATCTCGGCGTCGAGCCCGATCTGAGTCGAGTGACCGATACACGACTTGAACACTCTGAGCCCTGGTGATCGCAGCTAACCCAGTATTCACCTGATTCCTGTACTCGGGGTGGCCGGCTCCCGGTATTCAGAAGGCCGCCTATACGGAATTGACCGGAAGACGTGAACATTTCTGACAGAGGTTCGTCGATCGGAGGGGGCCAGACACATCTAGGGCAGAGGGTCGTAGCAAAAGGCCTAGTATCACCACGATCCTCAACCACGCATGTCAGAGACCCCGATATCACTACGAACCTCTGCCCAGAATGTCCTCCGCCGGCGGCCCCAGGGCGAACCGCTCCCCCAGATGTCGTCGGACCGCGACCCCGGCGTGAACCGCTACCCCAGATGTCACGTGGCGACCCACACCACGCAAGTAAGCGCGAACCGCTCCCCGAGATGTCACGAGGCAACTCACACAACGCGAGTCAGCGCGAACAGTAACCCCAGATGTCATGAGGCGACCCGCACCACGCGAGTAAGCGCAAACCGCTCCCCGAGATGTCACGAGGCAAGTCACACAACGCGAGTCAGTGCGAACAGTAACCTCAGATGTCATTCGCCCCGCCCCTGCGGAATCAGGATGCCCAGACGTGAACATTTCTGACAGAGGTTCGTCGATCGGAGGGGGCCAGACACATCTAGGGCAGAGGGTCGTAGCAAAAGGCCTAGTATCACCACGATCCTCGACCACAGATGTCATCGACCCCGGAATCACTACGAACCTCTGCCCAGAATGTCCTCCGCCCACGTCCCCAGCGCGAACCGCTCCCCAAAATGTCCGCAGCCCACGACCCCAGCGCGAACCGCTACCCCAGATGTCGTCGGACTACGACCCCGGCGTAAACCGCTCCCCAAAATGTCCGCAGCCCACGATCTCAGCGCGAACCGCTGCCTCAGATGTCAGCCGCCACCGAAATCCAGGACGGGGCCCTTAAAACTGCCCGTACACCTTCTCGGAGTTGGCCCAGATCTGCTGGCACAGCTCCTCGAGGTCAGCGGAAAGGATCTCGGCCATGCCGCGCACCGTGTAGTTCACCATGTAGGGGGCGTTGGGTCGGCCGCGGAACGGGTGCGGGGTGAGGAACGGAGCATCCGTCTCGGTCAGAATCAGCGAACGGTCGGCTTCGAGCAGCGCAGCTTTCAAGGACTTCGCGTTCTTGAACGTCACCGTCCCCGCGAAGGACATGTACCAGCCGTTCTCATTGCAGATCCGCGCCAACTCGGGATCGCCGGAGAAGCAGTGGAACACAGTGCGCTCCGGGGCCCCGACCTCGCGGAGAACGCGCACCACATCGTCGTGAGCCTCGCGGTCGTGGATCTGCATAGCCAGGTCGTGCTTCTTGGCGAACTCGATGTGCGCTTTGAAGGACTCCTCCTGCGCCGCGTAACCGTCTTCGGAAGTATGCACGTGGTCCAAGCCGGTCTCACCTATGCATCGCACGCGGTCCTCCGAAGCCAGCGCCTCGATCTCCGCCAACGCATCAGCCAAAGAACCGGCGGCAGCCAGTGACGGCGCCTCGTTCGGATGCAGTGCAACCGCTGCCAGCACCCCCGGCACGGACTGCGCTGCGGAGACGGCGAACCGTGAGGACTCCACGTCGCACCCAGCCTGCACGACACCACGCACGGAGGCAGCCTGAGCGACATCCATCGCGTCCATCACCGACACCCGAACCAACCCGTCCTGCATGTCCAGGTGGGTGTGGTTGTCCACGACCGGGTGCGGCAGTGGCTCGGGAAGCGCGGGGAATTCGACGTTGCGGCGTCGGCCCTCTCGGTCGGTGAGCGCGCGGCGTTCGGTTCCTTCGCCGCTCTCCACCGAATCCGACAATTGATACCACTCGGGCGAATAGGCCGCGGGAGTGGTTCCGGGCTCGGGCTGAGGGCGCTGGTGGGTGTCCCACAACGTGGTGGCAATAGGCGTTTCGATCACCCGCCCACGATACGCCGGGCGCACGGGTCGAGGCACGCCCGTGGAGGCACGCCCAGGGAGGCTCGCCCGCTCAACATGGCCCATAGCGCGTTTCTATGCGAGAGAATAAGAACCAAACCACACAGCGATTTCTCACGAGACGAGGAACCATGGAGCAGTTCTCCACGTACACCCAAGCCATCCTGGACCGCATGAATTCGGTGATCGACGGCAAGCCGACCGAGACCCGCACCGCACTCACGGTTCTGTTGGCGGGAGGTCACTTGCTCGTGGAGGACGTTCCCGGCGTGGGCAAGACCATGTTGGCCCGCACACTGGCCGGCGCGATCGGTGGCACGGTGAGCCGTATCCAGTTCACCCCGGACCTGCTGCCCACCGACATCACCGGTGTATCCGTCTACGATCAGGTGCGCCGCGAATTCGAGTTCAAGCCGGGCCCGGTGTTCGCCAACCTGGTGATCGGTGACGAGATCAACCGCGCCTCCGCCAAGACCCAGTCGGCGCTACTGGAGGCCATGGCCGAATCGCAGGTCACCGCGGACGGCACCACCTACCAACTGTCCACCCCGTTCATGGTGGTGGCCACGCAGAACCCGGTCGAGATGGACGGCACGTTCCCGCTCCCCGAGGCCCAGCGCGACCGCTTCACCGCCCGCATTTCCATGGGATACCCGGATGCGGATGCGGAGGTGCACATGCTCGCCGGTCACGGCTCGGGCTCCCCGCTCAAGGATCTGCAGCCGGTCGTGGACATCAATCAGGCCACCCAGCTGGTCGAGTACGTCCGCTCGCTGCACGTGTCCACCGCGGTTCGCCGCTACATCGTGTCCCTGTGTCAGGCCACGCGTAACCACCCGCACCTTCGCCTGGGCGCCAGTCCCCGCGCCGCACTCCAGATGCAAGCGGCCGCTCGCGCCGAGGCCGCCCTGGCCGGCCGCAATCACGTGCTTCCGGACGACGTCAAAGCCATTGCCGTCCCCGTGCTCGCCCACCGCCTCCTGCTCGAGCGCCGCTCCGGCACCGACAGCTCCCAGGACGTGGTGCGCACCATTCTCGACGACGTTCGTGTGCCCACCGAAGACGGCTCCGGATCTCGATGACTAAGACCGCCCCGACTGCCGAGGCGCGGGTCGATTCCCGCGCCAAGTTCACGGTGCGCGGCTGGTGTTTCCTGGTCGCGGCCGTCGTGTGCCTGGCCGCCGCCACGTGGCTGGGCCGCAAGGACGTGCTCGCGCTGTCCTTGTTCCTGGGCATGCTCCCGTTGTTCTCCTCGCTCGCAATGTGGCTGATCAAACCTCGCGTGTTACTCAAACGGTCCGTGGATCCGGCGCTGGTCACGGTTGGCGACGCCGCCTCGGTCGCCTTGCGTGTGCGGCGTCGTTCGCAGTTCGGTTCCCGACGCCGCTCGGAGACTTCCGGCTCGACCACTCATGATCGCGCTGCGGTCGAAGTCCACGAGAGGGTGGACCCGCAGCTGGGCAAGAACCAGGATTTCTCGGTGCCTGTCTCCGGCGTGCCCGTGGAGTACACGGTGCGCCCGCGGCGTCGTGGAATGTATGAACTGGGCCCGGCGACCGTGCGCGTTCAGGACCCGTTCGGCGTGGTGACCGAGCTGTTGGACGTGGCCGAGCGCACCACCCTGCAGGTCGCCCCGGATGCCGAAGACCTCACCGAGCTGGGTGCGTCCCGGGTCCGTGAAACCGGCGGTGATCCGTCGCGGAGGGCCATGCCGCAGCCCGGTCCCGACAACGTGACCACTCGTGAGTACCGCCACGGTGACCCGATGCGACGGGTGCACTGGGCGGCGTCGGCGAAGCACGGCGAACTCATGGTGCGCCAGGAAGATCCGCGCAGCACTCGGAAGGCCGTGCTCGTGCTGGACATGGCCCAGGAGCACTGGCCCGGCGAGCGTGTGTGGGCGGGCATTCTGCCGTCCACCGAGGAGTTCGAGTGGGGTGTGCGCGCCACAGCGTCCGCTCTGGACCACCTGACGCGCCGCGAGACCGTGGTCTTCGCCCTGGACGACCAGGGACGCGCGCTGCCGCACGGCGACTTGGAGGGCACTGATCAGCGGGACACGTCCGTCACGGACAACACGGCCCTTGAGGTGGTGCACGGTTTGGCGCAGGCCGCGTTGGTGTCCCGCCCCGAACCGGACGCCGCAACTGATCCGCTGACCGCCCGCTTCGACCGTGAAGCGTTGACCCACCCGCTGCTGCTCATCACCGGCAAACTGTCCGCGGAGGCCGCGCGCCGCTACGTGACCGCCGCGAAGGGCAATGTCGCGGGTTCGGTGATCATGGTGCTTGACCCTCCCCTGGCCCGCCCCGAGAGCGCGGACATTCTGGAGACCTCCGGCTGGTCCGTGGTGCTCGTGACGCGCTGGACGGACATCGACGCCGCCTGGACCTCCATCTTGGACGGCGCCACCCTCCTGGATCCGCCGCCCGCACCGCCCGGGGTCGAACAGTTGAACATGGATCACGTGATGGGGCACTTCCGATCGAGGACTACCGCATGAGCCACACCGCCGCACCGGCCACCCCGTGGGGCAGTCCGGAACCCGCCGGAGACACCCGAGGTACGGACGCACCGTCGGGAGCTTCAGGAAATTCTCGGACACCCGAAGCACCCCAGAACCAGCGTGCACCGCGCATGGCGATCATCCCACTGCACGTGCTGCTGCTGGCAAGCATCGCCCTGGGCTGCGTGGGTATGGCCGGCGCGCTCGCCGGTTTCTGGTGGGTGCTGCCCGTGGCGGTCACCGTGGTGATCGTCCAACTGGTGACCGCAGCCGCACGGTGGCTCCGTTTACCCTCTGCGGCGGTGACCGTTCTGGGGCTCGCCGCCCTGCTCTTGGCGCTGACCGTCCTACACCTGAGTGATCACGCGCTGCTGGGGTTCATTCCGACCCCTGAAACCTTTGCGGCAGCGGGGCAACTGTGGAGCGATTCCGGGTCCTTCGTGGCCCGACAATCCGCGCCGTACGGAAACAACGCCGGTCTGGCCCTGGTGTTGAGCGCCCTGGTGGGTCTCGTGACCGTGTTCATGGAAACCGCTCTGCTGGGCCTACGCATGGCGGGTTTGGCCTGCGTGGGAATCCTGTCATTGCTCGTGGTTCCCGCCCTGACCCTTCCGGGCAGTGTGTCCATGTGGGGTCTGGGTGCTGCAATCCTCGCCGCGCTCGCCCTGCTCGCCGGATCCAGGTTGTGGGGTGCTACCCGTCAACAACGCATCGCGCCGACTCCCGGCGGGCTGCCGCGTGCCTTGTTGGTGATTGCCGGTGTCCTGGGTGTGACACTGCTCGTTCCCACGGTGATGCCCGGATTCTTCAGCGGTGCGTTCCCCCAGGGAAGCTCCTTTAACTCCGAGCGCGCCGCGGGCGTGGGTCCGCTGCGCGCGGTCGGTCAAGACCTGCGGGAAAGCGACCGTGTTCAGCGTTTCAGCTACACCACCTCTGACGGGCAGCCCAAGCACATGCGGCTCATGACCCTCTCGGACTTCTCCCAATCCGAGTTCTTCCCGCAGACGGACAACCTGGAGGAAGGGTTGGACGGCATCGCCGATCCCGAAACCAACCCGGTGTCCCGCGAGGATCCCGTCACGACCAAGGTCACGTTCGAGAATTACAGCGAACACTGGCTCCCGGCCCCGTACGCGCCCACGGAGTTCACCGGGATCGGCAACGAGGGTTGGTCCTGGAACCCCCGCGACCTCTCGGTTTTCAGTGCGGCCTCCGACATGTCCGGCGGCACGTTCACCGTGACGTCCTCGGCACCGCAGGCAACGCCGGAAGCGATGCGTTCGGCGGCGTCGTCGGGCGCGAACGATGAGCTGGCCGACTACATGCGGCTCCCCAACGAAATGCCCGAGTCGATCAGCAGCGCGGCCCAGCAGCTCACGGAGGGTGCCGGCAACGACTACGACCGTGCCCTGGCGCTGCAGAACGGGCTGCGCCACAACTTCCAGTACGACGTGAATGCCCCGCTCGCCCAGGGTTATGACGCCGGTGGCCTGGACAGCATGGAACAGTTCATGGAGACCCGCACCGGTTACGCCGGCCACTTTGCCCCCGCGATGGCCCTGATGGCCCGCGAGGTGGGTATCCCTGCCCGCGTGGCTGTGGGTTATCTGCCCACGGCCCCGGTTGGGGACCCGCAGGGCGGCGAGCGCTTCGAGGTGGGCACCGGTGACGCTCACGCGTGGCCCGAACTCTACTTCCAGGGTGTCGGGTGGGTGCGATTCGAGCCCACCCCCGGCATTCCCACCACCCCGGAGTACGCCCCCGAGTCCGGCAACGAGCCCGGTCAGGACGCCTCCGGCCAGCCCGATGAGACGCCCAGCCAGGAGCCTTCGCAGCCGGAGGAACCGACCTCGGAATCCACGGACGAGCAGAGCCAGCCGTCCGCCCCCGAGACCCCTGAGCCGGACGAAGCGCAGCAGGAAACCAGCACCGCCCTGATGATTCCGGTCTGGGCATTGGTACTCGGCGGTGTCCTGCTGCTTCTCCTGCTCCTGGCCGCCCTGCCGCGATTCTTGCGCGGACGACGCCGCCGGGCTCGGTTGGCGGACATGGCCAACTCCTCGCTCTCGCCCCAGGATCGGGCGAACGCGGCGTGGGACGAGCTGGAGGACCTGTCCGTGGACCATGGCGGTTCCCCGAAAGAATCGGACACTCCACGCGTGCGGGCTCGACGCATGGCAGCGGGGATCCCGGCGGCGTCGGAGGCCGTGGATCGAATCGTTGCGGATGTGGAGCACGCGAGCTACGCCGCCCCGGATGCGTCGTGGAAGCCGTCTGCGTCCGCCGCGGACCTTGGCAAAGTGCACGACGAGCTCATGCACCGGGCCAACGGCGGCCAAAAGTTCCGTGCCACGTGGTGGCCGGCGTCGATCTTCCGGCGCTGACATATCGGGTAGAGGTTCACAGTCAGGAACATTTGAGGAAGATGTCCGCAGCGAAACCAGCCGGTTTCTTGCGGACCTCTGCCGAAAATGTCAGCGGCCGAGAAAAACTGCGCATCTCGGCCTCACATGTCAGCGTTGACCGCGGGCGGCGATCACGGCGTCGTAGAGCTGGCGGGTACTCACGCCCGCGTCCGTGGCGATCTGGCGGGCGGCGGCCTTGAGTTTGATGTCGCTGGTGGCCACGAGTTTTTCGACGTCGCCCACGAGGTCCTCGGGTTGCGGAGCCTCTGCCGCTGCTGCACCGTGGACGACCACCGCGATCTCTCCGCGCACCTGGTTGTTCTGCGCCCACTCGGTGAGGCCCGCCAAGTCATCGCGGAGGACTTCCTCGTGGAGTTTGGTCAGTTCACGGCACACCACGGCCTGACGATCGCCTCCGAGCCCGTCCCGCAATGCTTCCAGCATCGCTGCCAGACGATGCGGTGATTCGTAGAAGACCATGGTCCGGCGTTCTTCGGCCAGCGTCTTGAGGTGGGTGGCCCGCTCCCCCGCCTTCCGCGGCAGGAACCCCTCGAACGTGAAGCGGTCGGTCGGCAATCCGGACACCGCGAGCGCAGCCAGCACGGCAGAGGGTCCCGGGATCACCGTCACCCGCAGGCCGGCCTCTGCAGCAGCACGGGTGAGCGGAAACCCCGGGTCGGAAACGGTGGGCATCCCGGCGTCGGACAGCACGGCCACGACCTTCCCGGCACGGACCAAATCGAGGATCTCAGCAACCCGCTCGTTTTCGTTGTGCTCATGGTGAGTCATGACGCGGCCGGTGAAGTGGGCATTCAGTCCAGCAGCAAGGCGATGCAGCGTGCGGGTGTCCTCAACGGCCAGCACATCCGCGGTCCGGAGGATCTCCAACAAGCGGGGGGACGCGTCCGACAGGTTGCCGATGGGCGTGCCCACGACCACCACCGCGCCTCGATCGGCGTGCTCCGGAGAAGACTGGGGGGTTTCCTGAGGCGTAGATTCTTGCGAGCTCACACCCAGTACTCTACGAACCCTGTCCAATCGTCAGCTGAGAACCGCCGTAAACTCCCCCGTGAACAGGGCCTATTCAGAGCCAGCGCCTACGATGAGTGAGTGCATCTGACTGCTTCCCAGCCGGTGACCCGCGGCCCCTCCACTGACCTTCGTGGTCTCTTACTACCCGCCGTGACTCGATTGCCCAGGTTGTGGTGGGTTCCGCTGCTGATCGTGACCGTGCTGGGCGGCGTGATGCGGTTCGTCAATCTCTCCTGGCCGCACGCCGTGGTGTTCGACGAGACGTACTACCTCAAGGATTCCTATTCGCTCCTGCTCAACGGCACGGAGCAACAATGGCCCTCCAACGCCGACGAATCATTTGCCGCTGGCAAGCCCCCCGCCAATCTGGACGAGCCGTCCTTTGTGGTGCACCCGCCGATGGGCAAGTGGCTGATCGCCGGTGGTCTCTGGCTGTTCGGCGCGGATGATCCCTTTGGCTGGCGTTTTTCGGCCGCTCTCTTCGGCACGCTGTCCATCGCGTTGATCTTCGCCGCGGCATGGCTGCTGTTCCGCTCCGTCACTCTCGCGACCGCCGCCGGCCTGCTCACGAGCCTGGACGGCCTCCACCTCGTGGAATCCCGCTTGGCGCTGCTGGACATCTTCCTGATGTTCTTCGTGCTCCTGGCCTTCGTGTTCCTCCTGCTCGACCGGGACGACGGACGACGCCGCCTGGTCACCCGTTTCTCTCCCCACGGCTTGGGTCCGTGGCTGGGGATCCGGTGGTGGCGAATCACCGCCGGTGTGGCCTGCGGACTCGCCGTGGGGGTGAAGTGGAATGCCCTGTTCCTGGTGGCCGCACTGGGCATTCTCACGGTCCTGTGGGACATGAATGCCCGCCGGATTGCCGGGGTGAAGCACTGGTTCTGGGGCGCGGTGGTCAAGGACGGGCTGCCCGCCTTCGTCGCCATGATCGGCACCGGCTTGATCGTCTACGTCATCACGTGGGCCGGCTGGCTCACCACCGCCAACGGTTATCACCGCCAATGGGCCGAGCAGAACCCGGGCGAAGGCCTGCTGTGGTTTCCGCCCGCACTGCGCTCCCTCTGGGAGTACCACGTGGCCGCGTACTCGTTCCACTCGGGTCTGGATAGCGAACACACCTATATGGCCGGCCCTGCACTGTGGCCCATCCTGGCTCGGCCCACCTCCTACTTTTATGAATCCCCCGAGCGCGGTGTGGACGGATGCACCGTGGACTCGTGTTCCCAGGCGATCTTGAATCAGGGCAACCCCGTGATCTGGTGGGCGGGCATCGCGGCGGTTCTATTCGCGCTGGTGCTGTGGGCTGTGAAGCGGGACTGGCGTTTCGGAGGTCTACTGGGGATGTACGCCGCCGCGTACCTTCCGTGGTTCCTCTACCCGGAGCGCACCATGTTCTACTTCTACGCGCTCGCGTACTTCCCGTTCATGGTGCTGATCATCGTGGGAGTACTCGGAGTTCTGACCGGACGAGTGGGAGCCGCCCCGTTCGGAGACACTGCAGGGACGCCCGCGGCCCGCAACCGCTTCATCTCCGCCGTGTGGGGTCACCGCTGGACCACCGTTGCCCTCGTGTTCATGAGTCTGGTGGTCGTGTGCGCCGTCTTCTTCTGGCCCGTCTGGACCGGGCAGACCATCCCCTACGACCACTGGCGCTGGCGCATGTGGTTCGATTCCTGGATCTAGGCGCGCAACTACAACACGGCCCCCTGCAACCCTTGAAATTTAAGGGTGGCGCAAGGGTCGCCAATATCCAATGGCGGGTCCGCATGGACGAAGCAGTCTGCGCCCTTCGCCACTGACCTGTAAGACACCACTGTCATTCCAAGCGCCGCAAGGACCCCCTCCCGCACCGGGTGTGCCGTTAGAACCCCTCAGTGCTCCTACAGAGGCTCTGACAAAACATGAGACGTCTCCAACGGTTCGAACGGGCCCCACAACGGACGCGGGCCGCTAACACACGAATCCTGGACATGGCCCCCGGCCCAGGACCGGGCGGCGTCGCGATCAGGACCAGGCGGCGTCGGGATCAGGACCGGGCGGCGTCGGCGGTTGAGTGCGCATGCTGGGTGCCGCTAGAACCCTGGGGTGCGTCTGGTGCAACATTAGGACCCGCCGGATGGTCCGAAGGGGTTCTTATGGCCCCTGAGGTGTCACGCGCGGTCCTTGCGACACCTCAGAAGCGAGGGTGACGCCGCCCAGTGTCAGCGGGCGGTGGCGTTATGAGAAACGAGCGACTAGGCCCAGGGCGCGGAAGGAGCGTCGGAATCGCGGTTAGGCCTGTCCTTTGCGGACGGTGCACCTTGGTTCTCGCTAGCCGAGTGGTCGGACGCGGATTCCCGGTTCCCAAGAGTTTGATCGCGTTCAGAGTCGGCATCCTGGCGCTCCGTGTTGGAGTCCTCAACGTCAGCCCTCTCGTGCTCAGTTTCTTCGCGGCCATCATGACCGGAACCCTCATCAACGGCAGCACGTTCACCGCGGGCGGCGGAACGCATCCGCGGACGCGTGATCAACATGGTCACGAACGCACCGATGACGGCAATCAAGGCGACCGCGATCGCCGCGTCCATCCAGAACTGGGTGGGGTACAGCCGGATCAGGGTGTCGGTGATGCGGAAGGTCCAACTACCGGCGTCGAAGAACAATGAGTGGAACAGCGCGAAGAACGTCTCCCAGGCCAATACCGCCACGACCAGGAGAATCACCAGCAGTGCAACGGTCAGCCACGCTCCGAAGAACAGTGCACCGGACGCGGCGCCGGGTGCGCGGCGGTGCAGATAGAGGCAGCTGATCGCACTGAGCACCAGCAGAATCAACGCGACCAGGAAGCCCCACTGGATGACGTGTTGCACGTCGGTCATGTGGGACACCTCTTGGTCCTGGAACAACATGCCGGCTTCTTCGCTGATCAACCCGCTCAGGTACTCGGGCGGCGCGAAGTTCATGATGTAGTCCAGCCCGTAGGACCCGTAGGTCATGCGCTGTTCGGTGGTCATCCCCCAGTGATCAGCGGGGAACCCTGGGCGGTGGTACTCGATCCACAGGAACAGCGGGGTGGCCACGAGCCGCACCCCCAGGGCGATCAGGAGAATCGGGAACGTCAGCGCCAGAAAGACTTGTTGAAGGCGACGAAATTTCGCCTCGCGGGGACGCTTGACCGCCGTAGTGGGAGAACTCACCGGGGATATCACCAGTTTCCGTGCCAGTTTTCGTCTGAGTACTTGTCAAAGGGAATGTTCCAGTCACCAAAGCCGTCGTCGGGATCAGCCTGCGGGTAACCGGTATTGACCACTTCCACCATGTCACCGGGGCGGAAGGTGTCAAAAATGTACTTGGCGCCCTCCACGGGCATACCCACACAACCGTGGGACACATTTTGGTAGCCCAACACCGGCATGGCAGAGGGCAGGGCCTGGTGGATGAACTCGCCGCTCCACGTGAGTCGAGCCACGTTGGAGGCGTTGAAGGGCTCGTAGTAGTGCGGGTCCCCGGGTGAGAGGTTCAGCGACGACGGCTTGAATTCATACGATTCCGCCTGCTCGATGATGACCTTCTTACCCGTGGTCGACGGCCATTCCGGGTTGCCCAAGGTCACGGGCCATTCGCCGGTCTTCTTGCCGTTCTCGTAGGCCACCAGGGTCTTGGTGTTGTTATCCACGTACGCGCGGTGTTCGGGACCGGTCGTGAAGTTCACGGTCTGGTTCTCGTTGCCGATCATCCCATCGCCCACGTCCTTACCGAGCAATTCGATGGCAACCTTCACCTTGGAGTCCGGGGCCCACGGTTCGGCGGGTCGATACCGCAGCTTGGTGTCCGAATACCAGCGGAACGCGCCGTCCTGGTCGCCGCCGCCGTTGACGGTCACGGCCTTCTCGATCTCGTCCTTGTTCAGGATGGGTTCGGAGAAATCGAACTCGACCACTTGCCACACGCCGTAGGTGCCGCCGTCCCGCACGTTCATGCGAACGTCCATTTCGTGGGCGGCGTCCACGGTGGAGAACGCGGAGGTCCCCTCCCCGGTGCGGCCGTTGTTGTCCGCCGTGTAGGTCACGGTGTAGGCGGAATCGAATTCGAGGGGCTTGGTGGAAGTCCACGTGGTTCCGTCCTCGGACAGTTCCCCGGCGGCTTCTTGGCCGTCATCGGAAACGACCGAGACATCCGTGAGCTTGCCCTGGTCCGCCGTCACGGTGACCGGGTCCACGGGATTGACCATGGTGGTGTCCGCGGCAGGGGCCACGGTCACGGTGGGTTCGGCAGCTGCCTCGGTGGCTGTGGCATTCGAGGCGCCGTCGCCCGGTGAACCGGACGCAGCGCCGTCGCCCCCGGAACCCGTACCGCACGCGGCCAGGGCCAGCACACTGAAACCCGCCAAACCGGTGACGGCGCGCGAACGCCAGGTGCTCTTGCGGGGGGAATGGGGGGCCATGGTGAACCTCACTTCGCGTGGCTGGATCTCACCCAGACTGCCCGGTTACCCGCTGAACAACAAGTTGACTTCGGATGGATTACGGGCGACGCAGGTGGGCGCGCCGCATACTTTGCGGCATGGGCGCGGACCGGAATTCCGGTGCGGCTTGCGGCTTCGCTTCGTGCCCGCTCCCGGGTTGATCGTCCCCAATGGTTTCGGCCGGCGCGCGATTGAATGAAACGTCCCGCAATACTCGCCCGGGGGCCCGCATTCCGGGCCGCTGCGGTGACTGCGGACGACGCCGCGCGGCCGGCTCGTCATCGCGCACGGCCTCGACCATGGCGCCCAGGTCATCGCGGTTCCAGCCGTCCGGTGATTCCAGACGCACCACACGCCACCCGCGCGGGGCGGTCATGCGGTCCGCATGGAAGGCGCACAGGTCGTAGGCATGCGGTTCGGAACGGGCGGACAGCGCACCGATCACCGCGGTGGAGTCCGAGTACACGTAGGTCAGGGTGCAGACGGCGGCCCTGGAACAGGTCTGGCGGCTGCAGCTGCGCTGAGGAAGTTCTTCGCTCATGCGCTTACTCAGCGTCCCCGGCGGCGCAGCCTGCGGCGTTCGCGTTCGGAGAGCCCGCCCCAAATGCCGAACTTCTCATCGTTGGACATCGCGTAGTCCAAGCACTCGCCGCTCACGGGGCACGCCTCGCACACGCGCTTGGCGTCGCGGGTCGAGCCGCCCTTTTCGGGGAAGAAAGCTTCGGGGTCTGTCTGTGCGCACAGAGCGTCGGTCTGCCAGGCGAGTTCGCCTTCGGCGTCGCCCTCGCTCACGGAGTACAGGCCGGCAACGGCCTGCCACACGGAAGCGTCCACGCTCTGCGGGTCGTGGACGTCCACGTCGGTGAGATTCTGCGGAACCGGCGGCTGCGCGGGGGTCTGCGCCACGGGTTCGGAATCGGTGGTCTTGCGGCGATCGGATCGCAACATCACATCGCCTGCGGATTCGGGATGCGCAGCCAGGAAGGCGCTTGCGAGATCGTCCAGGGTGGTGACTTCCATGGTGGATCCACCACGAGCCTGATCCACGGGATCGACGAACCAATCTGCGGGGATCACCTCGTGCGCGTTCGGACGGCCCTGCTCGGCGGTGTCCTCTTGATCGTTGAAGTGGCGGCGTGCGGCCTCTCCCATGTCAGTCCTTCCGTCCGACGCAAAAGCTATGTGGTGCCCGTGACCCGCCCATTTGGGCCGCGGGAAATCAACCGCTCCAGGCGAAGGGTTGGTCCGCTTGGCCCGAAGCGGACCCCCTAATTACACGCGTGTAAGTCCTGCTGAGTCAAGCTGGGTTCGGCGGACTTGCAGATTTGACCGGCGTGCCGTCAGTGTGGACGAGGGACCGTCACTTACCCTAAGGAGTTTCTGCGTGAGACGCACACCGGCCACTTTCGCACAGGCCTTGGCCCAGCTTTCCGAACGCCCCACACCCGCGCTCATCTGGCGCAACGGGGACGAACGTGTTGAGCTTTCCGGCCGCGTGCTCGTCAACTGGGTCGAAAAATCCGCAAGCCTCCTGGTCGACGAATTGGACGTGGAGTCCGGCCAACTCATCACCGTTTCCCCGCGCCAACACTGGCGACTCGTAGTTCTCACCCTCGCCGCCCTACGGGTTGGTGCCTCGGTACGGTTCGGTGAGAATTCCGCCGACGACGCCGCCGTCCACGCCGCGCTCGAAGGTCACCTCAACGACGGCGTTCCGGCCGAACACGTCCTGGCCGTCGCCTCCCCGGCCTTGGCCTTCGCGTGTGAGGAAGATGTTTCGGATCCGGTCATCGACTTCTGCGCCGAAGTCCGATCATTTCCGGACGCGTACATGGGAATGGAAGCACCTCAGGACGGCGATGATGCCTTGCCAGAGGCCGGAATCACGCACGGTGAGTTGCTGGGGGAAGCCGAGCGAGCGGCGTCGGCGGTCGAGGACCACACCGTGTATGTGCCGTTGAAAAACGGCTGGAAAGAACGTGCCCTGTTGATCACTTTGGGACTGCTCTTGCGCGACGGCGCTGTGTTGCTGACCGCAAACGAGTCGGATGTTACGCCGGATGTCCTGGCGCAGGAGAAGGCGGTCCCGTTGTCGGGCGAGTGAGGGACCAGACCGACAGACTCGATTCGGACGGTCAGTTCCGGCTCAGATCTGGCTGGGCGGGGCGTCCGAATCGGTGCGAGAGCGGGATGAGGCGTCCGAGTCCTGGTGGGCCGTCTCGTCCTTGCGCTGCACCACGGGGATCTGACCGGTGATGAACGCGAACTCTTCTTCGCGGCTGCCCGCGAAATCCGGGTCCTCATCGAGCTCCTGGCGGAAGACCCAGAACCGGTAGGCGAAGTACCGGAAGATGGTGCCCAGGATGGTGCCGATAATCGTGCCCGAGATGAAGGACGCCGTGGCCGACTGCAGGCCCAGCACGTAGTAGCTGAAGAACAAGCAGCCCATTTCAATGCCCAGGCCAATGCCATTGGCCACCAAGAACTGGACCAACTCACGCCGCTTGTCCGCTTGACGCTTCTCGCGGAAGGTCCACAAGCGGTTGGCAACCCACGAGAACAGGATGGCCACCACCGTGGCCACGAATTTGGCCTTGATGTGGCTGTCCTCGAACCACGGGGTGTGCATCAGGATCCACGTGAGCGTCGCGTTAATGACGAACGCCAGCGCACCCACCACGCCGAACTTCATGAGTTCTTTGACGAACAGGTGCCACAGCGCGTCAGCGCGTTCCATGATGCTATTCACGAATGGTTCTCGGTTTCCGTCGCTCGGGGAAGTCATGCGCGCTGGTACTTGCACGCTCATGGGTGATCCGCAGAAGTGCGTGATCTACCCGCATATTGAGCTGCATCCTACTCCTAAATAGCTGGTGGCCCGCTGTGGCGATACCCTGGGGAACGTGAGTTTCCCCATTACAGGTCCTGTCATTGGTGTTGTCGGAGGCGGCCAGCTGGCCCGCATGATGGCACCCGCCGCTACCGAGCTGGGCGTGGAATTGCGCGTCCTGGCGGAAGGCCCGGACGTTTCGGCCGTGGCCGCCGTCCGCACCACCCCCGTTGGGGACTACAAAGATTTGGACACCCTGCGGCAGTTCGCCTCAGAGGTGGACGTGGTCACCTTCGATCACGAGCACGTACCCACCGAGCACCTGCGCGCCCTCCAGGAAGCCGGGGTGTCGGTGCAGCCGGGCCCGGAGGCGCTGGTGCACGCGCAGGACAAGCTGGTCATGCGCAAGGCCGTGGAGAAGCTCGGTCTGCCCAATCCCCAGTGGGCCCAGGTGCGCACCGCGGACGAGCTGTTGGCCTTCGGCGAGACGGCCGGATGGCCGCTGATTCTCAAGACGCCACGCGGCGGCTACGACGGCAAGGGCGTGTTGAAGCTCGACGACGCTCAGGCAGTCCACCAGGATCCGGTCCCGGCGTGGTTCGCTCAGGCTTCCGAGGACGGCTTGCTCGCGGAGGAAGCCGTCCCGTTCACACGTGAGCTGTCCGCTCTGGTGGCGCGCACACCGTCCGGCGAGACCAAGGCGTGGCCCGTGGTCGAGTCCGTGCAGGTCAACGGCGTGTGCGATGAGGTGATCGCCCCGGCACCCGGCCTGGACCCGGAAGTGGCCGCGGCGGCGTCGGGAGCGGCCATCATGCTCGCCCAGGAACTGGGCGTCACCGGCGTGATGGCTGCCGAACTGTTCGAGACCCCCGGCCACGGCGCCGGTTTTGCCGTGAACGAGCTGGCCATGCGCCCGCACAACTCCGGGCACTGGACCATGGACGGCTCCGTGACCAGTCAGTTCGAGCAGCACCTGCGTGCCGTTCTGGACTGGCCGCTGGGTGCCACGGAGGTCAACGCGGATGTTGCCGTGATGAAGAACTTCTTGGGCGGCGACAATCAGGACCTCTTCGCGGCATACCCGGCCGCGATGGCCGCCGAGCCGCGCGCCAAGATTCACAACTACGGCAAGTCGGTGCGTCCCGGCCGCAAGATCGGGCACGTGAACGTGGTTGGATCCGCGGATGAGACGGCCGAACTGCGCCGCATTGCGACCCGTGCGGCGGCCATCATTCGCGACGGTGAGGACCGATCGGAAGAGCCCACTCATATCCAGTCCGAAGGCAAGGCGCACCCCACGTGGGGCGCGACCCCCCTGTCGCAGCTGCGGGCGCCCGTGGTCGGACTGGTCATGGGCTCGGATTCGGACTGGTCCACCATGCGCTTGGCCGCGGAGGTCCTGGAAGAACTGGGCATTCCGTACGAGGCGGATGTCGTGTCCGCTCATCGCATGCCGCACGAAATGCTCGAATACGGCCAGACCGCTCACGAACGTGGTCTGCGGGTGATCATTGCCGGTGCCGGCGGCGCGGCGCACCTGCCGGGCATGCTGGCCTCGGTCACACCCCTGCCGGTGATTGGTGTACCGGTCCAGCTCAAGACCCTGGACGGCATGGACTCGCTGCTGTCGATCGTTCAGATGCCCGCGGGTGTTCCCGTGGCCACCGTGTCCATCGGGGGTGCCCGAAACGCCGGTCTGCTGGCCGCTCGTGTGTTGGCCTCGGCCACCGACACGTCCGCCGAGCACCTGCGCGACAACCTGCAGAACTTCGCGCGGGAGCTGTCCGAGACCGCTCACCGTAAGGGTCAGGCGCTGCGGGACACGGTGTTGCGAGGCGCCACGACTCAGGAGTAGCAGTGCTTTGCCCGGTCGATTTTCGGCCAGGATTCAGCCAGTAGCGGCACAATAACCGCAGTGCGTCGTGACTCGCGAGAGGGTGATTCCCACAATCACCCGCGTAAGCCGGCCGCAACACCGCCTTCCCCATCAGCACGGAGTTGCACGTGAACGGATCATCCTCGAGCGAGGTAGGGGGTACCCCCTACCCGCCCACGGCCGGAGCCCCCCACCCGGATGGTGGCTACGCGGAAGAAACCTTCCACGGTGCTTCCGCGACCCGCGATCCCGGTAGCGGCCCGCGCAAGAAGCGCTCCAACGTGGCCGATCCGTTGATCAACCCCAAGTTCGCCGCACCGGCCGACCGCACCAAGCGCGCGTGGTGGCTGTTGGGCGCCACCGCACTGGTTCCCGGCTCCGCTCAGCTGGTGGCCGGACGCAGGCCGTTGGGACGCTTGGCGCTCCGGGTGACCGTAACCGTGTGGGCGCTCATTCTCTTCGCTGCCCTGCTGTGGCTCGTGTGGAAGACCGCGCTGATCTGGCTGCTCACCAACTCGGTCACCTCGTGGATTCTTATGTTCGGCCTGCTGGGCCTCGCGTTGGGCTGGGTATTCCTGTGGTTCGACACGCTCCGCCTGATCAGACCAGGTTTGTTGAGCGACAAGGTCCGCCGCGCCGTGGTCATCGTGACCGTGCTGGCCATGCTCATCACCGGTGGTGGTTTGGGTTATGCCGCCCACTTGGTCTCGGTGGCGCGGGGGGCGGTCTCCAACATCTTTGGCGGCGGTTTACCGTTCGCCCCGGACGACGGGCGCTACAACATCCTGCTCATGGGCGGCGACGCCGGTGATGACCGCGAAGGCCGCCGCCCCGACTCCATGACCGTGCTCAGCGTGGACGCGGACTCCGGTCGCACTGTGACCGTGTCCTTGCCCCGCAACCTGCAGAACGTGCCGTTCCCGCAAGATTCCCCGTTGCACGACGTGTACCCCAGCGGGTTCAGCTGCGGCGACGAGTGCATCATGAACGCGATCTACACGGACGTGATGCAGAATCACCAGAACCTCTATCCGGACGTGGCCGACCCCGGCGCAGAAGCCACCAAGGATGCCGCCGAGGGCGTCACCGGCCTGGAGATCCACGGGTACGTGCTGATCGACATGGACGGTTTCGAGTCGCTGGTTGATGCCCTGGGCGGCATCACCCTGGACGTGGGTGGACGCGTGCCCATGGGCGGTGGCACCAACATGGACACCGGTCTGCCGAACCCCATCTTGGGCTGGATCGAACCCGGTGTGCAGCACATGGACGGCCATCACGCCCTCTGGTACGCCCGGTCCCGCGAGGGCGCCACGGACTATGACCGACAGGCGCGCCAGCGTTGCGTACAGGCCGCAATGCTCAAGCAACTGAATCCGGTCAACGTGGCCACCAAGTTCGAGGATCTGGCCAACTCGGGTGAAGAAATTATCGAGACAGACATTCCGCAGTCCTCCATCGGTTCCCTGGTCAACGTGGCCATGAAGGCCAAGAACCACGACCTCGAGTCCTATGCCGTGGGCCCACCGTTCTACGACCAGTCCTTCCCCACCTACCCGGACTTCGAGCTGTTCCAGTCCGATCTCCAGGGCGTGCTCGAGAAGGCAACGGACGACGGCGCTGAGGCGGCGTCGTCGTCGAGCGTTCCGGCCCGTGGTGTGGCCGGCGCGCCGGGTGGTGTGGGCGTGGGCATGTCGGTGCCCGTGCCGGCCTCCCCCGCGATGTTGACCACCGCCGAGGAGTTGTCTCCCAACGGCACCTGCTCCGTGCCGTAACCGAATCCGCGCTGCGCGTTCTGACCTGAGCGGCAGGTCGGTACAGTGGACGCGTGGCAAATATCCTGCAGTCCCAGGAATGGGCAGAGTTTCAGCGAAGCATCGGACACCAGGTCGTCCAGGCCTCCGGAGACGGGTGGCGCTACCTGGCCACGGTCGAGGGCGGGCGCACGGGCCGGTACCTGTACTGCCCGTACGGTCCCGAGGCGGATTCCCCACAGGCTTTCGACGCCGCTCTGGCGGACCTCACGCGCGTGGCCAAGGAGCACAAGTGCTGGTTCGTGCGCGTGGAACCGGCCAATGCGAATTTCGTGGACGGTCTGGAAACGGAGAAGTCTTCGTTGCGCCGCCGCGGTATGAAGGTTGCCCCGCGTCAGGTTCAGCCTTCGCACACGCAGCTCATTGACCTCAGCAAGGACGAGAAAGAGCTGCTCAAGGACATGAAGTCCACCAACCGAAATCTGTACCGGAACATCCACAAGAAGGGTGTGACGATTGAGCGCTCATCCAACCCGGAGGACGTCAATTACCTCCTGAAGTTCTTGGACGACACCGCCAAGCGCAAGGATTTCAACCGCCAGCACGACGACTACCTGCGCGCGGTAGCCCGGTCGCTGATGCCCGCCGGCGCTGCCGCGATCTATCTCGCGAAGCTCGAGGACGAGCCCATTGCGGCCTCGCTCGTGTACGACTCCTCGGACACCCGCACCTACGCCCACGCGGCCATGGATCAGCGTCACCGCAAGCTGTCAGCGGGCATCCCGCTGGTGGTCACGATGATCATGGACGCCAAGGAGAAAGGCCTCGCGTGGTTCGACTTGTTCGGCACCGCACCCGAGGGCGCTGGTCCAGAGCACGAGTGGTACGGATTCACGTCTTTCAAGAAGTCGTTCGGTGGCTCGCCGGTATCGTTTGCGGGCACATGGGACCTGCCCGTTTCGACCGGTGGCTACACCGCTTACACCGGCGTGCGCCACGCCCGGGAAGCGGTCACTGCGGCTCGGAAGAAAATCCGCGAGCGTACCATCGAGGCATGACTAAAACTGCTCTGATCACCGGTGCCACCGGAGGAATTGGCCGCGCTTTCACCGCCGAATTGCACCGGCGCGGCTATCAGGTGATCATCACCGGTCGGAGCACGGAGAAGCTGACTGAACTGTCTCAAACCGTGACCGACGGTGCTGCGCAGATCGTGGCCGCTGACCTGGGAACGCAGGACGGGATCTCCACCCTGGTGGACGTGATTCGCTCCAACTCGCTGGACATCCTGATCAACAATGCAGGTTTCGGCACGCACGGTGCTTTCGCCGAACTGGACATCGATCGCGAACTCGAAGAAGCCACCGTCAACATGACCGCTCTGATGGCCACCACCCACGAGGCGCTTCAGTCGATGACCGCGCGGCGCACCGGCGCAATCGTGAACATTGCGTCTGTGGCCGGGTTCCAGCCCATTCCCTACATGGCCACGTATGGCGCCAGCAAGGCGTTCGTGGAACGGTTCACTCTTGCCGTGGGCGTTGAGGCCCGCAAGTCAGGTGTGCTGGTGACCTGCGTGAACCCTGGTCCCGTGGATACCGAGTTCTTCGACGTGGTCGGTTCCAGTGCCGTGAAGATCGGCCGTGCGATGAGCCCGGAACAGATTGTGGCTTCCGCCATGACCGCAGTGGACAAGCGCCGTTCCCGCGTGGTGGCACCTCGCACCTTCCACGCGGTAGAGGCCCTCACCCGCGTGCTGCCCGCGCCGTTGGTGGCCCGGGCGACGTCCATCATTTCGGGGCGGTAGTTACGGCTGCTGCGGCGCTGATGCCGGTACGCGGCTGGCACTGCGTCGCACTACATTGCACGGCGCCGCGCTGCGCGTGAGGTGTCGTTAGAGCCCACGTTTACACCTGAGGTGTCATTAGAACCTTCCACGCTGGCCATAAGGGCCCTAACGGCCCCTGAGGTGTTCCCGAGGGTCCTACCGGCTCCTCAGATGCGTTCGTCATCTCGCGAGTACCGCCGCGCCTGAGGTCGCGTTAGAACCCACATTTACACCTGAGGTGTCATTAGAACCTTCCGCGCTGGCCATAAGGGCCCTAACGGCGCCTGAGCTGTTCCGGAGGGCCCCGCCAGCCCCTCAGATGCGTTCGTCATCTCGCGAGAACCGCCACGCCTGACGTCGCGTTAGAACCCACATTTACACCTGAGGTGTCATTAGAACCTTCCACGCTGGCGAAAAGGGTCCCAACGGCGCCTGAGGTGTTCCCGAGGGTCCTACCGGCTCCTCAGATGCGTTCGTCATCTCGCGAGAACCGCCACGCCTGACGTCGCGTTAGAACCCACATTTACACCTGAGGTGTCATTAGAACCTTCCACGCTGGCGAAAAGGGTCCCAACGGCGCCTGAGGTGTTCCCGAGGGTCCTACCGGCCCCTCAAATGCGTTCGTCATCTCGCGAGAACCGTCACGCCTGACGTCGCGTTAGAGCCCACGTTTACACCTGAGGTGTTAGTAGAACCTTCCACGCTGGCCAAAAGGGTCCCAACGGCGCCTGAGGTGTTCCCGAGGATCCTATCGACCCTTCAGGTGTGTCCTCCCAGGGTGGTGAGTATTACCAGCGCGCGGCGTCGCGCATGGCGGCGGTGCCCTCGTCCACGACCCGTCGCGCGAAGCCGCGGACCTTTCCGCGCTCGGCAGGATCGGTGCCATTCGAATCGGCACTCGAGGCGGCGTCGTCGGCGTCGTCCTTTTTCATGAAGGATGGGCGCGTGGGCATGGACACCTTGGGGACCGTGACTTTGGGCAGGCTACGTGACTTCTTGTCTTTCGCTGGCTGCTCGGTCGTGTCAGCGGTGTCGGTCGCCGCGTCACCTGAGGGTTCGGAAACCGACGCCGCAGGCTTGGCCGACTTCGGCTGTTTCTTCTGCTTGGGTGCGGCGGGCTGGCGAGCGAGGTCCGGATCGGCGTCGACGGCGCTATTGGCATCTTGCGCCGCGAGGGAACCGGTCTCGGGCGCGGTGGGATCATCCTCGCGAGCGGGCTGCGCCGAAAGAACCTTGAAGCGGCGCTTCTTCCTGGGCGGGCGCTCTCCGAAAATCTTGTGCCTGGTCTTCTCGGCGCGGCCAGCCAATTGATAGGCGCTGACCAGTGGGTACTCCCACACGCCCAGGATCTCACGCTGCTCCTCGGCGAGCTCGCGCAGAACCACGGACGCGTTCTCGGAATCCGGATCGCCGGCCACCACATTGTGGACGCGGCGCTGCTGGAGCTGCACCAGACCGGTGAGCAAGAGAGCGTCGTCCACACCCAACTGGCGGGCGCGATCAGTGAAGCCCACGCGGTAGAGCAATGCGGATTCGCCGGTGTGCACGAACCACAGGTAGCCAAGTGCAGTTTCCTGCTCACCCTCGGCCTGTTCGGTGGCCACCAGGAACACGGAGTCCTGGCCCACAGCCTTGAGCAGATCATCGATGTGAGCGGTGCGCAGGCCTACGTTGGCCAAGCTCTGAGTGTTGGCGGAAACGCGGCGAACCTTCACGCCGGCGACCTTGAGTCCGGCACGGCAACGTTCGAGGGTCCCGCTGGAGAGACGCTTCGACAGGTCGCTCTCGGTTTCGCCCAGACGCACGATCAGTTCGCGGGGGCCGGCCTCACCCTTGCGGATCTTGTCCCGACGGCGATAGCCCGCCTCTTCAAGGTCGGAAAGCAGCTGCGGGTTGACCGCTGTGTCCGGGCTGATGCGAAGGACCGCACCGTCGTGCTTCTCGCGGGCGTAGTCCTGAAGCGCACCCAGCACCTTGACGAGTTCGTGGGGACTCTTCACGTGCAATGATCGAGCGTCCACCACCGTGTGCTTGTCTTCGGGGTAGATCAGGAGCTGGCCGTAGCCGATCGTTTGATTGGCGCGGTTCACCATCACGCGTTCCACGCTGATCTGCTCATCGCTGAGGGCTTCTGCCTCGCCGATACCCCACAGCAGCTGGGGATTTCCGCCGGTCACGCGAACCCTGGCGTCCCACGTCTTCCGGTTGTCACACGGGTTCACGCTCAATGACACGGTGCGTCCTTTCGTTAGTCCCCAGCACACCGTCATACAGCTTAGCTGTGGACAGCACTCGCGCGTGACCACCCCGTGGGGCAATCACGCGCGAGTATTCAATGACTTCAAAGAGGCCAGTGGATCAGTTGTTGCCGCGCTCGTACTTCTCCCACTTCTTGGCCACGTGCTCGGCTTCGACCATGCGCACGGTGCCGGACTTGGAACGCATCACGATGGACTGGGTGGTGATCCTGGGCCCGCGGTAACGCACACCCCGCAGCAGATCGCCGTCCGTGATACCGGTTGCTGCGAAGAAGCAGTTGTCCGAGGTCACCAGTTCGTCCGTGGTCAAGATGCGGTCAACGTCCAGGCCCGCTTCGGCTGCCTTCTCGCGCTCGGCCTCATCGGTGGGAGCCAGGCGACCCTGGATCACACCACCCGTGGCCTTGACTGCACACGCGGTCACGATGCCTTCCGGCGTACCGCCGATGCCCATCATCACGTCCACGCCGGTTCCCTCGCGGCACGCAGCGATAGCGCCGGCGACGTCGCCGTCGAGAATCATGCGCGTACGGGCACCGGTCGCGCGGATTTCGTCCACGAGACCCTGGTGACGGGGACGGTCCAGCACGCACACCGTGAGCTGGTTGGTTTTCACGCCGCGGGCCTTGGCCACGAGGTGAAGGTTCTGCTTGACAGGCAGACGCAGGTCCACCATGTCAGCGGCTTCCGGGCCGACCACGAGCTTGTCCATGTAGAACACGGCGGAGGGGTCGAACATCGAACCGCCGTCCGCCACGGCAATCACGGCCAGGGCGTTGTTCATGCCCAGAGCGGTGAGCCGGGTTCCGTCAATGGGGTCAACGGCCACATCCGAAGCGGGGCCGTGCCCGTCACCCACCTGCTCGCCGTTGTACAGCATGGGGGCTTCGTCCTTCTCGCCCTCACCGATCACCACGGTTCCGTTGAAGCTCACCGTGGACAGGAACGAACGCATGGCGTCCACTGCCGCGCCGTCCGCTCGGTTCTTGTCACCCGCGCCAACCCAGTGACCACCGGCAATTGCGGCAGCCTCCGTAACGCGGACCAGTTCCAGAGCCAGATTTCGGTCCGCCGCGTTACCTGAAGCGCTACCTGCGGTTGTTTGAGTCGCCATGTTCCTCACCTTCGAGTCAGCTGCGCTCGTGAATCTCGCGACGCACGTGTTCGTGGGCGAGCACACAAGCCTTGCGTGCGTTTCCAGCATATCCCCGGCCTTGTCCGATTGGGCGGGTATGTCACGGCACGGCACAATAGAGGGGTGAGTGATTCAGCTACGACGCCGCCCCGCAAACCTGACGAGCCTCAGGTCACCTCCGCAACCCCGGAGGAAGGCGCCCCGCTGCCCCAGATCACCACCAAGCAGGCGGCCAAAATCAACGCACCCATCCGCGGCATGATCATCTCCATGGCGGTGCTGCTCATGCTCATCCTGCCGTTCTTGTGGCTCGCTCCTAAGCCTGATGCTCAGCCCTACCGCGCGGATGTGAACGTTTCCGAGGAAGCGGGCTTCGTAGCGGAGCAAGCGGAGTTCACTCCGGCTGCGCCCGAACTTGGCGACGACTGGACCGCCAACTACGCGCGCTGGCAGGCCAACTCTCAAGAAGGCGTTCCCCTCTGGAGCGTTGGCTACCTCTCCCCCAATTACCGGTTGGTCGAAATGGTGCAGACGGCCGAGTCCAACCCCACATGGTTGGCCCAGCGCACAGAACTGATTCCCGCGACCGGGCAGAAGAACGTGGGTGGCATCTCGTGGGACATTCACCACCGTGACCCCTCGGGTAAGCAGGAAGAATTCACCGCGTGGGTCGGCGAACTCGATGATTCCACCGTGATCCTTACGGGCAAGGCGACCGAGGGCGAATTCGAGCACGTTGCGAAGGCGCTGGCCGAGGGGCGCTGAGCTCACACCTCGCCCGCATCATGGAGCGGCACATCTGAGGTAGAGGTTCGCAGAATCCGCGGCGCTGCCTGCATCTCGGGCAGAGGTTCGCACACATTGTTGGTCTCCCGGCATCTGGGGTAGTGGTTCGCACGCGAAGTGCGGTTTTTACTACGAACGACTGCCATATTTGTTTGCGCTCGGGATTCGCTGGCCCAGATGTTCATGCGCGGCACGTCGCACAACACCTAGAGGTTTACGCTAGGAACGCGCCACCGGGACACGCTCCCGTGACGCACCAACCGTGAGTCGAACCGGGAGCCACCGTGAGCGAAAAGATCCAACCGAAGATCAGCGACGCCGACAAGCCGACCAGCATGCCCAAGACGCCGCAGGATGCTTGGCAGCGATTGAAGGACGGCAACGAGCGGTTCATCGCAGGTGAGACCCTGCATCCCCACCAGGATGCGCAGCGCCGTAAGGAACTGGAGCATAAACAGAAGCCGTTCGCCGTGATTTTCGGCTGCTCGGACTCCCGGCTGGCCGCGGAAATCATCTTCGACCTGGGCCTGGGTGACGCGTTCGTGATCCGCACCGCCGGGCAGGTCATCGACAATGCGGTGCTGGGGACGCTCGAGTACGCCATCGATGTGCTGGGCACTCCCCTGATCATGGTGCTCGGCCACGACTCGTGCGGCGCCGTGACGGCGACCAAGAACGCCGTCGACTCCGGCGAGCTACCGCGCGGCTTCCAGCGCGACCTGGTGGAGCGCATCACGCCTTCCGTCCTGGAGTCCAAGCGCAAGGGTCTGGACACCCTCTCCGACATGGTCGTGGAGCACACCAAGCAGACTGCCGCCCGCATGTTGGACCAGTCCCGTTCGATCGCGGCGGCCGTCTCCAAGGGTGACGCCGCAGTGATCGGCGTGTTCTATCACCTGGATGCCGGCAAGGCCGAACTCGTCTACGGCCACGGCCCGTGGTTCCCGGAGCGCGGCTGACAGCGCACTCGATTCTGCACGGCAAGGTGGCGTGTCACGGCACGCCACCGTCAGCCCGGCCCCGATCCGAGCGCATAAGCTAGGGGTCATGGCAGAAAATACTGAGTACCGCATTGAGCACGACACCATGGGTGAGGTCCGCGTTCCCAAGAACGCCCTGTACCGCGCCCAGACCCAGCGTGCCGTGGAAAACTTCCCCATCTCCGGCTCTACCCTGGAGCGCCAGCACATCAAGGCGCTCGCCCAGGTAAAGAAGGCCGCAGCCACCGCCAACGAGGAACTGGGTGTCCTGGACGCCCAGCGCGCTCAGGCCATTCGCGACGCCGCTGACGCCGTCGCCTCCGGTGACTACGACGAGAACTTCCCCATCGACGTGTTCCAGACCGGTTCCGGAACCTCTTCCAACATGAACACCAACGAGGTCCTGGCAACCCTGGCCTCCCGTTCGCTGGAGTCCGAGGGCGTGGAGGTCCACCCCAACGACCACGTCAACGCCTCGCAGTCCTCCAACGACGTGTTCCCCACCTCCGTGCACGTGGCCGTGACCAACGCGCTGATCAACGACCTCAAGCCCGCCATGGATGTGCTCGCTACCTCCTTGGAGAAGAAGGCCGAAGAGTTCAAGAACATCGTGAAGTCCGGCCGTACACACTTGATGGACGCCACCCCGGTGACCCTGGGTCAGGAGTTCGGTGGATACGCAGCACAGGTCCGCTACGGCATCGAGCGCATCGACGCTTCCCTGCCCCGCGTGGCCGAGGTTCCCTTGGGCGGCACCGCCGTGGGCACCGGCATCAACACCCCGGACGGTTTCTCCGCCCGCGTGATCGAGCTGCTGGCCGAAGAAACCGGCCTGCCGATCACCGAGGCCCGCAACCACTTCGAGGCCCAGGCCAACCGTGACGGTCTGGTCGAGGCTTCCGGGCAGCTGCGCAACATCGCGTACTCCTACATGAAGTTCATGAACGACATCCGCTGGATGGGATCCGGTCCCAACACCGGTCTGGGCGAGCTGCACATCCCCGACCTGCAGCCGGGTTCCTCCATCATGCCGGGCAAGGTCAACCCCGTGATCTGCGAGGCCGCCATCCAGGTCTCCGCCCAGGTCATCGGCAACGACACCACCGTGGCACTGTCCTCCACCAACGGCGCGTTCGAGCTCAACGTGGGCATCCCCGTGATGGCCGCCAACCTGCTCGAGTCCATCCGCCTGCTCGCCAACATCTCCCGCGTTGCCGCGGAGAAGATGGTTGACGGCCTGGTCGCCAACGAGGAACGCTGCACCTTCCTGGCTGAAGCTTCTCCGTCCATCGTGACCCCGCTCAACAAGGCCATCGGTTACGAGGCCGCGGCCAAGATCGCCAAGCACGCCGTGGCCAACAAGGTCACGGTGCGCGAGGCCACCATCGAGCTCGGCTACGTGGACGGCGACAAGCTCACCGAGGAGCAGCTGGACAAGGCTCTGGACGTCACCACCATGACCGGTAACTACTGAGCCAACCACTGATCGGTCCTAGTCGCCGATCACCGGCTCTCAGGTTAAAAGCTTCGGCCCCGCACGCACCGTGCGGGGCCAAAGCTTTTAAGGGATAGGTCAGGCTTTCCAGCGGGACCAGGCCGCTTGCCGGGAAGTCCCGGCCGCACCGGCCACGGCGGTCCACGACGACGCCGCCGCAACGTTGCGCGCGCTGATCCCGAGGGACTCACCCACGGTTCCGCTCAAGCGCAGGAGCGCCTGGAACGCTTCCGGGTCACCGCTGGCGGCGAGCTGGCGCACGACCTCCATGGCCGCGCTCTCCAGCTGGGCCACGGGAGTCGGTCCGTCACTGGGTTCAGGAATTTCGGTACTCACGTGACCATCATCCCACCGAGACTCAGCGGCCCACCAGTACGACGTCCAGGGTGTCGTCCGCGTCCTCGAAACCGCGCTTCCAGGACACACCGGGCCAGCGGTACTCAACGTGTCCCTTGTCCGGGCGGTAGTGAGCGGTGAACAGCGTGCCGAAGCCGCCGGAGAAGTTGTCTTGGTAGAGCGGATCCGTGAGGAACTGATCGCGCATCTCGTCCGCGGTGATCTCGGTTTCCACCGTGCGGTCCAAGTGCTCGAGACGCTCCTTGGAGAAGAACTGTGCGGCCTTGGCGGGGTACTCGGGCTCCTTGCCGCGGTGGTTGGTCGCGGTGCAGGCGTCGAAGAACTCGGCCGGCTGGCCCGGCGCCACGAACGCGGTGAACTTGTCGCCGGAAGTGTCCACCACCGTGATGTTGTAGGACATGGAGACCGGCAGGTCCCGCAGCAGCTCGCGTGCCTGTTCGGCGGTTTCGGCCACTTCCAGCAGGTAGCGGATCACGATCGGGACCGCGAAGCCCGGGCCCGATCCAGGGCGGCCGCCGAACGTCAGGGACACGGCCAGACCGGCGTCGTTTATGCCGTCCAGCAGGCCCCACAGGCAGTCACCGGTGCCGATGACCTTGCGCCCGGTGAACTCGCTCGAGTACACGGTGGCTTCCCACAGGCTCGGGACGTAGTCGTAGTTGCGGGTCAGCGAGGTCTCCTCGCCGGTGAGGGCGGCCTGCGAGCACGCCGGTGCGAACGCGGGGAAGTTCCACATGGTCAGGAAGCGCGCCGCGACGTCGTCGTTGCCGGTCAATTCCACGAGCTTGCGCCACGTGGGCATCAGCTCGGGCATGTACTTCTCGAGCATGCCGCGGGCTTCTGCCAATTCGGGTCGCGCGTCCGGGCCGGACTGGTAGAAGGCACGGTAGGCGGGCCAGGTCGCGTCGAACAGGGCCTTCCAACGCGGGCCCGGCTGCGGCTCGCGGATACCGAACACGGTCACGGGAAATTCGCGCTGAGCGGTCCACGACGACGCCGCTGCGCCGTAGTTCTCGTCGCCGGTCCCGGTTGCGGTGGTCTGTGTATCACTCGCGGTGGACGTACCACGAACGGGATGGGCGGTTCCGCCCGCGAAGTTGATGGTAGGAGCACTGCGGTAGAAATCAACCCAGTTGATCCGGGGTGAAGCAGTCTCCGCCCAGTTCACGGCGGTCCAGTCGATGGCTGCCCAGTCGATGTCGGTCCAGTGTGCTCGGGTGCGGGATGCATTGGTTTTCTGTTCGCAAGTCATGTGTCAAGGAAACATTGACACGAGGTGGTCTGTCAAGTTTTTCTTGACGCATCCTTGGAGTGATTCACCTCACCAAGCGCGGTCCTGCGCCTCACAAACCCCTCCCCGATGTGTTTCTGTCCGCCTATGCTGGATCGGAAGCAACCTTGTGACCGAGCCACGGTCACCCCCGTTCGGCAGGAGCAATACGTGAAACTCGCAGAGCAAATCATCCAGCAACTCATGGACGCTGGCGTCCAGCGCATTTACGGCGTGGTGGGCGACAGCCTGAATCCCATTGTGGATGCGGTTCGCCGTACCGGCGGATCTGCCAAGGGGGGCATTGACTGGGTTCATGTGCGCCACGAAGAGGCCGCAGCCTTTGCCGCGAGCGCGGAGGCTCAACTCACCGGCCAACTGGCGGTGTGCGCCGGTTCGTGCGGACCGGGAAACCTGCACCTGATCAACGGCCTCTACGACGCCAATCGATCCGGAGCCCCGGTCTTGGCGATCGCCTCCCACATCCCGTCGCAGTACATCGGATCGTCCTACTTCCAGGAGACCCACCCGGACCGGTTGTTCAACGAGTGCTCGGTGTACTCGGAGCTGATCAGCACACCCAAGCAGTCCCCGGCCGTGGTCAGCTCGGCCATTCAGCACGCCATGACCGTTCCCGGTGTGGCCGTGGTGACCCTGCCGGGTGACCTCGCCGAATCCGAGACCCAGGCCGAGGCGCGGCCGTTCTGTGTGCCGGAACCGGGCGCCGTCGTCCCTTCGGACGCAACTATCGAGCGCATGGCGACCGCCCTGAACAACGCCAAGGACGTCGCAATCTTCGCGGGCATCGGCGTGGCGGGCGCCCACGATGAGGTGATCGCGCTGGCCGACACCCTGGGTGCCCCCATCGGGCATTCGCTGCGCGGTAAGGACCAGATCCAGTACGACAACCCGTTCGACGTGGGCATGACCGGGCTGCTCGGCTACGGCGCCGCGGCCGAGGGACTCAAGGGCGCCGACGTGATGATCATGCTGGGCACGGACTTCCCGTACGACCAGTTCCTGCCGGACGTCACCACCATCCAGGTGGATACGGACGCCTCCGTGATCGGCCGCCGCACCGGTGTGGACATCCCCGTCCATGGTGACGTGAAGTCCACCATTCTCAAGCTGTTGCCGGAGCTGAAGCGGAAGAAGAACCGCTCGTTCCTCAAGAAGACCCTGGCCAAGCACGACAAGCTCATGAACAAGGCCGTGGGGGCGTACACGCGCAAGGTCGAGAAGATGACGCCGATTCACCCCGAATACGCGGCCTCGATTCTGGATCAGGTGGCCTCGGACAATGCGATTTTCACGGCGGACACCGGCATGTGCAACGTGTGGACGGCTCGTTACATCAACCCGTTAGGCACTCGACGTGTGATCGGCTCGTACCTGCACGGGTCCATGGCCAATGCGCTCCCCCAGTCCATCGGTGCGCAGATGGCTTACCCGGATCGCCAGGTCATTTCGGTCTCCGGTGACGGTGGCGTGTCCATGCTGATGGGCGAGATCCTGACCCTGGCGGCCTACAACCTGCCCGTAACCGTGGTCGTGTTCAACAACTCGTCCCTGGGTATGGTCAAGCTGGAGATGCTCGTGGACGGCATGCCCGACTTCGGCGTGGACGTACCGCAGACCAACTACGCGGCCATTGCACAGGCCGCCGGTCTGCAGGGCATTCGCGTGGAGCAACCCAAGGATCTGGAGGGCGCCTTCACCACGGCGCTCGCACACCAGGGCCCGTCGGTCGTGGAAATCATCACGGATCCCAATGCCCTGTCGATCCCGCCGCACATCGAGAGCGCTCAGGTCTTCGGGTTCGCCACGGCCATGTCCAAGATGGTCTTCAACGGCGGCGCGGGTGAGGCCGTGTCCATGGCGCGTTCCAACCTGCGCAACATCCCCCGCGGCTGATTCACGTAAGGTGTTCCTCTTTTCCGTGGTGAAAAGGGTGGCGGTTATCACATGAGTTTCGCTATGATCTCAGATGAGAGTGGCGCAGGTCACTCCCGCCGTCCTTTTCTCCTACGGATCGTCCGGCACGTGCCTGCCGGGAAAGAGGAACTACATGTCCAGCGTGCGCTACGACAGGGTCACCTGTCAGTATCCCGGGGCCGATCGCCCCTCAGTTTCTGACCTCAGCCTCGACATCGCCGACGGCGAGTTCTTAGTTCTCGTGGGCCCCTCCGGTTGCGGTAAATCCACCACCCTGCGCATGCTCGCGGGCCTGGAAGAGGTCACCGGCGGTGCCATTCACATCGGTGACAACGAGGTGACCGATACCGCCTCGCGCGATCGTGACATCGCCATGGTCTTCCAGAACTACGCGCTGTACCCGCACATGACCGTGCGCGACAACATGGGTTTCGCGTTGAAGATCGCCAAGGTGGGAGAGGCCGAGCGCAATAAGCGCATCGAAGAAGCCGCCAAGATCCTGGACCTCACCGAGTACCTGGATCGCAAGCCCAAGGCCCTGTCCGGCGGCCAGCGTCAGCGCGTGGCCATGGGCCGTGCCATTGTGCGTTCGCCCCAGGTGTTCCTCATGGACGAGCCGCTATCTAACCTGGACGCCAAGCTGCGTGTGCAAACCCGCACCCAGATCGCGTCCCTCACCCGTCGCCTGGGCGTGACCACGGTCTACGTGACCCATGACCAGACCGAGGCCATGACCATGGGCGACCGCGTGGCCGTGCTCAAGGACGGGCGGCTCATGCAGGTGGATACGCCCCGCGAACTCTACGACCGCCCGGCCAACGAATTCGTGGCCGGCTTCATCGGCTCCCCCGCCATGAATCTGTTCCGCACCACCGTCACCGAGGACGGCGCGGTGGAGCTGGGTAGCCTCAAGCTGCCCCTCAGCGCCGCCGCCCGGGAAGCCCTCACCGGCTCGGAGGTCACGGTGGGCGTTCGCCCTGAGGACCTGGTGCCGTCCGAGAACGGCCAGGGCCTGGCCGTTGTCGCGGACATCGTGGAGGAGCTCGGAGCAGACGCGTACGTCTACGGCCACCTCGACCACAGCTCGGACCAGCATGTCACCCCCTTTGCAGGGGTGGCCGGTCACGATGAGGACACCGTTCCCAATACCGGAACCAGCGAAGAAGCGGATGCAAGTCCCATCGTGATCCGCGTGGATGGTCGGCAACCACCGGCGGCCGAAACCACGGTTTGGGTCAGCACCAACGGGGACCGAGTCCACCTGTTCGACGCCGGCACAGGCGAGCGCCTCCCGGACTGATGTCTTATCCATGATCCGAAACGTCACGCGCACTCTTGGGGGGCGCGTGACGTTTCCTTTATTCCTAGACCTCCGCGCACCGAGGCACCGACGAGCGAAAGGCCACCACTGTGACTCTCACCAGCCCCGCCGACATTCCCGTTGTACCTTCCGTCATGAAGGCCAGCGTCTTGCTGGCACCGCATCAACTGGAGGTCCAACAGCGGGATACCCCGCAACCCGGCCCGCACGAGGTGCTGATTCGCGTCACCTCGGTGGGCGTCTGCGGTTCCGATACGCACTACTACGAGCACGGTCGGATCGGTGATTTCGTGGTTGAAGAGCCCATGATTCTGGGCCACGAACCCTCCGGCGTCATTGTGGCCGTTGGTTCCGAGGTCACCGACCGTCACGTGGGCCAGCGCGTCTCCCTGGAACCTGGGATCCCGCAGCCGTTTTCCCCTCAGACGCTGCACGGGCAGTACAACTTGGATCCAGCCGTCCGCTTCTTCGCGACCCCGCCCATCGACGGCGTGTTCTGCGAGTACGTGACCCACCCCGCCGCCTTCTCACATCCCGTCCCCGACGCACTCTCCGACGACGCCGCCGCCCTCCTCGAGCCGCTCTCCGTGGGCATCAGCGCGGTGCGCGCCGCGGGCGTCACCCTGGGTGACCGAGTTCTGGTGACCGGCGCCGGCCCTGTCGGTCTACTGGCCGCACAGTGCGCCCGTTTGGCCGGCGCACTGGACGTGGTGGTGACCGACACCCGCGACGATCGTCTGGAAACGGCCATGAACTACGGCGCCACCGAAACCTTCCGTGCGGACAACGCTCCCTCGCCGGATGAGCCCTTCCCCGGAAGCGGCTACACCGTGCTCCTCGACGCCAGCGGGGCCGAGCCCGCGATTCTCTCCGGGATGCAGCGCCTGGCACCCGAAGGCCGCGTGGTGCTGGTCGGCATGGGCGCGGATACCCTGCGGCTTCCGGTGCCCCTGATCCAGGAGCGACAGCTGCACCTGACCGGGATCTTCCGCTACGCCAACACGTGGGACACGGCCATTCGCATGGTCGAACAGGGCCTTGTGGACTTGGATTCCTTGGTCACCACACGACACGGCCTGGACGACGTCGCCGCGGCACTTACCACGGGGACGCGCCCAGGCGCGTTGAAGGCTGTCGTGAACCCCTGACAGGGTCGATGGGCGTTGTCTACTTGATGGCGCCCATCGACAGGCCGCGCACCAGCTGCTTCTGCGCGATCCAACCAGCGAGCACCACGGGCAGTGAAGCCAGCACGCTGGCGGCCGAGAGACGTGCCAAGTAGAGACCCTCACTGGTCATGGTGGACACCAGCATGATGGGCACCGTGGCTGCATCCGCGGCCGTGAGGTTGAGTGCGAAGAAGAACTCGTTCCACGCGAAAATCACGCAGATCAGAGCCGTGGACGCGATGCCCGGAGCCACCATGGGAATCAGCACCACGCGCATGGTGGTCATCAACGACGCACCGTCCATCTGGGCGGCCTCGAGCACCTCACGCGGAACCTCTTGGAAGAACGAGCGCATCATCCACACCGCGAGCGGCAGGTTCATGGCCGTGTAGAGTAACACCAGGGTCCAGATGTTGTCCAGCACCTTGAGCTTGCCGGCCACCACGTAGATCGGCATGATCACGGCGACCACGGGCAGCATCTTGGTGGAGATGAAGAAGAACAGCACGGCCTTGGTCTTCTCCACGGGCCGAATACTCACCGCGTAGGCCGCGGGAATGGCCAACAGGATCACGAGGATTGTGGACACGACCGTGGCGATCACCGAGTTCCACAGGTACCCGCCCGCCCCGGCCTCGAACACGGCCTTGTACTAGTCCAGTGTGGGAGTGAAGAAGAATTTGGGAGGGTTGGAGGCGGCGTCGGCCTCTTGTTTGAACGAGGTGAGCACCATCCACAGGACGGGCATGAAGAACCCGAGGGCCAGCAGCCACGTGAACAAGGTGAGCGCCGCGGAGCCCGCGCCGCCTCCTTTGCGCTTGCGACGGACGGGCGGCTCCGAGGTTTCGACGGAGGGCGTCTGTGTTTGAACGGTGGTGCTCATCAGTTCTGCTCCGTGCTCATGAAGCCCTTGAAAATCAATCGCAGGGCGAAGTTGGCAATGATGATCGTCGCGATGACAACCACCACGCCCATGGCTGCGGCCTGACCGATGTCAAAGCCCAGGAAGGCGCGCTGGTAGATGTAGTAGGGCAAGTTGGCGCTACTGGTACCGGGGCCGCCGGCGGTCATCAAGTAGATCTGGTCGAACGTGTTGACCACGTAGATGGCACCCAACAGCACCGACAGTTCGATGTAGCGGCGCAGGTGCGGCAGCGTGATGAAGAAGAACGTCTGCAGGGATGACGCACCGTCCATCTGCGCAGCCTCCAGAACATCCTTGGGCTGGGACTGGAGCCCCGCCAGGATCAGCAGCATCATGAACGGCGTCCACTGCCACACCAGGGCGATCAAAATGGAGACCACGGGGTGGGAGGACGTCCAGTCCACGGCCGGGATTCCGAAGATTCCTAGGAACCAGTTCACCAGGCCGAAGGTCGGGTTGAACATGGACACCGACCACAGTGTGGATGCCGCCACCGGCATGATCAGGAACGGCGTGATCAGCAGGGTGCGCACCACGCCGCGGCCCAGGAACTTGCGGTCCAGCAACAGGGCGAACAGGATGCCGAGCACCATGGCGATCAACACGCATCCGAGCGTATAGATCACCGAGTTCATCGCGACTTGCCGGAACGTGCGGTCGGCGAAGATCTCGATGTAGTTGCTCAGCCCGACGAACACGTCCGAAGCCGGGTTCAACAGGTTCCAGGAACGCAGCGAGTACCAAATGGTGATCAGGAACGGAATCTGCGTGGCAACGATCGTGAAGATCAGGGCCGGCAGGAGCGGGAGGCGCCGCTGCCACGCGTCACTGCGACGCGGTGCTTGAGCGCGGGATTTGCGCGGGCGGCCAGTACGGGCAGCCCCGGTTGACGTAGACATGGCGGTTACTGGCCTTCCTCACGCTGATAGGTGCGAGCCACCTGTTCTGCATAGGCCTGGGACTGCTCCAGGGCCTCATCGACGGTGATCTGACCGGCCACGGCCGCCGAGATCTGCTGGCCCACGCGGGTGCCCAAATCCTGGAATTCGGGAATGGCCACGAACTGAAGTCCTTCGTACGGGACCGGGTGAGTCATGGAAGATTCCTGCGACGCACCGTCCATGGCATCCAGGGTGGGCTGCGCGTACGCCTGCGAGATCTCGCGGTACTCCGGCACCTCGTAGGTCGAGTAGCGCGACCCCGGTGGCACGCGCTCCCAACCGAAGCGCTCACCCACGAGCTTGATGTACTCCTTGTTGGTCATCCAGGACACGAAGTCCCACGCGGCGTCCTTGTGATCGGAAGTGCTGGGGATGGCCAGCGACCAGCTGTAGAGCCAGCCTGCATCCTCGGTGTCCATGACGGGTGCCGGTGCGTAGCCGTTCTTCCCCGCCACGGTGGAGGACGCGGGATCCTCGATCGAGGAGACCATGGCCGTGGCGTCGTACCACATGGCGGCATTCCCCTGGCTGTAGCGGGTGATGCAGTCGCCGTACCCGGAGGTGGCCGCGCCGGGCTGACCGTGCTCGCGCACCAGGTTCACGTATTCGTTGACGGCCTGCTTGGTCTCGGGCGAGGTAAGGGTCGGATTCCAATCCTCATCGAACCAGCCGCCGCCGTAGGTGTTCATCACGGTGCTCAGCGGTGCCATGACCTCGCCCCAGCCGGCCAGGCCACGCAGGCAGATACCGGAAACGCCGTTGTCCGGGTCATCCAGTTTGGCCGCCAGCTCATTGATCTCCGGCCAGGTGGGGTTCTCCGGCATGGTCACGCCGGCCTTCTCGAACATTTCCTCGTTATAGACCAGGAATGAGGACTCGCCGTAGAAGGGCACCGAGTACATGTCGTCCTCGTAGCTCAACGCATTACGGATCGAGCCGATGAAATCCTGATCGTCATAGCCCTCGGTCTTGTCGATGTAGGGCTGGAGGTTCTCGATCCAGCCGTTCTCGGCCCAGATCGGCGTCTCGTAATTGGAGATCATGACCACGTCGAATTCACCACCACCGGTGGCCACCGAAGCGGTGATCTTGGCGCGGGCCTCGTTCTCGGGCAGGGACACGAATTTCACGTTCACGTCCGGGTGGGCCTTGGCGAACTCGTCCTGTAGTTCCATGGCGTCCTGCATTTGCGGGTTGGACACGATGGCCACGACGATCTCGTCCTTGGTTTCGTCCGCGGATGCGGCGCAACCGGTCATTGCAAAACCCGTGACGAGAGCGAGTAACAATGCTTGCCACCACGCTCCTCGCCGCACTGCGGTGCGATGACGGCCCCTGACACGATCCGGAGCAGCTGTGCTGTTACGCATGATGTTCCTTGTCATCGGTGTTCTGATGTCGGAAGAGCGCAGCTAGCGTCAGCTACTCTCAAGTGAGAATCTTTGGATTCACATCTGAGATGTGATGCTAGTCATATAGACTCAGATGATCAAGAGCCGACCCCTCAGATGCGGTGAATAATGTCCATACCCGATCCATGGCCTCCCAGTGATCAACCGGAGCGCCAAAAACTCTTAGCCCAACTTGCGCAGCTGTACTTCGTGGACGGCGCATCCAAGGTGGCCATCGGCAAACAAACGAACCTGTCCCGGTTCCAGGTGGCCGCCCTCATCCAGGAGGCGCAGGACACCGGAATCGTCCGCATCGAGATCACCATCCCGGATAACGACCAGGATGCCCAGCTAGCTCACGCATTGGGCATCGAGAAAGTCGTCACCGTGGGAACGGGGCCGTGGTCCGCGGACCGCCACACCCTCGCCCGAGAGACGGCCCGGGTGTTCATGGATCAGGTCAACCCGGGAGACGTGCTGGGCATTTCGTGGTCGCGCACCCTCCAACTCGTGACCCGTGAACTTCCTCCACTCCCCCACAATCAGGTGATTCAGTTGGCCGGGGCACTCAGCAACGAAGACAGCCAGGCAGCTCCCCGGCTCCTGGCCGACCTGACCTGCCAGTCCGCGTGGCCCCTGTGGGCACCGCTCATTGTGGAGAACGCCCCCGCGCTCATGAAGAGCCCAGAAATTGCGCAGACCCTGGATCGCGCGAACAGCCTCGACGTGGCCTTGATCGCGATCGGTAGTTGGTCTCCGGAGCTGTCCACCGTCTGGAACAGGGTGAACCCGGAGGTCGCAGAGCAGGCCCGCGCCTCGGGCGCCGTCGCCGAAATCTCGGGCCACCTACTGGCCACGGATGGCACGCCGGTCGACTCACCGGTCGAGTCCATGGTGGTCGCGGCCTCGGTGGAGCAGATCAGAAACGCGCGCACCACGGTGGCCGCCGCCTTCGACGCCGGTCGGGCACCGGCCGTACATGCCGCCGCGAGGGCGGGGCTCATCAATGTCCTTGTGTGCGACGAGCCGTTGCGCCACGCACTGGCCGCACTCGTCGACCACCCCGAACCCACCCCGGCCAGCGCCGGCTGACCCCTCGACGTCCGAAAGGTAAAAGCGTATGCCCGCAACGGTGGTGGGGATCGACTCCTCAACACAGTCCTGCAAAGTAGTGGTCGTGGAACTGGAGAGCGGAGAGGTGCTTTCGACCGCCACGGCGCCCCATCCGGACGGCACGAGTGTCGATCCACGGGTGTGGCTGGAAGCCCTGAGGAACGCGTGGCGAGCGGCGGGCGTGCCCGAGCGCAGCGACGTCGTGGGCGTATCCGTGGCCGGGCAACAACACGGCATGGTGGCCGTGGACGCCCAGGGTGAGCCCGTGCATGACGCACTGCTGTGGAACGACGTGCGCAACGCTCCACAGGCTGCCCGCATGGTGACCGATCACGGGTTGGATTGGTGGATGGAAGCCGTGAACATGGCGCCGATCAGTTCCATGACCCTGGCCAAGCTCGCGTGGCTGCGGGAGAACGAACCCGAGGCCGCAGCCCGCGTGCACCGGGTCATGCTGCCCCACGATTGGCTCACGCTGCATCTGTGCGGGGAATTCGTCACGGACCGCTCGGACGCTTCCGGCACCGGCTATTTCAACGCCACGGACAACCGGTACCGCCCCGAGCTGCTCGAGGAGTATTTCGGCGCGGTTCCGGAACTGCCGCGGGTGCTCGAGGCTCACGAGACCGCAGGGTCGTTGAGTTCCAAGTGGGGCGGGTCCGGCGAGACTCCCGCCGTGGTCGGCCCAGGCGCCGGTGATAATGCTGCCGCGGCACTTGGCCTGAACCTCGAACCGGGCGAGGTCACCATTTCCGTGGGCACCTCGGGCACGGTCTTCGCCTGCAGCGCCGAGCCCACGATCGATCGCTCCGGCGTCACCGCGGGATTCGCGGATGCCACGGGCCAGCACCTTCCGCTGCTCTGCACCATCAATGCCGCGCGCGTCATGACCACCACGGCCGAGACCTTGGGTGCGGATTTGGACGAATTTACGCGGCTGGCTTCCAGCGGCCCCAGTGATGCCGGCGGGCTCACGATGCTCCCCTATTTCGACGGCGAGCGCACGCCTAACCTGCCCGAGGCCACTGGCCGCCTGGACGGACTCACCCGGGCGTCATTCACGCGTGAGAACTTGGCGCGTTCCGCCGTCCTGGCCGTGGCGAATTCCCTGGCGGACTGCCTGGATATCCTGCGCGACATCCACGTGGATGTGGAGCGCGTGCTTCTGATCGGCGGCGGCGCCAAGTCGGACGCGCTGCGCAGTGTCCTTCCGGACACCCTGGGCCTGGCAGTGAGCGTTCCACGTTCCTGGGAGTACGTGGCGCTGGGCGCCGCGCGCCAAGCCGCGTGGGTTGCGACCGGACAGCAACCCGAATGGCCCCGCGTGATCTACAGCGAGTTGGAGCCCACCGGCGACGCGGGTATCGGCGAGTTCCGCGAGCGCTATGGTGCCTTGCGGCGCCGCTACGAGGAGCAGTTGAGGTAACGACGCCGCTCGGAGACTCCGCGGGTCAGGCGGGGGTTCCGTTGACCGCGGCTTGGATCGTGGCTCGGGCTCCTTGGCCGCGGAAGCTTCGCAGTGCCGCGAGATACGGTTCGGTGAACTCAGGGTGTTCCACCAGGTCGCCGAAGAGTTCTGAATCGCGGATGAACGCGAGTTCGTCATCATCGTGTTGGGCGGCAGCAATCATGACGCGGTCCTTGCGTTGATCGACCACGTCGATCGGCTGGCCGTCCTCGTCAGTTCCTTCCGCGTAACGCGCCCACGAGGCCACGATGGTGGCGGAGAGCGTGACATCTCCCCCGGTTGCCAGGTTCTCTTTGATGACCGGGACCAGCCACTTGGGAATCCGGTCCGAGGACTCGGCGGACAATCGTGCCAGGGTGTCCCGGACGTTGGGGTTCGCGAACCGTTCGATCAGCTGTCGCTTGTAGGCGTGGAGGTCCACTCCCTCGACGGGCTGCAGGGTGGGTGTGGCCTCTCGGTCCATGTAGGCCAGCAAGTAGTCGATGAACAGCGGATCCTGGCACACCTCGTGCGCGTAGCGGTAACCGGCAAGGTAGCCGGGGTAGCACAGGGCCTGGTGACTCGCGTTGAGCAGGCGAAGCTTCATGAGTTCGTAGGGCACCACGTCCGGCACGACCTGCACACCGACTTCCTCGAACGGCGGCCGTCCGGACACGAAGGAATCTTCCAGCGCCCACTGCGTGAAGGGTTCGCACACGACCGGCCAGGCGTCCTCGACGCCGAACTCCTGCGTGACGAGTTCGCGGTCTGCGTCCGTGGTGACCGGGGTGATGCGGTCGACCATGGAGTTGGGGAACGGCACGGTGCCCTGGATCCACTGCGCCAGCGCAGGGTCACGCAATCGTGCGTAGGCGGTAAATTGCTCGCGCGCCATGTCCCCGTTGCCCTGAATGTTGTCGCAGGACATCACGGTGAAAGGTTCGATCCCCGCGACCTTGCGCTGCGCGAGTGCCTCCACAACCAGCCCGAAGACGGTGGCAGGAGGTTCCGCCGACAAACCTTTCTCCGTCGCTTGGGCTTGCTCAAGATCGTGCACCACAGCGGGGTTGGTCTCATCAAATCGACCCGTGGCCTGATTGAAGTTGTAGCCGCCCTCGGTGATGGTCAGCGAGACAATGCGGGTGCTGGGCGCGGTCAGCAGGTCCATGGCCCGTTCGGGCTGGGCCGGGGCCAGAACGTAGTCAACAATGGAGCCGATCACTCGGGGTTCAAGAGTGCCGTCCGGGTGCTTGAGGACCAGTGTGTAGAGGTGTTCCTGTTCCTCCATGACCTCCTGCATCCGAGCATCTCCGGGCAGCACACCCATGCCGGCGATGCCCCAGTCGAGGGCCTCTCCCTGGTTCATCAATTGATCCAGGTACATGGCCTGATGCGCTCGGTGGAAGCCACCCACACCAAAGTGCACGATCCCCACCGTGACGTTGGAACGGTCATAAGCGGGCACCGGAATGTCCAGCGCATCCAGGTTCGAACGTTTGAGAGGGCGGGCCTGTCCCGCGGCATGGTCAGAACTCACGAGATCCTCCAGAGGGGTGCATCCAACCGCAGCAGGGAGAGCTGGGTCACACTCGGAGAATATCAGATGAGCAAAGCCTGCGTCTCATATGAGATCGAGGAATGTAATGGGATTTTCAGCGCACGAAGTCGGTGGTCCCCGAGAATTCCTGTGCCGCCCGCAACCGTTCCAACTGATGTTCGGGAATGGGCGGCAGATCGTCTAAGTCATACCAACCGACGATCAAGGATTCGTCGTCCGCTACCCGCGCTTCGCCACTCACATAACGGCAAAGGAAGGTGTGGTCCAGGAACTGGCATATGTCCCCGTTAGGGAACCGCACGACGTCGTAGGCCTTGACCCGCACGAGCGCTTCGACCTGGACGTCCACTCCGGTTTCTTCGAGGCATTCGCGCCGGGCGGCAACGCCCGGATCCTCCCCCGGTTCGACGATGCCCGTGATCAGGCCCCAGTTACCGTTGTCCGATCGCTGACCGAGCAGCACCTTGCCCTCGTGGATGACCACCGCGGTGCAACCGGGCAGCCACAACAGGTCGTGACCGATCTTCTTGCGCATTTCCACGATGAATTCGGGTGTGGCCACGGGGAAGTCCTCCTGTTGGTTGGGTCGGCATCCTGAGGTTCTTGTCTACCGGAGCTGGCTACACGAACGCCAAGACTCCCAAACTGCCGACCAGCATGAAGGGACCGAAAGCGACGCGCGAGGTCATGTCGATTTTGTGCATAGCCAAGAGCGCTGCAGAGAACAAACCCGCCAAGACAAAGGTCACCGCAATGGCCATGAACGTATGACCCACGGACGCGAACCCCGTGGCGATCCCCAAAACTCCAGCCAGCCGAACATCCCCCAGGCCCATGCCTGCCGGGTAGACGAGGCGCAGCAGAACGAAAAGACCGCCCATGATCATGAGGCCCCACAGCATCCACCACCAACGAACGGGCTCACCAGCGAGAATCGCAGAGACCCCCAATAGTGCAGTGACGGCGGGATAGAGCGGCCAGACCACTTTGCGTGGCAGTCGGTGGTACCGAATGTCGGTCGCGGCTAACCACACTCCGGTGCATGCAAGAACCAGGACCCCCAGGGCACAAGTCGCCGCGGCCAGCCACCCGGAAGCGTTGGCCGCTTGAAGCTGTTCCCCCACGAATACCCCGACACTCGCCGTCATTGGCTGCATCATGATCTCCATCCTAGGCACGCCCGCGCCGAGCGCCAGGCAACTCAGGGGATGTGCAGTACGAGTTCCTAGACTGGGGGCATGAGCGCACCGTGGGATTCTCGCCCCGCCCGAGTGACCGTACCGGCCAATCAGTTCGCTGCGCTGTGCCGGTCGTCCCCGTGGCGGTGGGACACGCTGCAGTTCTCGTTGTACTGGATGGAACGCGACGATCAGCCAGCAGCCCTTCCGGTTCGCGCGTGGCTCAGACGCCCCTCGGATCTGCGCGTCGAGACGTTGCAGGGCAAGCTGCTTTACACGGCGACGTCGCTCGAGAAGTCCCGCGACGATTTCTACGTTGCCGCCACGCCCAAGTCCTGGCTGCTACCGCCCGCGCTCGTAACCCCGGTCTACACCGACGAAGGCCTGGTTTGGCGCCGCCCCGAGGCCGCCTACGGTGATCCCATGTTCGGAGGTGGCCGTTGGCAAGCGGTCCTCGATCCGGTTGAATGCGTGGGCCCCGCGCCCATTCCCAACAATTTGCCCGAACAGCGACCGTCCAATCTCACGGACGTGGTGGAAGGTCGCTTCGCGAACCGGAAGGTGTGGCTCGCGACCGTCACCCCGCGAACGCGCTACCGCCCCTTCACTCCGGAGCATCCCCTGACACCCGGCCCCACACGCATTGCCGTGGATACGGCAACCGGCGTGTGTGTCTATTCCAAGGTGCTCGACGGCCCCTTTGCTGGCCAGGGGCACAAGCTAGGCATCGAGGCCGCGGACGACTACCTACTCGACGACCTCTTCACCGACATGGACTTCAACCTCACGGACGTCTCGGACCACGTACCTTGGCCGATTCCGTTGGGCTGACCAACATGTGGTCAACTACCACGTTGTCAGTCAGCCCAGCGGAATGGCTCAGCCTGTCGTTAGTCCGACAATTCCGGCAACCAGGAAGACTGCTCCCCCGAGGAGCATGAACGGTGAGTAGCGTCGCACAAGCTCCATCGCCTCGTCCTCCGTGGCACCCTTTCCAGTGCTCGAAAAGTAGCGGGCTACTGATCGGTTGATTTCGAGATTGTTGCGGTAGATAAAAAACATGACGAAGTACAGAGCGGCGAAGGCAAGCATGAACCACACTGCCATGGAGGGCTCGTCGCGCCATCCATCATCCGTAACAATGAATGCCACAATACCTACGGCGACCGCTGTAAAGAACAAAAACATTGACTGGATGAGAATTCTCACATTCATTCTGCCCCCTCCCATAGCTTCAAATGGAAAAAATTGCTGACTTGATTACTCCTGAGTCCATCGAACGAGGATTTAAATTCCAGCAGACAATTCCACCCTAAACCAGGAACCCCATAATACCGAACAACACACACGCTCCCGATAAGAGAAACATGATCTTTTTTGTCCTCATAACATCTTCTTTCGACTTTCTAGGAGGAGAATCTCGAGTGCCCATGGATACGGAGTAGCTCCTCATCCTCTTTCCCCAGAAATTTTCAGGCTTAATTACAAGGGCACCCACGAAGGCAGACACTCCCATAAACAGCAATACAATCCTTAAGTCGTCTAGGTCCGACGTCGTCGCAAATCTCCAAATTACGAGACCCCCAATCCCTAAAAGTAAGATTGTCGCCGTAATAGTCATCCCGTTGTTTCTCATGACCACCGCCTTACATTACCTTGGTCAAAGTGCCTTCTGCTGAACACCCTACACTCAGGCACCATGCTTGTTCATCATATTTGTAAAATGTCCCCCGTCTCTATAAAAACAGGGATTGAAAGTATCGCACTGATGACGCAAACGCAGATAAATATGCGTCGAGCATTCTTGAGATTTTTTTCTATGTCTTGCTCGCTCGCACTCTCAGTTTTATACGCGTTTGATACCCAGCGCAGATGATTTCCCCAAACCGTATCAGAAATCATAATTAGGGATGTTGTCAGGGAGCTTAAAAATAAGAACGAAAGGAAAAGTGCTAGAGAAAATACAACCCCTTCAGAGACTAGTAACCACCCGCATACAATAATTGCCATTACTACGTAGCCGCTGCAGTAAGCCGTAATTGGGCTTTTGAATTTCATAGTACTCTCTTTCCGCAAGACTACACTAACCGCCCTCAATGGGAGAATCGCGCGATACTGCACCCAGCCCTGAAATTTGGGCCTACCTTCCATAGAAATGAAGGCTCCTGAAAGTGCTGGCACCCATCGCATTTGGGACACACTCCCACTAACCGTAAAGCAATAGTAGAATTGCATGATAATTCCATTAATCATACGGGGTCGCCAATAATAATTCGCACCGAGCGGGAAAGTGGTAGGGACACCAGTGGGAATACACTCTTCATCCACCATCAAACTAGTACCAGGATCGCGATGAAGAGAAGAAATTTAGCAAAACTAGACATCTTCATTAGGTGCTCATCTATGAATTCCCTTGTTCGTCTTCTGACTCACTCCCAACCTTTCTCGTTACGACAATACTAAGGGCTCCAATCCCCACCCCCATCATCAGAAGTGTCAAACCTCTCCACATAAGAGTAGTGGACCCGCCGACGAGTGCCATGACGAAAGAGCTAACGCCGAAAGAATGACAATAGCGAGCATCGCAATTGCAAAACCAAAAAACCCATATTGTTTATTACTACCCATTGGTTATCCACCCTGCTTTACTCGTTTTCACGTGGGAAACACCAGGGAATACCACGAGCCACAGCAGACTAATGCGCGTTTGCGCGTTATTGTTGATGCACCACCCGCCGCCTCCAAATACCTTGCTCTCGTTCATAGCAGCCCCATCGCACGGTCGTTACCAGCGGGCACGCCTTCTCGCCATTGAGAACTGACGCAAAAACCCGGTGGTGAACGTTAGAGTACGCCGGACTTTCACAAGCGAATAGCATCACATCAACAATCTTTCAAACGTCAGGCCAGACCTATGGATCAACCTCCCCGTCCAGCAAGCAGCTACTGTCCTGCAGGAGTGCTCACAGGACGAAACGCCGCCCGGTGACCTGCGTCAAACAGGTCACGGGCGACGTCGGCGTCGAAAGAAGCTTGCGACCTACACGTCCGAACGTTCCAGCACGTCGGTGACGAGCGCGGCGATCGGCGAGCGCTCGGAACGGTTCAGGGTCATGTGACCGAACAACGGCTGGCCTTTGAGCGCCTCGACCACGGCGATGATGCCGTCGTGGCGACCCACGCGCAGGTTGTCGCGCTGCGCGACATCGTGCGTGAGAACCACTTTGGAGGCTCTTCGCAGCTGAGAGGGTAGCTGCGGGGCGTGGGCCGGGCGCGTCGGTGCCGGGATAGACGCCGAGG